>CAWERM010000102.1:0-30617 GCA_963810995.1 uncultured Acidobacteriaceae bacterium | reverse complement strand
GAGTGCGAGGGGTTCGAGCAGCCGATGACCGAGGGTTTTCAAACCGTACTGGCGGCGAGCGACGAAGAGCGCCGCGACCTCTTTGTCGGAGCCGCCACCCGCTTGGCACCGCCGAACAGAATATTGAAAAGGACTTCTGGGTTTGTTGGACGCTCGACGCGCTCTTCAATGAACTGGAGGCCGGTGGCCCACGCTTGCTCTTCAAAGGCGGAACCTCGCTCTCCAAAGGTTACGGCTTGATCGAACGGTTCTCCGAAGACATCGACATCACCGTCTTCCGGGAAGATATTGGACAGCCCGCAACCGTCGAGGAGTTGGAAGCTCTGAGCGGCAAGAAGCGCAACGCCCGCTTGGAGGCCATCAAAGCTGCCTGCCAGAAGTACATCCAAGGCCCGATGCTGGAGCGGTTGAGTGCGCTGCTGCGGCAGACACTCGAATCCGCGAACCTGAACGCGAATCGGGCGCGCGTGGAAACCGATCCCGCTGACCCCGACGGCCAGAGCTTGCTTCTCTGGTATCCCACCGCGACCGCAGAAGGCAATGCGTACATCCGTCGAGCCATCAAGATCGAATCGGGCGCGAAGTCCGCCCTCGACCCTCATGCTCCCGTCGTCGTAAGCCGTACATTGCGGACGACCTTCCGAACCTTGATTTGGCGGTCGGCAATGTGACCACCGTTGACCCCAGCCGTACCTTCTGGGACAAGGTTGTTATCCTGCATGGCCTGCGCCGGTGGTGGGACCGCCGTGGCGAGTTGAAGGGAGGAGGACAGCGCGTCTCGCGCCACTACTACGATGTCTATCGACTACTGGCTTCGGAGATAGGGCAGAAGGCAACGGAGGATGCAGAGCATGGCCGAAGACTGCGTGCGCCACGCGCGAATGTTTTTCAATCGGCCCGATTTTGACCTAGCGTCGGCCGTTCCCGGCAGCTTCGCCCTGACTCCTCACGATGGGATGCTCGCCGACCTGACGTCGGGATTATGAAGCCATGTCTGGCATGATTTTCGGCCGATACCGACTGTGGACGAAGTTGTTGTGACTATTGCAGAACTGGAGCAGAGACTCAATGTTGGAACTCGGCCAGATAGTCTATGACAGCTTACGCACACACCCGTGAAGGTTCCCCTACTCCTCATGGGAACCTCTCTCCGTTCAACTGGACAAGGTCTCGCAATCAGCTGTGGATTTCGCGGCGGCCTTTGGGGCACGCCTATGGGGGATGTCTTGGGGGCGTATCATGGAATGATTCGAAAACGACCCGGCCATTGAACGGAGAGACAGCCGTCCATTCATGGCATATCCCGACTGATTATTTGTCAGGAGCGAAATAGCTTATTGGCTTGCCATACAGATTGGAGAGAGCCCAGAGTTCTGCAATGTCGATGGCGCGTTCGCCTGATTCGCACTTGTTTATGAACGAGTGCGCCATGCCCAGTCGCAACGAGACATCACGCTGAGTAAGGCCGCTTTCGACACGCGCAGCAATCAACCGCGACAACACGCCTTCGTAGTAGGTTCGCAGTTTGGGGTTGCGTCCCTTCCGGGATCGCCGCGCCTCCGGTTTTGGTCTTCCTGTCACACACTAGAGTGTGGGCAAGAGTTGACAAACCCCCTAATAAGGGACAGCATGAATGCGTCTTGCTTTTTGAAATACTGATACCAATGGAGGCACCGTCCAACTGACTTGTCCAAACAGGGAAATGTGCGATAAGCGCACGGTCGGAGAGCCGATGTTAAAGAAGTTCTCTTTGTGGTCAACTCTCATGGTGTACAGTGTTGGCGACACAGAATCACAGAATAGCGGTTCTGAAATGCTGGAAGCCTTCCGCTCTCTTTAGTCGGAAGGCGTTTGGCAAAGGGAAAAGACCGATGCTTCTCAAGATGTTGGTCGCGGCAGGTCTGGCCGTGTGCTCCGGCGCACGCATGACACCGCGAACACTCAAAGCCCAATTGACGCTGATCAACAACGCTGTCATCAAGTCGGTGAAGGCTGGGCTTTCTGAAGGCCGAATTATCTTCATTATCCATTTTCGTCTGAAGCCCGACACTGGGCACACAAAACAATAGAGCAGTCTGATGTGCTGGGATTTACCAATAGGGGGTTTCATGCGTGCCTTGGTACAGAAGTGGTGCAGCACAAATCGTTTCATCGGGCTGGCGTTAGTCATTCTGGCACTGCTGTTCAGCTCCACGTCCATACGCGCGCAGCCTTCTCCGCCAAACAGACCGATTCTATTTGTACATGGATGGTGCGGAAGCGCCTATGACTGGACACCCCTGCTTGATTTACTTGATAAGTCACCACTAGGTGCAATGTATTCCAACAAAGCAGAATACATTATTGAATACAATAGTGTTCTGGATTTATGCTTATTATCAAGTAAGCGATAATACTGGTACTCCCCTTCCCCATGGCCCCATGCAACTATTTAGTCTGCCCGGCCAAGAGCCAATAGGTTCCGATGCACGCTTTTTTGCAATTCAATTCTAGATCTGAATGAAGGAGGAAACACAGATCCGGCCAACGTAACTAGGATATCCGTGCTGAATAAGGCTTATGAGATAAATAAAGTTGTCGAGAGATTTAAAGAATTAACCATCCCTACCCCGGGGTGTAGCGAATGCTACAAGCGTAAACATAGTGGCTCACAGCATGGGGCGGAAGCTAGACCTGCGCGAGCTTATGTTGAGAACTTGGCCTCCAAGGGGTCATGTTACAACTATCAAGACGACACTTATGTTACCCCTCTTATGGAAGCCACCCAAATTACACTGCGAGCACTTGCCTTCCGGGAGTTGGCGATGCAGCCTACGGCAACGATGTTGCAAATATTACTACTATTGACACGCCACACGAGCGGTTCTCCACTGGCGACGAAAAGTATAATGGAGCAACAATATTAATAATGCATTTGATTTTGGCGACTCTGCTTGTCAGGCGAATTCCTCTTCAAATATTAATTAACTATTACCCTGATTCAACGGAGCAGGTCTTCTTGAAACACTAAATTATACTGGCGCGACAGTTCATCAAACTTTACCCGCTATGCATCACTCTTGTCCAAATTAGGTTTTGAGCGGCGGCGGTAGAACTCTGTTACGGTTTGCGTTGAGAAGACGTAATCCGCATCGGGAGGACCACCGCCGCCATGACACGAGTATCCAGCATTTTCAGCCAGATGTTGCAATTGTTTTCCCGCCACGAGTTTGAGCAGGTTGTGGCCGAGCACCGGGCCGAGCGCCATGCCCGCGGTTTCACCTGCTGGGGCCAGTTCGTGGCCATGTTGTTTTGCCACTTGGGACGGGCGCAGTCGTTGCGCGAGATCTGCGGCGGGCTGGCCGCCAGCGAGGGCAAGCTGCGGCATCTGGGACTGCCGGAGGCGCCCTCGCGCTCCACCCTGGCCTACGCCAACCAGCACCGGCCGTGGCAACTTTACCGGGGCGTGTTCTATCAACTGCTCGGACGCTGCCGCGAAGTGGCTGGAGGTCATGGGTTTCGATTCAAGAACAAGCTGCTTTCGCTCGACGCCACCCTGATCGAGTTGTGCGCCACTGTCTTCGACTGGGCGCAGTACCGGCGCACCAAGGGGGCCGTCAAGCTGCATCTGCTGCTCGATCATCAGGGCCTGCTGCCCAGCTACGCCGTGGTCACCGAAGGCCGCGTGCAGGAGAGCCGCATCGCCGCCACCCTGCGCTTCGATCCCGGCACCATCGTGGTCTTCGACCGAGGCTACAACGACTATGACTGGTTCGCCGTCCTCGACCAGCAGGGCGTCTTCTTCGTCACCCGCATGAAGGACAACACCGATTACGGCGTGCTGGAGCGCCGCCCGGTCCCTGAACGCGGCCCCGTCCAGTGCGATGAGATCGTCTTCCTCTACAAGCTGGCCCGCGCGGACCGTGACCTGTTCCTGCGCCGCATCGAGGTCTGGGACGAGGCCCAGCAACGCACCCTGGTCTTTCTCACCAACCATCGTCACTTCGCTGCCTCCACCATCGCCGCCATCTATAAACAGCGCTGGCAAATAGAACTCCTGTTCAAGGCCCTCAAACAGAACCTGCGCATCAAGACCTTCGTCGGAACCAGCGCCAACGCCCTGCAGATCCAGATATGGACCGCCCTGATTGCCATGCTCCTGCTCAAATACCTGCAACTGCGCGCCCGCTTCGGCTGGAGCCTGTCCAATCTGGCCGCCCTGCTGCGCCAGCAACTGTTCGTCTACCGTGACCTGTGGGACTGGATCGATCAGCCGTTTCAACCTCCGCCTCAACTCGCCCGCCTCGCCCAACAAATCCCGCTGGCTTGGGGTCCTAACTTGGACAGCAGAATGGCAACCTCAACCTGCAACTCCTAAAACCAGACCAGAAATGCCCCATTTCCCACTACTCCCGTACCTCCACCCCGGCTAATTTGGACAGCAGTGGAGGAGAATCGCAGGCCCGGCGCTGAGATCAGTCAGATGTACTCACAACACCGGGCCAGTCTTTTCACCATGAACATTAGGGACTATGTTGGTGACACATCCACAAACAAGTCAATTATTGGAACGGCCCTAAACGATCCTGCTGATTTTGTGTTTTTCAATAATGGCGTTACAGCACTGCTGTCCGGCTAATGACCTATCCGCCTCCTGTAAATGATTGTTCTATCGTGGGTTAGGGCCTGTTTTTTCTTGCCGCGATTTGAAATGGGTTGGCGAGTTTCGGTGGCTGCTCTCCGAGGGTTGACGATGGTGCATGAATGAGGGACGCACCATTTTTTCGCAGTTGATTTCCTTTCTGCCCGACCGCGAGTTTCGTCGCTGCGTGGAGCGGTATCGGGGCGATTCTCGCCTGCGTGGACTGTCCTGCTGGGAGCAGTTTCTGGCCATGGCGTTCGCCCAACTGACCTATCGCGAGAGTCTGCGTGACATCGAAGCCTGCTTCGCGCTCTGGGAGCCAAGCTCTATCACCTGGGCTTTCGCGGCAAGGTCGCGCGCTCCACGCTTGGCCGACGCCAACGAGGCGCACGACTGGCGCATCTTCGCCGACTTCGCCCAAATGCTGATCGGCACCGCGCGCCGCTTTATGCCAGCGACGCCACTGGGCGTCGATCTGGATGAGCAGCCTCTACGCGCTGGACTCGACCACCATCGATCTCTGCCTCTCGCTGTTTCCCTGGGCCAAGTTCCGCACGCACAAGGCCGCCGTCAAGATGCACACGCTGCTCGATCTGCACGGCAATATCCCAGCGTTTATCCATGTTTCCGATGGAAAAATGCATGATGTCAACATGCTCGACCGGATCGTGCCCGAGGCCGGAGCCTTCTATGTCATGGACCGCGCTTATATCGATTTCGAGCGGCTCTACCGGTTCACGCTCAGCTCCGCCTTCTTCGTCACGCGGACCAAGAAGAACATCCTGCTCCAACGCCGCTACTCACATCCGGTGGACAAGAGCACGGGCGTCAGTTCCGATCAGACTGTCGTCCTGGCCTCGTTCGAGTCGGCTTCGGCGTATCCCGACACAGCTTCGCCGCGTCAGCTACTGCGACCCTGAAACCGGCAAGCGCCTGAAGTTCCTGACCAACAACTTCGCCTTCCCGCGCTGACCATCGCGCAGATCTACAAGCAACGCTGGCAGGTGGAACTGTTCTTCAAATGGATCAAGCAGCACCTGCGGATCAAGGCCTTTTTCGGCACCAGCGAGAACGCGGTGAAGACCCAAATCTGGATCGCCGTCTCGGTCTATGTGCTCGTCGCCATCGTGCGAAAACGACTGAAGCTGGACGCCACGCTCTACCAAATCCTACAGATTCTGAGTGTCATCCCCTTCGAGAAAACGCCCATTTTACAGGCACTTCAGGCACAATCCCCAACCCGACTTACACGAATTTCCTAACCAACTGATTCTGTTCGACTTATAGCCGGACAGTAGTGGCGTTACAGCTATTGCCTCTGGTGTTATCGAGGAGCCGGAACAGCGGATACTCCAATGCGAGCGGCTTTCGATAATTAACGGGGATTACGACCGTCAGATCGCTTCGCCGCGCCGCCACGTCTAAGAAAGCGGGAGAAATTGCGAAGTCATTGAAAGACGTTCGAGTACTGATGAGAATCGTTACATTCTCCTTTCCAAAGGAAATTAATTTTGTCCAAGACACTACCCGTTACAACAACACGCAAAACTCAGTCAAGGTAGCTGATTTCAGGAGTAATGATGCTGTTCGAAAAAGATATAGCAAGTCGCTATTATCAACTGCATCTCGGCGGCAAACGACTAGCATACAAAAACAAACGTAGCCCATCGAAGGCTGCCGAAATTGCTATAAATCTCGAAGACTTTGCAAAGACACTGCATTCATTTCAGTTTGGGCCAGACGATATGCAGGGTGGAACCAAATATCTCTTCGATCTATCACCAAAAGGGGGCTATCGAAAAGTATTCGGCGATCCGGAGCATCATCTCAACGATGATGAATTCAAGCTAATGTCGGGCACTTTTTTCGCCTGTGAGAATGTAAAGGAGTTATGGGACGCCGAACGATCTTCATCAAAAAAGAAGGGAGAGGGATTACGGCCAGCCTTGGAGCGGAAGTGGGTAGTCTACTTTGTTTTTGGAGCGCTTCTGCGCGCAATATACAAGCGACTAAATGCAGACCTAGACGCCGACCTTCGAAGACTATATAAGCCCAATACCTGGATGGATGGAGCCAATAAAGGTATCCTGAACGTTATCGCAAAGTACTATGAAATTGCTGCAGGATTCGCAACCCAAGCGTATGACTTTCGCGCAGAGGATGCGGAAACATTCCGCCATCGCAATTGGTTTCGCTCCGAGCAAACCCTCGTGGACATTACGAAGATCATAGATAAATCCCTGATTATGTTTCCATCCTTGGAGCACCTGCGGCTCTTCAAAACACAAGGAGACGCTTGATCTGATCAAGTGCCGGGTGCCCCATTCATCGTGCCTTTGTCACAAGTGATGAGTGTGCATTCGCGCACCGCGCGAACCGCTCTCCTCCAGCCCACCCCAAATGCTCGGGTGCCCCATTCATGGCGGTTTCATCGCCATGGGTGGGAACGTAAGAAGCCGGGTGCCCCACAATCGGGGTCCCCGGCGAGCCTGCTCGCTGGGGTAGCGTCTCGCCTCTGAGATATGGGAATACCGCCTCCGATCTCAATTGAACCCCAAACGGAAGGGCACGGCTTTAGCCGTGCCATAAAGCACGGGTCGAAGACCCGTACCGCTCTGCCGAAGGCCGGAGTGCAGGCGCAGCCGGAACGACCCGATTCACCTTAATCCGTAGCAGGTACCACCTTCATCCGCAGCCGAAACGACCCGATTCGCCTACTCACTAGCCGCAACCTCTAATCTGGTACGGCACCCTCACTCCAGCCCGTCCCCGCCGGAAAATCCTTCACATTGCGCGTTACAAGCTGCGCCCCGCCGTCTTCTGCCGTCGCCAGAATGATCGCGTCCGGCAGCTTGATCTTCCTCTGTCGCCGGTTTGCCGCCGCTCGCTCGGCCACGACGTTCGTCACCGGCAGCAGCTTGAAATTCGCGAGGAACGCCCGCAGCACCGCCTCTTGCGCCGGCGTCCGCTCCGGCCAGCACCTCAATCCAGGTCACGTCTGATCGCCGGGTCCGTGCTTGCCTTCAACTCTCGGGTGGCCTGGATGCCATTTAGATGGTCGATCAGGATGTTGGTGTCGAACAGATCGGCCACTTACCGCTCCCACTCGCGCCGCATCCGTTCCTGATACGCCATGCCATCTTCCGCGCGGTCCTTCCATATCCCGAACGCCTCGTCGAAACCCGGTCTGTTCTGCGCAAGATAACCGGCAACTGCCCGCCGTATCAGCTCCGTGCGCGAGGTCTTGCGCAGACCGGCTCAGAATAGTCAGTTGCTCCAGCTCTCTCTCCGGCAGATCTACGAGGGTCCTCATGCCGCGCCTCCGTGATATACATGCAGTATATCATGCCGGATGCCCCCCCGCTACGGATGGTGGTACCGCCCTACAAGCACGCCCTTGTCCAGGATGTGGCCATTCATTGCGGCCATCAGGTCGGCGCGCGTTGCATCCGGCCCCAGCGTCAGTTTGGTGTCCAGCGCAAACAGCTCCCAGGTGTAGTGGTGGTACGGTCCGGCCGGGCCCATGCCCATGCCCATGTATCCCGGCTTCCGCCCGCGGTTCATCGCCTGCACCGACCCATCGGGCAACTGCGCGACGTTGGGTACACCCTCCGGAAGTCCAGTCGCCGTGCCCGGAATGTTGAAGATGAGCCAGTGGATCACCTCGTCCGTGGTATGGGCCAGTGAAGTGTCCGGATCGTGCAGGATGATGGCAAAGCTCACCGTGCCATCCGGCACATGCGTCCACTGCAGCGCGGGAGATACGGGCGACGCCGGGCTGGCCGCGCCGGTGTACTTGTTGGGAATAATTGCGCCATCTTCAAACGCCGTCGTCGTCAGCGTCAATCCCGGCTTGGCCGGCGGTCGCGCTGTTGCCGGTGCGGGCACCGGCGCCTGCGCCATGCCGATCGTTGCCATCGATAACGCCAGTGCGCCCAGCAGCATTTGCTTTGTGCTTCGTAATCCGCTCACTCCATCCATGTAGCCTTTCCCGTTCATTCCTGACTCCTGTCTGCGATGCCTTTGGCTACGAAGAAATCTTCGGCCCGGTCGCGCACCTATTACAACACAGGCTCATCGCCAAATGGTCCATCACCGCGATTCCGATTAAAGTAAAAGATGGAACCAGCCATGACGGATGCATATAACCTGCAACGATTTGTCGATGCACAAGCCAGCGTGATTAAGGGCGTCCGCGCCGAACTGTGCCAGGGGCGCAAGACCGGTCATTGGATGTGGTTTATCTTTCCTCAGCTTAAAGGCCTGGGCTTCAGTTCCATGTCGCAGTTATATGGAATTACCTCGCTCGCCGAGGCTGAATCGTATTTGGACCATCCTTTGCTTGGTCCGCGCCTTATCGAATGCACGCGTCTCGTGAATTCGATTGAGGGACATTCATTGTGCGAGATTTTCGGAACTCCCGACGACCAGAAGTTCCGGTCCGCGATGACTCTCTTCGCCCACGCAACATCGCAAAATACAATTTTTATTGAAACGCTGAATAAGTTCTGCGGCGGCAAATTCGATCCGGCAACGCTGGAACGAATTTGTCCGGGCCGCGAAGAATCTGATGGAAGATAGACAAATGGACGGCACACGGATCGACAAGTGGCTTTGGGCGGCGCGCTTCTTCAAGACGCGCGAACTGGCGTCCAAGGCCTGCGAGATGGGAAGGATCGAGTCCAATGGCGTGCGCGCCAAGCCAGCCCGCGAGGTGCGCATTGGCGACATGCTGCGGATTAAAAATGAAGCTGCTGAGTGGGAGATCGAGGTACTCGCTCTAAGCCGTCAGCGCGGTTCGGCATCCATTGCACAAACCCTCTATCGCGAAACAGAAGCCAGCATTGAACTTCGCCGTAAAGCCGCCGAAGAGCGACGCCTGCTTGGTCCAATCGCAACCATGCCAACAGGCAGGCCGTCTAAGCGCGATCGGCGGCTGATTCACAGTTTCAGCGGGAGGAGATGAAGAGCGACGACGGAGATTCTGGCTGCGCCAGAATGACGAACAAAAACAAGTGAAGCAGCAGATTCCTTCGTATGCTGCGGAATGACAAAATAATTATTGCGGGCTGAGCGCTTCCAGCAGGTTGCGCGTCTCCGCCAGCACGTCTTCCGCCTTGGCCGAAGTAAGCGGCCAGCGCAAAACGCCTTGCGCGGTGAACTGTGCGCCCTGCTTGGCATTGCGGCTCACCAGCTTCATCATTGCTGCCGGATCGACCGCTGTGTGCGCCAGCGACGAGCTGCCTTGTTGCGTCGTATCGGCGGCGGCCGCGGCAAAGCGGATGTGCAGCATCTCGACGAAGCTCTTGGCTGCCGGCTTAGCCGGCTGCGGTCTGCGTGTCAGGCTGAGCATCGTGTGTTGCGGGCCGCCGGCAGTTGCACCCTGACGCGGAAGTTCGATCTGCGTACGCTTGCGGTCGAGCTGAGCAATGCCCAGCCGCTCGCAGAGCAGGCGAAGTTCGCCGGCGGCCAGCAGGTTCAGAACGGACTCAAGCGGATTGCCGTAGCGGTCTTGCAACTCGGCGCGCACATCGGCGAGCGTGGCCAGGTCTTCGGCTGCGGCAATGCGCTTGTACATGCGCAGGCGCTGGTTCTCTTCTGGGATGTAACTGGAGTCGATGCGTACGGAGATGCCGAGGTTAATGCTGGTTCCCGCGTGCGCCGGCTTCTCTTCCTCTCCCTTCATCTTGCGCACGGCCTCTTCCAGCATGGATGTGTAGAGTTCGAATCCAACAGCCTCGATGTGGCCGGATTGCTCGCCGCCCAGCAGGTTGCCCGCACCACGCAACTCCAGGTCGAGCGCGGCGATCTTGAATCCAGCGCCAAGGTCGGAGAACTCCTTCAGCGCGGTCAAACGGCGTCGCGCGATCTCGCTCAACTGGGTCTCAGGCGGGATGAGCAGATAGGCGTAGGCGCGGCGGTTGCTGCGGCCCACGCGGCCACGAAGTTGGTACAGCTCCGCCAGCCCGTGGCGATCGGCGCGGTTGATAAGGATGGTGTTGGCGAGCGGAATGTCGAGGCCGTTCTCGATGATGGAGGTGGCGACAAGCACATCGTACTCGTGGTTCATGAAGGCGAGCATCACGCGTTCCAGCTCGGCCTCGGGAAGCTGGCCGTGACCGATGGCGATGCGCGCATGGGGCACCAACTCGCGGATCTTTGCGGCGATTTCGTAGATCGTTTCAACGCGGTTGTGGACGAAGAAGGTCTGGCCGCCGCGCTCCATCTCCATCTCAATCGCGGTGCGGACCAGCTTCTCGTCGAACTTGGCGACGATGGTCTGGATGGCCATGCGGTCCTTGGGCGGCGTCTCGATGATGGACATGTCACGCAGGCCCACCAACGACATGTGCAGCGTACGCGGAATGGGTGTGGCCGACATGGCAAGCACATCGATTTGCGCGCGCATCTGCTTCAGACGCTCCTTGTGGCGCACACCGAAGCGCTGCTCCTCGTCGACGACAAGCAGGCCGAGGTCCTGGAATTTGAGCTTCGGCGCCAGTATGGCGTGGGTCCCGATGAGGATGTCGATCTTACCCGCGGCAGTTCGTTCAAGGATCGCAGCCCTCTCCTTGGCGGTGCGGAAGCGAGAGATCATTTCGACGTTGACGGGAAAGTTGGCGAAACGGCGCTTGAAGGATTCGTAGTGCTGGAAGCTGAGTACGGTGGTGGGTGCGAGGACGGCGACCTGCTTGTCATCTTGTATGGCCTTGAAGGCGGCGCGCATGGCGACCTCAGTCTTGCCGTAGCCGACATCCCCGCAGAGCAGGCGGTCCATGGGCTGGGGCGATTCCATGTCGTGCTTGATGTCGGCAATGGCGGTGATCTGGTCGTCCGTCTCGTTGAAGTCGAATGCGTCCTCGAACTCGCGTTGCATGTTGCTATCTGGCGAGAATGCGGTGCCGACGGCTGCCTTACGTTGGGCATACAGCTTGAGCAACTCGCCGCTCATATCGGCCATGGCTTTTTTGACTCGCGCCTTGGTCTTCTGCCACGCCTGCGTACCCAACTTATTGCGCTCAGGCGGTGGACCGGTCTCGCTGCTGCGATACTTCTGGATGAGGTCGAGGCGAGTAAGCGGAACGTATAGCTTTGCCTCATCGGCGAACTCCAGAATCATCAGCTCCAGCGGCGGCTGGCCGGGTTCTTCGATGACGCGCAGGCCGCAGTACTGCGCGATGCCGTGTTCGACGTGGACGACATAGTCTCCAACTGCCAGGTCGCGGAAGTCGGAGACGAAGGCTGAGGTCTTGGACTTCGAGCGAGGGACGGGACGAGCCTGTACATCGGCGTCATCGACGAGATCGTTTGCACCGAAGAGAACAATCTGGCGGGCCGTGGCGCGGCCATCGGCATCGCGCAAGTCGAAAACCTGCACTCCATTGGAGATGGCGGAGCGAACGATGACCGGCGTGCGAAAGTCTCCGGCGAGGGAGCTCGACTCGCTGTAAACCGTGGGGCTTCCAGAAGTTTGCGTGCGTGAACCGAGGCGGTAGGAGAGATGATACTCCTGCAACAGGCCTGCGAGACGTTCGACTTCGCCCTGATTCGGTGCGGCGATCAGTACGCGCGCATCCTGCTGGATGAGCTCATTGATGGCGTCGATGAGCGAGGGAATGTTGCCGTGAAAGCGCTGTGTTGGGCGGGTGTTGAAGTCGATCTCAGAGAGATCGCTGCGGTCTGCATCCAGAACGTCGACGGAGCCGAGTTGGTCGAGCTCGCAACCGGAGAATCTACGCAGGCGGTCGTCAAGATCCCACGGAGAGATATAGATGTCTTCGGGCCGGACAAGCGAGCCGATCCCGGAGCGTTCGTGACGCTGCTCGACCTTGTTCCACCAGCGCTCGCCTTGGTTCTTCACCATCGCGGGCTCTTCCACAAAGACACGAGCGGTAGGGCCAAGCATATCGAACAGGGTGAGGTTGGCTTGTGCGGATGCTCGCGCAACGGGAGCGAAGAACTCCCAGCCGGGAAAGATGGTAGCTTCCGAACCCACCCATCGTGGTGAGACTGCGATGGATGGGGCACCCGATTCTGTGGCTTCCAAAGTGCCGTTGCGCGTGAGCCGGGCGTTGATGGCGGCTAGAATTCTGTTGGTGACGGGTGTTTCGGTGAGCGGCAGCAGTAGCGCCTCATCCAGAGTCGAGGCTGAACGCTGCGTCTCGGGATCATAACGCCGGATGGACTCGATTTGGTCGCCGAAGAACTCGATGCGCACAGGGCGATCCATTTCCGGCGAATACGCATCCAGAATGCCGCCGCGCAGCGTGACCTGACCGGGCATCTCGACGACATCGACACGGGTGTAGCCGACCGTGAGCAAATGCTCGACGAGCATATCGGGGAGAACCTCGTCGTCGTGCTTCAGGTGCAGTGCGAGGGCTGCATAATGTTCGCGGGGAAAAAGCCTCATGCAGGCAGCTTCGACGGGTGCGATGACGAGGCGTGCGGTTCCGGTGGCGATCTTCCACAGCGTAGCTGCACGTGTTTCGAGAATTTCTGGATGGGGTGAGAGGTTTTCGAACGGCAGCACATCGTGCGCAGGCAGTCGCAGAACGGAGTCGGAATGGAGCGCACCGGTCAACTGGCATGTGGTGAGGGCTGCGGCGTGCAGCTCTTCAGCGGCCTTGTTGTCGGCAACCAGGACGAGGCATGGCGTGTTGGCGGCGCGCACAAAGAGCGGAAGATATAGCGCGCGCGCGGTGAAGGTGAGTCCAGACACACGTCGACGCCCCGTGCCTCCGCTCAGATGGCGGCGAACACGCTCGAAGGGCACAGAATTTTCAAGGTCCGCAAACAGTTCGCGGACGAAGGGCAGAATCATTGCTGGGATAAGTCTACCTGCTGGAACGGAGTCGCAGGTGTGGCAAGATCGCACGCGCGGACTTGACGAGCATCTATCGGCAGGACAATCCATAGAGCCCTATTGCTAGAATCAATATGAATATGTCCACGACGACAGCACTTTTACCTGAGGTCCTTGCCAAGTACCAGCCTGTGATTGGGCTGGAGGTTCACGTACAGCTATTGACCGAGACGAAGGCCTTCTGCGGATGCGTCAACCGCTACGGCGGTGAGCCAAATACGCATGTCTGTCCGACGTGTCTTGGCTTGCCTGGAGCTCTTCCGGTGCTGAACCGCCGCGCAGTGGAGCTGGCCGTACTGGCGTCGAAGGCGATTAACTGCGAGATACGCGAGACGAGTATTTTTTCGCGTAAGAATTACTTTTATCCAGACTCGCCGAAGGGCTATCAGATATCTCAATTCGACCGGCCAATCGCGGAGAACGGATGGATCGAAATACCAGATGCAACAGGTGCAACGAAGCGCATCGGAATTACACGGCTGCATCTGGAAGAGGATGCGGGCAAGAGTCTACATGATGGTTTCGCCGACTCTGTCTCGCGGACTTACATCGACCTGAACCGTTGCGGAACGCCATTGGCAGAGATAGTCAGTGAGCCGGACTTGAATACTCCAGACGAAGCATTCGAGTACCTGACGCGACTGAAAGAGATACTGCTGTATACCGGCGTCAGCGACTGCAATATGGAAGAAGGCAGTCTGCGATGCGACGCCAACGTGAGCGTGATGCTGAAGGGCGCGGCAAAGTTCGGCACCAAAGCCGAGGTGAAGAACGTCAACAGCTTTCGCTACATTCGCGCGGCGCTGGAATATGAGATCGAGCGGCAGATTGAGGTGCTTGAAAGCGGCGGTCGCGTTGTGCAGGAGTCGCGGCTGTGGAACAACGCGGAAGGGCGAACCTACTCGATGCGCTCGAAGGAGCAGGCGCACGATTACCGCTACTTCCCCGAACCGGACCTTCCACCTCTAGTGATCGGCGAGACTTGGCAGCGGAAGATTCTGACCGCATTGCCTGAACTGCCTGAGGCACGGCGCAAACGAATGATCGCGGAGTACGAGATCAACCAGCAGGACGCGATGACGCTGACCGCGACGCGCACATTTGCCGATCGCTTCGAGGAAGCAGCGAAGAAGGCGAAGAGTCCGAAGCGTGTGGTATCGCTGATTACCAGCGAACTGACGGGACGATTGAAGGCTGCGAATCTGGAGTTGGAGCAATCGCCGGTAACACTCAAGGGCATTGTGCAGGCCGCAGACCTTGCGGAATCTGGCGAACTGTCGAGCAAGATGCTGAAGCAATTACTGGACACTTGCTTCGCCGAGAGCAAGGACTTTGCCGAGGTCTACGAGCGCGACAAACCGCAGCAGATATCGGACGCAAGCGCGATTGAGGCGATGATCGACGAGGTGATCGCGGCGAATCCGAAACAGGTTGCGCAGTATCGAGGCGGCAAAAAGACTGTAGCGGCGTTTTTCGTCGGCAACGTAATGCGGCTGTCGAAAGGTCAGGCGAATCCGGTCCTGCTGAACGAATTGGTGGCTCGCAAGCTGGACGCTTTGGGCAGCGCATAGCGCCAATTTCGAGTGCAACTAATACGCTTGCCGAGGCTTCCAAGCATTGTGGAGGAAGATGCGATGACAACGAAGAAGAGCAGTTCTACGCGCAAATACAGTCCGGCCGCGAGCAAGGATGTTGAGCGCGAGATGAAGGCGATGAAGCAGGGAAAACTGCGCAGCAGCAGTGGGCAAAAGGTGACGAACCCAAAACAAGCCATTGCGATTGGGTTGTCCGAGGCGCGCAAGGAGGGGGAAAAAGTTCCTCCTCCGCCAGGCAAAGAATAGTTCCGCAGATTCCGCGTAAGCTCTTACTTCTTTTCCGCGCTGGCAGCAGCAGGCGTTGAGGGTGCAGCGGGCGCGCTGGGCGCGGCTGCATGCTTGGCATCGCTGCTGGATGAAGATGAGGTTTCACTGGCCGGAGCGGACGGTTTGGCTGAGTCCGCGCTGGATGCGGAATCGCCCTTGGATTTGCTGTCACTCTCGCTGGAGGACTTCGGCTTTGCGTGGCTGTAACCGTCCTTAAACCAACCTCCCCCTTTGAAGGAGATGGCGGCCGCGGAGACGACGCGTTCCAGCATTCCACCGCAGTGCGGGCATTTGGTGATCTCCGGGTCGGAGAACTTCTGGATTTTCTCCGTATGTTTTCCGCACTGTTTGCATTCGTATTCGTAGAGCGGCATGGCTACTTCCTTCGCAACGATTCGATGAAACCAACCAATTTTAATTATTAAAAACAATAATAGTTACATATACGGCGCATATGTAACGTCTTACGTTGCTGTTAATTGCATTCCTTGAGTATAGGTAACACTAATAGTTACTTGTATGAGACAGCCTACAGTTTACCCAGATCGACCAGACGGACGCTGACGATGGCTTCGACCTTGCGCAGCGCATCGATTGCGGTATTGGCGTCGCTCGGCTTCTTCAAGTCCACCTGGACCAGGGCCAGGGCCTGCCCCTGGGGGATGCGTTGCGAGCGGACGGAACGGCCGAGGGCGAAGTTCGCGATATTGACGGAGTGCTCGCCGAGGATGGTCCCGATACGACCGATGACACCGGGCACGTCGTGGTTGCGGAAGACCAGCATGGCTCCTTGCAGCTCCGCTTCGATGTCGATGTCGTCGTAGGTGAGCAGGCGGGGCGAGTTGCCATGGAGCACGGTGGCGGAGGCGCTGGCTTCTCCGTCGGAGGAGTGCAGCACCAGCTTGAGGGTGCTCCCCGCGCCGCCGTTGGTTGCCTCCTTCTTTTCCTCCTGAACGCGGATTCCGCGCTCCTCGGCGAGTGCTGCGGCGTTGATGCGGTTGGCTTCAGTGTTGGCGAGGATGCCGCAGAGGGCTGCGTTGCGGATGAGGTCTGTTTTGCCATGGGCGAGCCGGCCGGCGTAGGTAATCTGGATACTCTCCAGGTTACCGGGCGCGGCATGGGAGAGGAAGAGACCGAGGCGCTCTGCCATGTCGATGTAGGGTGCGATCTCCACATACTCCTCGTGGGAGAGCGAGGGAAGGTTGACGGCGTTTTGCACCACGCCGAGCTTGAGATAATCGCGCACCTGCTTGGCGAGCTGGATACCGATGGCCTCCTGGGCCTCGTCTGTGGAGCCGGCGACGTGGGGCGAGAGGAGGACGTTATCGAGGCCGAAGTAGGCTGATTCCTTGAGCGGTTCCTTGCGGAAGACGTCGAGCGCGGCACCGGCGACGTGGCCGGAGCGGACTGCCTCGGCGAGCGCCTCGTCGACGATGAGCTCGCCACGCGCGCAGTTGACGATACGCACGCCGGGCTTCATTAGATTTGATGGATGCTGCGTTGATCATGCCTTCGGTCTGGGTGGTGAGGCCGACGTGCAGGGTGAGGTAGTCGGACTGCTTGAATATTTCTTCGAGCGGAAGCAGTGCGACTTGGTTTTCGCGCGCGATGACGGGAGCGATGAATGGGTCGTAGCCGATGAGTTCCATGCCGAAGCTGCGCGCGCGGCGGGCAACCTCCAGACCGATGCGTCCGAGGCCGACGATGCCGAACTTTTTGCCACGCAACTCGGAACCTTGCAGGGATTTTTTCTCCCACTGGGCGGCGTGCATGGTGGAGTTGGCGCGAGGGATACTGCGCGCCATGGAGATCATGAGTCCGATGGCAAGCTCGGCGACCGCGACTGCATTGGCCCCGGGGGTGTTCATGACGACGATGCCGGAGTGGGTGGCGGCATCGATGTCGATGTTGTCGACTCCGACGCCCGCACGACCAATGACGCGCAGCTTAGGCGCGGAGGCCAGCAACTTGGCGTCGACCTGCACGGCGGAGCGGACGACGAGCGCGTCGGCATCGGCGAGTTCGGATTCAAGTCCGCCGGAACCGAGCTTGGCGATCTGGTCGGCGGTGACGACATTCCAATCCGGCTCTTGCTTGAGGACGGCGAGGGTTGCGGGCGAAACTTTTTCAGCGAGCACGATCTTCATAGTTTTAGTGTAACTGTCTGCTGCGTATGTGAGATGAGACGTGGATGAACTGTTGCGGGAGATTGCCGGATGAGTTGGCCAGTCTATGTACTACTTGGTTAATCACCCCCCACCCCCCATCCCCCCGTGGGGATTTGCTTGTAAGCGAATGATTCCGGTTCGGTTACGGGTAAAATATTCAAAACAAATGCCGAGACGTAAGTGGCATGGAATCAAGCGTTTAATGGGTTAATGTGGCCCATAATATTCATTCCATTGCGGTTACGGGTACAATTCATAACAGTCGGGTTACGGGTGAAAAAAACGATTATGCAGGGTTACTCCTCCATAACACTCATTCTATTACTGTTACGAACAAAGTCGTCCTGCGGGATGGCTTGAATCGGATCTCCTGAACAATTACGGCCAGCAAAACAAATACAGAGATTCTGGCCTTCGACTCCGCTCAGGCCAGAAGGACGACTCTGAATTTGATCTATACCTCTATTCTACCAAGCGGAGCATAACTACTATGCCAACTATTTTCGGCTATTTTTGGGGTGGAAAAGATTTAGATTGTGTAGGTTGAGATTTTTGGGGAGGCGCGAGGGGCTTGACAAGGAAAACAGGGGACAGGGATCAGGGAACAGGGGTCAGAAAGGACGAGGCGGGAGTTTCCGGCGGGATCGGGGAAGGAGAAATGCGGGTCGCTGCGCCTGCGGCTTCGCTCGGGCCTTCGGCAGAGCGGAAGCGTCCTGCGGACGCAGCTTTTTGCGGCACGGCTGAAGCCGTGCCCTTAACAAAAATAGTGTTTTTCAGCACCCTCTGAAGCCCGATTCTTCGGGGGAGGGATTCAGGGGCCTGAAGGCCCCTGCTTCGTCCGGGAAAACAAAGGCAGAAGCAGATTCCTCCGCTGCGCTACGGAATGACAAACAAAAGAACAGACAACCGCAGGTCCTTCGACTGCGTCTGGCGCAAAGTTCGCGCCAGACTTCGCTCAGGATGACACTTTCAGCCCACTCATCGCAACGAGCGCGATGCATGGGGCACCCGAAATCCCAGGTCTCAGAATCGAGACCTGGGGCACCCGCTTGGGTCTACACCAATTCCGAAAATGCTCTAGGTGATCAGGGTCGAATCGTCTTCGCTTGCCGCTTCGTCCGTCTCCACTATCTCTTCGATGGGAAACCGCGTGCCGCGCCGCCGGTCGAAGAGCTTGCGCAGCATGTAGACGACAAACGCCAGGCCAACTGCCAGGGAGATGGCCAGCACAACGTCGGAATGCTCATGCACCGCTCTGCGGAACGCGTGCGCGATCTCCGGCCCGTAAAAGACAGTAATCAGCGCGCACACCAGGAACTGGACCATCTTGCCGCTGAAGACCGCGGCGGCAAACAAGAGCGGCTTCATCTCGAAGACCCCCGCGCCGAACTCGAACAGCTTGATCGGCATCGGCGGCGGCATCATGGAAGGGATCATAATGGCCAGAAATTCCTGGTTCGCAAAGCGGTCGCGCATCCGTTCGTAGCGCGCCCGGTTGATGCGCTTCAGAAGGAAGAGTTCGCCGCCCGCGCGGCCGACATAGTACGGCACCAGGCTGCCCAGGGCCGACGCAAACGCGGCCATAAGGCAATACAGCAGGAACTTTCTGTGGTCGCCGGCAACATAGCCGATCACGGCCCCGTCCATCGTCGTCGGAATGGGGAAGAATCCGGCGTCGATCAAAGCCAGACCGCCCAGGCCCCAGATGCCTAACGGCAGCAGGGCCGCACTGACGATGGCGCCGATTTTATGAACGAGAGCGATTGGTCCAATCTTCACGGGCAACTCGATTCTACGTGGTGCTTCATCGATGCGCCGTCCGTCCCGCCAGTAGATCCAGCGCGTGGGGAAGCAGAGGCAGGACCGCCTGAAGCGATGTTACGGCGCCAGCCGGTGAACCAGGCAGGTTCACAATCAGCGCACTTCCGGTTGCGGTAGAAATTGTCCCGCAGACGCCCCGGCTCAGAGCTGCCAGCGGAGTCTGCCGTATGCCTTCGGCGCGCATCCGTTCTGCCAGGCCGTCCACCAGCCGCTCGCAGACCAGCCGCGTCGCCTCCGGAGTCACATCCCGCGCGGCCAGCCCTGTGCCTCCCGTGGTGACGATCAGGCCCGCTCCCGCATCCGCATGAAGGCGCAGAGCGGCGACGATCCGCGGCAACTCGTCGGGAAGCGTCTCCCGCGCCACCGCTGTCGCTCCCACCGACTCCAGCAGCGCAGCCACCGCCGGCCCCGAACGGTCTTGCTGCAAGCCCTGCGAGCAGCCGTCGCTGATGGTGAGCACCACCACGCGCGCACTCTTCGGCAACCGCGCGCTCGCAAACGAGGTCCCGACCGGCGCGTCGTGTTCTGTCTTCGGCAATGACGGAGAATCGTTCATCCTCTGCTAGTTTACGACCAGTTTGGACTGTACACGGTCCGCCACTTTCCGCAATCGCGCGACGGCACTCCGGGCCCGCGCTCCAAGGGGTGCTCAAAGGTGAGAAAATAACAGGAGTGTGCGAAGCTCCCTGCGTTTTATGGGGTCTTAATCGATAGCCGCCGTAAAATCCTATTCGCGCCGTCCAATTAGAGCCACCTAGGTGCCACCAATCCTTGCCCATGCCCTTTCTTGAGTTGTTCCCCAAACCGTCTCGCTCCCCAAACGGCACTCAAAAGAGCACGGTTGATTCAACCGGCGGACAGACAGACGGACCGGCGACCCAGCCCATCAAAGTGCGCACCCAACGCTACGGCGAACTGGAGGAGCATGAGATCCTCCATCTGATCGATTCGTTCGACGATGAGCGCTCCAGGGCTCGCTTTCGCGAATCCATTTACATCTCCATCATCTTCTATCTTGCCCTGGCGTGGTTCCTCTTTTACGGTCCGCGCGTCCTGTGGCATCAGCCACGGTATCAGGACCCCATCGCCCTGATGAAACAGCACGACCTGCAGCAGACTTTCCTTGAACCTACCGCGCGCTCGGCCCATGCCCAGGTTGCTCCCAAGATCGACCGCAAGACCATGGAACAGCTACAGCAGCAGGCCCGCCTGAGTGCGCCCACGCCTCAGCCTCCCGCGCCGCAGCCGCAGGAAGAGGCCCACGTCACCGCGCCGCCCGTGCCCCAGCCGCCGCTGCCCAGCGCACCTAAACCCGCACAGCCGGCGGTTGAATCTCCATTGCCCGCTGCCCCACGTCCCAACATCGCCCAGAACGGTCAGAGAATGCAGGACGCCCTGCGTGGAACACTCAGCGGCCGCGGTGGGGGCGATTATGGCTCCGCTCCGAGTTCCAACACGCCATTGCAAGCCGGCGCGGAGATACTCTCCGACACCATGGGCGTGGATTTCAATGCCTACATTCGCAAGCTGCTCTACGATACCAGGCGCAACTGGATTCCTCTGTTGCCCGAGGAGACGGAGCCTCCCATCTCCAAGCGAGGGATCACTGGAATCCGCTTCACCATACTGCCCGACGGCAAGATAGGCGCGATGACACTTGAAACCCGCTCCGGCGATGTTGCGATCGATCGCGCCGCATGGAACGCAATTACCAGCGAAGGTCAGTATCCGCCACTTCCCCCTGCCTTCCACGGTCCGCAGCTCGAGCTGCGCCTCGGCTTCTACTGCAACACCCCACTCCCGGAGTAGCCCACTATGCCACGGCTCCCTGAAGACTCCAATACCAACCCACAGAGCGATCAATCCAGCGGCGAAGAGCGGTCGGAGCGTATCGAACACCGCCGCCAGGTGCGTGGCTTGCTGCTGCTTGCCCTCGCTGCAATCGTCTTCGCAATTCTCCGCGCGGGCGTGCATCGCGTCTTCACCACAGGCTGGTGGCGACTTTGGTAGTCCCGTGGATGACAGCGTAAACCCGGAAGCGCCGCTCGTCGTCCTCGCCGGTCCAACAGCCAGCGGCAAGACCGCGCTCGCGCTGGCGCTGGCCGAGCAGTTCTCCGGCGAGATCGTCAGTTGCGACTCGGTCGCCGTCTATCGCGGCATGGAGATTGGCACCGCCAAGCCCACGATGGCCGAACGCGCTCGCATAGCTCATCACATGCTCGATATTGCGTGGCCGAATGAGCCATGCACCGCAGGAGGCTACAGCCGTCTAGCCCGCAATGCCATCCGAGAAATCGCACAGCGCGGACGTCTGCCCATCATTTGCGGCGGAACCGGACTCTACATGCGCGCTCTGCTTGATGGCCTTTTTCCTGCGCCACCACGCCGCGACGAGTTGCGCGAGAAGCTTCGCCAACGCGCCCTGCTCCATGGCTCAGAACGCCTTCATCGGATCCTCACGCGACTCGATCCCGCCGCGGCCGGCCTGATCCACGCCAACGATACGCCTAAGATCATCCGCGCCATCGAGGTCACACTCGCTGCCCGTCAACCCATCACCCGCCAATGGCAGCAGCCGCACGATCCGCTCACCGGCTTCCGCGTCGTTAGCGTCGGCCTCAACCCGCCCCGCGCCGAGCTATACGCGCGCATCAACCTCCGCGCCGCACAGATGTTCGACTCGCCAGACAAAGGCGGCAGCCTGGTCGAAGAGACCGCACAACTGGTCGCGCGCTACGGAGAGGAATGCCGCCCGCTCACCTCGCTCGGCTATTCCCAGGCAGTCGCCCTGTTGCGCGGCGAGACCACACGCGGCCAGGCCATCGCAGCGGCCCAGCAGGGCCATCGCAACTACGCCAAACGCCAGCTCACCTGGTTCCGCAAAGATCCCGCTCTGCACTGGCTCACGGGATTCGGCGGCGACGACGAGATCATTCAGCAAGCCTCCGCCCTTGTCGTCCAACATCTCAAAATTCGATAGCGCCTCGCGGGACTGGCCGAGCTATTTCTTCAGCAACCAGAGGACGCAGGCATGAGGTTCCAGGGTGAGGCTTTCGACAGACTTGACCTTATTGGTGGTCTTGCCGGTCCAGACGTCTTTGACGCGGTAGGTGGCGTCTTCGAGATTGTAGGCCTCAAAGCTGCTGTCGAGTACCACCTGTGACTCGCCGGTGTTGAAGAGGGCAAGGGCGATGGAGCCATCGGGGGAGTCCGCAGGCAGATCGGCAGTCCATGCAATGATGTCGCCGTCGTGCATCACCTGGCCACTGCGGGTCGCGGTCTGGTCGATCAGGATGAGGTCTGAGTTGGAGAGAAGCTTGAGTGTTGCGTCGTCCAGCTGGGTGAGGTTAGCACCCAGGATGAGTGGTGAGCGCGCCATCGCCCAGAGTCCGAGCATAGTCCTCTGCTCGGTAGGAGTAAGTCGCGTAGTGCGTGGCTGACCGTCGCCGGGGGCGGGACGGAGTTCGCCGATCGGGAGCATGTCTGCATCGGGCCAATTGCCGGGTTTGGCGAACTGCGCCCATGCAGCGGCCTTGGCAAACTGACCAACGACGCTCTGCGGGAATCCATTGCCATTGTTATTGCTCCACACGTCCCAGAAATCGTCGGAGATGCGCCACATCTGAGCGAGGCTGGCAACCTCGGCGGCGTTGTCCAGGGAGGTAGGACCAGGCGATAGGCTGAGAACCATGGGGCGGCCGGCCTTATCGATGGCCTTGCGGATCATGCGGATCTCGTCAGGTTTGTAGGGGTGCGACGAGATACAGTCGACTTTGATGAGGTCGACACCCCAGCCGGCGTACTGGCTGAACAGCGAATCGTACCAGGCCTGGCCGGCGGCGTTGTCCTTGACGCCCCAGTTGGTGGGGTCCCAGGGGCAGGCATCGGATGTATCGGCTGCGTCGGTGGCGTGAAATGCGGAGTTAGCGATGGGGAGGTTGCGCTCGACGGAGGCGCGCGGAATGCCGCGCACGATGTGGATGCCAAACTTGAGCCCCTGAGAGTGGACCCAATCGGCCAGCGGCTTGAAGGAGGTATCGTCGATGGTGGCGATCAGCTTCGTTGGGGTTGTCGTGGCGGGCGACGCGGGCATGTTGACCCGCGGCGGCGCGACCGACGGAAAGCGCGCGGGCACGGGTACGTAGCGACCGTATTCGTCGATGCTGTAGTGAAGCGTGTCCGGGCGCGGCCGGTCTTCGGGGTTGAAGAAGAACCAGCCCTCATCGATGACCGCATAGTTCCAGCCGAAGGACTTCAGTTCGTTGGCTTCCACCTTGACGTTGGCGCGGAACTGCTCCTCGGTGATGGTGAGGCCATAGGCATCCCAGCTATTCCAGCCCATCGGCGGCGTGAGCGCGACCTTTACCGCGGGAGTCGCCTGCACAGTTGGCGACGGCGTCTGAGTCCACGCCGACGGGTCGGCGAGTACTAAGATCGAGAGAATACATGCCCAGGAGAGTTTCATCGCGTTCCTCACGTTATTCACGAACATTCGCGTGCGTGGAAATTCAGTTGCATCCACAATACCGCGAGATGGCGTGCGGTGCACGGACGGTTCGATTTGCGCGGTTCGCCGCACCACCCAATCGAGAAATGCGATAGCCTCTGGTGGGATGATTATTTGCGAGAGCAGCGTGCGTAGAGCGGGTCGAATGAATGGGTGCGGAGTGCGATTTGGCGCCGCGGTTGCCACTGGAGCTGCGCTTGGTATGGCTCTGCTCAGTGGCTGCGCCAGCCCTGGGCCGCCGCAGCCGCCGTCTCTGAAGCTGCCCGAGGCCATCTCGGAAGTGACAGCCAGCCGCGTAGGCAACGAGGTGAGGCTACAGTGGACGACACCCTCGCGAACCACTGACAAGCTATCGATCGTTGGGCCGGTGCAAGCCGAGATATGCCGGGAGATTGCCGTGGCGACCGCTGCATCGGTGAGAGTTGGCCAGAATGCAGCGAAGGGCACGGTAACCGCTCCATGTTCTCCGGTGGTGCTGCGGGTGCAAGTGAAGCCCGGTGCTTCGGAGGCGGTCGATGCACTGCCGGCTGAACTGACCTCTGCCCCTGCGCGAATACTTGCATACAGGGTGCAACTGCGTAATGCCGCGGGCAGAACAGCGGGGCCATCGGCGGTTGTCTTCGCGGCATCGGGACCTGCTCCACATGCGGTTGAGGAGTTGCACGGCACGGCGACGAAGGACGGTGTCGTTCTGGAGTGGAAGGCAGAGGCACAAGGAACAGGGAACGGGGCACAGGGAACTGAAGGCGCGGAGACGGTTGAGCTGGATCGCTTCATCGTGGAGCCTGCAAAGACAACCGCTGCGGCAACTTCAACGACAACCGCAACGACGGCGGATTTGAAACCGGAGCATAAGAGCGCATTGCTGGCTGCGACGACAGAACCGACGGAGTTGCGCTTCCGGGCTGGCGCCGCCGGCTCGGAAGCGGTGGATGCCGGCGGGACGATTGACCGCACAGCTCAGATCGGGCACGCGTACCGCTATACGGCGCAGCGGGTACGCAGCGTAGAGCTGGCTGGGCACAGACTGGAGGTGCGCAGCTTACCGTCCTCTGTCGTCACGGTGGAGATGAAAGATGTATTTCCACCGGAGGCCCCTGTGGGGCTAGTTGCGGTCCCAGGGTTCGCAGTCACCGCGAATGATTTGACTCAGAGACCGACCATCGATCTGTCCTGGGAGCCGAACATGGAACCGCACATTGCCGGGTACCGTGTCTATCGGCACGATTTCAGCGGAGAGACTGCAGACGCGTGGCAACAGCTCAACTCGTTAGCTGTATCTGTTGCTGCGTATCGCGACCTGAGTGTGGTGGCGGGCCGGAAGTATGGCTACCGGGTGACGGCGGTGGACACAGCAGGGAACGAGTCCAAGCAGAGCAATGAGGTGTTGGAGACAGCTCCCGCGCAGTAACGGATAGAACATTTTCTAGCCCGGCAGCCTAGGAAAGCCGATCCAGATCGGTGGTGGAACCGGATCGGCAGAGCCGGAGGAAGACAGCCACGGAGACAAGACTGAAGATCATAGTGCATGCCAGTTCGAGCCAGCCGATCATGGAGGCATAAGCAGGGAGCAGCATTTTGAGAGGATTGATGACCAACGGCGCAAAGCAGGCAGCCAGTAAAACTCGGTCCAGCCTGTCGCGAGTCTCCGTGAATAGGCAGATGGACAAGGCGGCCATACCGAGATAGATGGATAGATCCATCACACGGCCCATTGACCCGTTCCATATCGGCGTAATGACGAAATTGTGCGGCACCCTGAGCCTATCCGAGAGGTGGCGAATGCGAAGGATGAGCGACCAGAAAGCTGCCAGAACGAGGAGGGCGGCAAAGGCACGACTACGAACGAACCGGTTTTGATCCTGTTCGGTTTGCATGATTGCAACCATATTCTGCCGCGATTGGAAGAATGTCCAGACCTTCTTGGATGGGGTTTTGACGTTCGATTGGGGCAACGGGATTGAATTATTCCGGCTATTGGCGTATGTTGAAAGAGCGAACAAGTTTGTTCCGCTGTTCGGTAAGTAGCCGTGTGCGCACCGGCAAACCGACCCCGCCCAGCTAGCTGGGCGGGAACCCGGGAAATGGCGGAAGAGATGAGTGGGCGAAAGCCCACTTTTTGTTGCTCCAAAGACGATTTGGCGATCATCGGGCTCATCTTATACAAAACGCTGGTTGAAAAGGGTTTATGGCATTGCAGATGGAGGAGATTCGGCGGCTGGCAGAGCGGGTTGCCGCATCACACCATCTGGAAGTTGTGGAGGTAGAGTTTGGCGGCGGAGGAAAGAGCGCGGGCGCTGCGGGTGTTTGTAGAGAAGGATGCGGCCGAACGGAAGAGGCTTGCGGAGCGGGCCGCAGCAGGTGAAGTTGATCGACCTGCCGAAGGGCGTTCCGGTGGAGCTGCTCAGCGGCGTGACGCATGAGGATTGCGCGGCGTTTGCCACCGACTTTGGCACGCTGCTGGATGTGGAGGATGTGGTCCCGGGAGCCGAGTACACGCTGGAGGTCTCGTCGCCGGGGCTGGAACGGAGGCTGACGCGGGCGGAGGAGTTTGCGCGGTTTGCCGGGAGCCTGGTGAAGGTGAAGACGTTTACGCCGGTGAATGAGAGCCGGATGTGGACGGGGCGGTTGACGGGATTTGCGGATGGCGTGTTGACCATCGATACGGCGCGGTGAAACAGAGGAAAGGTTTGAGTGCCAAGGTTCGAGGTTCGAGGGAGCAGGTTGAGGACAATTTGGTTGAGATTGAGTTGAAAAATGTGGAGAAGGCGAATTTGGTGATTGAGATTTAGGCCGAGCGTTTGCGACGCTACTTCCCACTCACCGCGATAAAAAGAGATGAATGGGGCACCCAGAGTGGGGACTATCGGAATGACAAATGAGGTGAAGGTGAGTGAAGATGGCGAGTGTTTTGTATCAATCGATCGAGTCGTTGAGCCGGGACAAGGGCATCGAGCCCGAGATCGTGGTGAGCGCGGTGGAAGACGCGATCGCTCTGGCGACGCGCAAGTATTACAAGACACAAGAGAACATGCGCGCGGAGATGGACCGGGAGACGGGCGAGATTCGGGCGTATGTCTTCAAGACGGTGGTCGAGGGACCGGAGCAGGTGGAGGACGAGATCAACCAGTTGACGCTGGAGGCGGCGCGCGCGCTGGCACCCGAGGTGGAGGTGGGCGGCGAGCTGCGTTTCTACAAGGACACCAGTCCGCTGGGGCGGATTGCGGCGCAGATGGCGAAGCAGGTGATCTTCCAGAAGGTGCGCGAGGCGGAGCGGGACACGGTGTTTCTGGAGTACAACCACCGCGCGGGCGAGGTGCTGAATGCGACGGTGAAGCGGCTGGAGCCGATGGACGTGATCTTCGACCTGGGCAAGGCGGAGGCGCGGATGCCGAAGCGCGAGCAGAGCCGGCTGGAGCAGTTTGCGGTGGGCGAGCGTGTGCGCGTTGTTCTGCTGCGGGTGGATCGCGCGGCCAAGGGGCCGCAAGTTATCGTCTCGCGCGCGGCGCCGGGGTTGGTGCAGAACCTGTTCCAGAGTGAGGTGCCGGAGATCTACGACGGGACCGTGTCGATCAAGGCGATTGCGCGCGAGGCGGGCGAGCGGACCAAGATTGCGGTGCATGAGCCGGGACAAGGATGTGGACCCGGTGGGCGCGTGCGTGGGTATGAAGGGGATGCGCGTGCAGTCGATCATCCGCGAGCTGCGGGGCGAGAAGATCGACATCATTGAGTACTCCGAGGAGATCACGACATTTGCGGAGAAGGCGCTACAGCCGGCCAAGGTGAGCAAGGTATCGATTACGGACCTTGGGGAGAAGCAGATTGAGGTGATTGTCGACGACACGCAGCTTTCGCTGGCGATCGGCAAGAAAGGGCAGAACGTGCGACTGGCAGCGAAGCTGCTGGGCTGGAAGATCGACATCAAGAGCGAAGAAGAGAAGCGGCAGGAAGTGGAGCAGCAGATGCAGGAGATGGGCGGCGGACCGACCACTCCTGTCGAGCAGATCAAGGAGTTGGGCGATTCGATTCTGGAGAAGCTGATCGCAGCCGGGATAACGACGGTCGAAGCGCTGGCAGACATGACGCCGGAACAACTGGAGGAGATTCCTGGGATTGGGGAGAAGACTCTGGAGAAGATCTCGATTGCGGTGCGGCACTACTTCGGCCAGTACGAAGAGGGCGAGGAGCGACCGGAAGCTGTTCCCACTCATCGCGATGAAGCCGTGATGAATGGGGCACCCGCGGGAGAGGTTCCCGAGCTGACGGTGGACGCGATTGTGGACGCGGAAGAAGCAAAATCGGAGAGCGATGCGGTCAGCGACGCGGATGCTCGCGAGGAAACGATTGAACGGCAGAACGACGCCGTGGACAGCCTGGTGAACGAGAGCCAGGAGGTCAGCGACGAGGGCGTTGAGGAAGATGGAAACAAACGTGGTTAGCGGGTTTGATATGCCAGGTGTCAGAAACGAAACCTGGGGCACACGACGAATTTGGGGATTGCAGTTGGCGGGTTATGCGCTTGCGATTTCAAGGATAATAATGGAGTTGGACCAGATTCAACCTTCGATGAGGCTGATATGAACAGTTAAAGGCCGCAGGGGAACTGAAAAGGGACGGATGAGCAAAGTTCGAATCAACGATCTTGCACGAGAGCTGGAGGTCAAGAGCAAATCCATTCTGGATGCTCTTACGGCGGTTGGCGTCACGGAGACGAAGACGCACTCCAGTTCGATCGAGGCCGATGAGGCCGAAAAGGTACGGAATTACTTCAGTGGGAAGCGCAGCAGCAGCACCCCGAGCAAGCCTGTGGTGGAGGCGAAGCCGGCCTTCAATCTGGCCCACATCTCGAAGCCGGGCGATGCCGCACGACTGATCCTAGAGCGCAAGCTCGCTGCCGAGGAGGCACGCAAGTCGCCTCGCCGTCCAGTGGCGGCGCCAGTTCCAGCAGCGCCAGCCGTGGTGGCCAAGGTTGCACCGGAAGCCAAGCCTGTTTCGCCGGCGAGCACTGCGGTGGCAGCGGCCCCGGCGGCTCCCGCACCAAGGCGCATTGTGCCTCAGCCAAGGCAGCATACCCAGATTGTGACTCCACCGGTACCGCCGCCTGCGATTGTGAGCAAGCCTCCGGTGGGACCTGTCATAGCGCGTCCGCCTGTGGTGGTTGCTCCCCCGCCCTCTGCCCATGCGGCGACCTCTCAGCCAACTGCACCTCCGCCCCAGGCACAGCCCGCGTCGGAGCGTACGCCAGTGGTGGCACCCGCGGCTGACGTTGCAGCAACCCCCAAGCGCGCAAAGCCTGTTACTGCGCCGGTTGTTGCCGGGACTGTAGCGCCGCCCATCGGCAGCGCGCCAGCTGTTGCACCCAGTGCAGCAGTTTTGACGGAGTCGCGCGATGCTTCGGCGATGGCCTCTGGTTCCCTTGAATCCACTTCCGCGGTCGTGGATGTCGAACCATTTGCGGAACCGGTTGAGTCTTCGGCCGACGCAGCAGTTGCGGAGCCTCCGGTCCGGCGTGTTGTGATGCCGCAGACTGGCCCTCGACCGATATATCTGGCGCCGGAAGGAGCTGCACGCGGCATCCAGCGTGGCCGTCCCATCTTCGAGCGTCCGCGCCCACAGTCCCCTGGCGGCTCCGAGCCTCGTCCTGCGGCGATAGCTCCGGGCGCTCGGCGACCGATGCACCCGACTCGCACGTTCCCCACCGGGACAGGCGCGCCTGGGCGTCCAGGATTTACACCGGGCGGCGCACGACCGGGCTTTGGCGCACGGCCGGGCGGACCGGGGCTTGCCGGTGCAATGCCGGGGCCGGGTGAGACGCCCAATGGGATGAGACCTGCGGCTCGCCCTGGACAGCGACGCGGAGGTCAGCGCTACGAAAAGACCAAGGAAGGCCCGATGAAGGGCTTCCAGCCGCCGCCGCGCTTCGGCGGTTCGCAGATTTCGCATGAGCCTCTGCCGATCACCAGGACGATTACCGTGACCGAAGGAATCAGCGTGAAGGACCTGGCCGAGAAGTTGGACGTGCGCGGCAAGGACTTGATTGCAACCCTGCTGATGAAGGGCGTCTTCGTCACCGTGAACCAGTCGCTGGACGGTGAGCTGGTGAAGGATGTGGCGCGGCAGTTTGGCGCGGACGCCACGGTGATCTCCGTCGAGGAGCAGTTGGAGAACGAGGCCATCGAGGGCTTCCTGGAAGACACGACGGGCATGGTGGAGATTACACGCTCACCGGTGGTGACCGTGATGGGCCACGTGGACCACGGCAAGACTTCGCTGCTGGACGCCATTCGCTCCACCGACGTTGCGGCTGGCGAGGCGGGCGGAATTACGCAGCATATTGGCGCGTACAAGGTGAAGATCGCCAAACCGGACTCGCCGGCGTTTGGGCGCGAGATCGTCTTCCTGGATACGCCGGGTCATGAGGCGTTTACCCGGATGCGCGCGCGCGGCGCCAAGATCACTGACATCGTGGTGGTAGTGGTAGCAGCCGACGATGGCGTGATGCCGCAGACTCTGGAGGCGATCGCCCATGCTAAGGCGGCAATTGTGCCGATCATCGTGGCGGTGAACAAGATCGACAAGCCGGAGGCCAATCCCGACCGCGTGAAGCAGCAGCTTGCTGACCGTGGCTTGCAGCCCGAGGCGTGGGGCGGATCGACGGTGTTCGTCGATGTGTCTGCCAAGAAGCGGTTGAACCTCGATCTGCTGCTGGAGATGATCTGCCTGGTGGCCGATCTGGCCAACCTGAAGGCTACCCGGACCGTCCGGCAGTGTC
>CAWERM010000101.1:0-21853 GCA_963810995.1 uncultured Acidobacteriaceae bacterium | reverse complement strand
CGCAACAGGTGAACTTCCGCTATACCCTGGCGCGCGCATATCAACTGGCGGGTGATACCGCTCACGCTGCGCCCATCTTCCATGACATCTACGCAACCCAGCCGTTCACGTCCGAGGCCTCACAGTCGGCCTCGCAGTTGCAGGCCATGGGAGCGCCGCTCAGCGCCGCCGAGCGCAAGACCCACGCCGATGCGCTATTCAACGCCAAACGCTACGGCGAGGCCGGTGCCGAATACAACGCAATCGGCAGGAACAATCCGCAACTCAGCCCAGCCGACCGTGACGCGCTCACCCTTTACGCTGCGGTCTGCGACTTCAAACTGAAGCAGTTGAGCCGGCGAGACATCGAGAAGCTTCCCGAGACCCGCGACGACACCGCCGCACTCAAGCTCTACATGCTGGCCGAACTCTCGCGAGACGAGGACGACCGCGCAGGCCACGACGCCCTCATCGCCCAGTTGGTTGAGCGCTTCCCAGCCAGCCGCTGGCTGGAAGAGGCGCCTGTATTTGGTGGCGCGTATCTGCTGAAGCACGACGCACAGCAGGCGATTTTTCGCTACTCCATGCTGGTAAAGCTCTTCCCCAACAGCACCTATGCGCCCTCCTCCCACTGGCGCGCATCATGGATGGACTACCGCACACGCAACTACGCCGAGGCGGCGCGTCTGATGGAGGAGCAGATCGTACGCTACGCCGGAGGCACCGAGATTCCAGACGCACTCTACTGGCGCGGACGGATCTACGAGGACGAGGAGCATGACTTCCCCCAGGCGGTGAACTACTACCGCAAGTTGGTGGATCTCTTCCCCGATTACTACTACGCGGATCTCGCCCGGCAGCGGCTAGTGGTGCTTGGAGCGCAACCCGTTACACCACCGGCCCCGGCGCTGATCGTCGTGAAGAATGGACCGGCACCCGGCCTGACAGGCGAGCTGCCGGAAAACGACACCCATCTCATCAAGGCGCGGATGCTCGCCAACGCCGCGTTGAATGAGTACATCGGGCCGGAGATTCGAGCCGGCGCTTCTTCCGACGAGTGGGGTGCATTAGCCCAGGCTGAGATCTACGTCTCCTATGGCGAGTACACGCGTGCGCTTCAGTCCATGAAGCGCAGCGGCATCTCGTTCTTCACTCTGCCCATGGACCAGGTACCCGCAATCTACTGGCAGCTTCTTTTTCCGCAGCCGTACTGGAAGGAGCTGGTGGCGGACGCGGGCAGCAATGGACTCGATCCCTATCTGGTTGCTTCGCTCATCCGGCAGGAGTCGGAGTTCAACGCCTCGAGCCGTCAGCCCCGCCAATGCGTATGGTCTCATGCAACTGCTTCCCTCAGTGGGCAAGTCATTGGCCAAGAAGCATGGGATCAAAGGATTCTCCACCGGGCAACTGCTGGATCCAACCATCAACCTCGAGCTTGGGACCATCAATCTGAAGCAGGCCATCGACCGCTATGGCGGGCAGGTGGAGTACGCTCTCGCCGCCTACAACGCAGGCGACACGCCGGTTCGCCAATGGCTCGCCAGCAACGACTACAAGGATGTTCCAGAGTTCGTTGAGTCCATCCCCTACACCGAGACGCGCGAGTATGTTCAGGCCATTATGCGCAACCGCGAGATGTATCGCGCACTCTACCCCGTTCGATAAATGCGGACTGTAGAGAAGCGACGCCGACGGTTGCGGAGGTTGAGGTGCATTCGGGTCGCTCATATGTCTCGCGCGTGGGTTACGATGTGGAAGGAAACCGCAATGCCCGGATGGTGGAATCGGCAGACACAGCGGACTTAAAATCCGCAGACCGTAACAGGTCGTGGGAGTTCAAGTCCCCCTCCGGGCACCATATAAATATTTATATGTCAATAATATAGAAGAACGATGGCCTCTCGGGTTCGAGAGGCCATCGGCGTGAAATGGAGGCTGGTGCATGTTCTGGTGCATGTTGGTTCCCTAAGAGGCCGCGGCACTGCGAGATGTCTGCTTCATTTTGTAGAAGCCTGTCCTACCAATCAGCTCCAAAAAGGATGCCATGTGTTCGGAGACATGTGGCTATAGCGGGCAGCCATCGCGATGCCGTTATGGCCAGCGGCCACCTTGATGTCCTTCGTTGATGCTCCGACCATCGCGAACCATGAACAGTACGTGTGGCGATTGCAGTGCCACAGATATGGGATTCGCATGAAACCGCGATCACGTTGAATTAACGCCTAACTTGAATCGATTCGCAACCTGGCTACATCTGTATATGTAGTCTGTGGAGGCGCTGCTCAACAGCCCCAGGGCTAATTCTTTTCGATATATCTGACAATGGACCGCCGAGGGCTGTAATGGCCAAAGCCTTCCCGGGATTCATCCGTGGTAGCACTTCGCTCACCCGTTTCGGTCGTCGATAAATGTTAAAAGTTGTTCCACCGGACCATCGTAAGTTGATTCTTTCGCTAATTCGGCTCCATTCTTCGCTTTCAATACAACTTGAGTTGCTTCCAAGGACACCCGCACGATGACTCTCTCGACTGTCAGTGCCGTGCGGTTATTCTCCGCACTTACCCGCCTTATCTCCAAGCACAGTACGGAACCCCGTCGTCATGTCCATCTGAATGCACTTCGTTTCGCCTACATTGCCGCATTTGCGGGTCTTGCGGTCGTTCCCCTGGAGGCGCAGACGGCGTATTTCAGCGGGGTGGTCAGCACGGTGGGAAGCGGGATCAGCGGCACCTGGAACGCGGCGGTGGACGCCAACGGTGACGTCTTCGCCACGGGTTACAGCAGTAACAACAATGTGTATGAGATTGTGGCTGGCACAGGCGGCGCGGCGAACGGTCAGGTCAACTCCAGCTCGACGGTCATTACCGTGGGCAGCGGGATCAGCAATCCCGATGGCGTGGCGGTGGACGGGAACGGCAACGTCTTTGTCGTAGCTTTCAACTCCACCGCGGTGTATGAGATCGTGGCTGGCACAGGCGGCGCGGCGAGCGGCCAGGTCAACTCCAGCTCGACGGTTATCACCGTGGGCAGCGCCCTCAGCACGCCTGTAGGTGTGGCGCTGGATGCCGGCGGTGACGTCTTCGTCGCTAATTATGGCAACAGCTTGGTGAAGGAGATCGAGGCGGGCACAGGCGGCGCGGCGAGCGGCCACGTCAACTCAAGCTCGACGGTCATCACTGTGGGCAGCGGGTTCAGCGGGGCCTGGGGTGTAGCGGTGGACGCCAGCGGCGACGTCTTCGTCGGGGACCGTGGCGCTAACGAGGTGAAGGAGATCGTGGCGGGCACTGGCGGGGCGGCGGCTGGCACGGTCAACTCCAGCTCGACCGTAAATGTCGTGGGCAGCGGGTTCGATGCCCCCTTTGCAGTGGCACTGGACGCCAGCGGTGACGTCTTCGTCGCGGATTATGGCGACAGCAAGGTGGAGGAGATCGAGGCGGGCACAGGCGGCGCGGCGAGCGGCCACGTCAACTCCAGCTCGACGGTCGTCACATTGGGCAGCGGAGTCAGTAATCCCTATGGCGTGGCAGTAACCGCCGGTGGTGAGGTTGTTGTCGCGGGAGAGGCGGGCGTGCAAAAGATTGATTTGGCAACCGCGAATTTCGGGACAGTTAACGTGGGCAGCTCCACGTCTCTTACGCTTTCCTTCACCTTTACTTCAGGCGGCACCATTAAAGCTCCCGCGGTGCTGACCCAGGGCGCGACCGGGCTGGACTTCACTGACAAGGGTACGGGAAGCTGCACCACCAATGGGACCAGCCACAGCTACAACTCGGGCGATACCTGCACCGTCAATGTCACGTTTACGCCGAAGTTTTCCGGGAACCGGTACGGCGCTGCGGGGTTGCTGAACAGCTCGGGAGCGGTCATCGCATCCGACTATATTTATGGCACGGGCTCTGGGCCGCAGCTGGCCTTCCTGTCGGGCACGCAAAGCACGGTGGGAACCAGCCTGATTACGCCCCAGGATGTTACGGCGGACGGAGTCGGTAACACCTATATTTCCAGCACTGGCAGTAACACCGTGTTCAAGGTGACCTCGGGTGGTGTGCAAACCACCGTCCCGATTTCAGGTCTGACGCCTGCCGCATTGAGTAATCCCGCTGCCTTGGCGATCGATGGTGCAGGAAATCTCTATATCGCCGACTACAGCAACAGCCGTGTGGTGAAGGTTCCGTGGAACGGCACTGCATATGGCACAGCGAGCACAGTGCTGAACGGACTGAGCACGCCGAATGGCGTGGCCGTGGACGGAAACGGCAACGTGTACATCGCCAACGAGAGCGCGTTGCAAGTGTTGAAGGTGCCGTGGACCGGAACCACCTACGGCTCCCCGGTTGTAGTGGAGAACACGAATCGCGTATCGGGCGTGGCCGTGGACGGCAGCCTGAACGTGTATGCCGCCTACTACTACGCCGGCACCGTGGTCAAGATACCGTGGAACGGTAGTTCCTACGGCACACCCGTGAACATTGGTAGCGGCTGGACCAGCCCCTTCCATCTGTCAGTGGACGAGAACGGCAACGTCTACGTGGCCGACTCCAGCGCGGACAAGGTGTCGGTGGTGCCGTGGAATGGAAGTTCTTACGGGACCCAGTATGTAGTGGCTAACGCAGCAAACAATGGACTAGGCAGTCCAACGGACGTCTCAGTGGATGCGGCGGGCGATGTATTTATCGCCGACCAGAGTAACAACCGCATTGTGAAGCTGAGTGACTCCGCCCCGCCATCCGTTAGCTTTAAAACAACCACCACCATCGGAAACCTGGACACCACCGATGGGGCACAAACGGTTACATTACAGAACATCGGCAATGTTGCACTCACATTCACGCCAATATCGGGCCTGCCAACCGGAACCACAAAAAATCCTTACTTTGGCGGCACGGTTCCAGCCAGCTACTCGCTCAACAGTGTCGGCTCAACGGCGTGCCCGCTGCTCACCAGCAGTACCACCACAACGCAGTCGCTGGGTATTGGCGCAAACTGCACCCTGCCTATCTCCTTCACGCCTACCGCAACCAGCAACGCGGCCACACTGACGATTGCGGACACGTTTGGCAGCGGCACGCAGGTTGTCACTCTCAGCGGTACCGGAGTTCCAGCCCTCAGCAGCCTCGCGATCACTGGGTTGCCCGCCACCGGCACGGCTGGCAGCAGCTACGGTTTTACGGTGACCACGTATAGCAGCGGCACCACGGTTGCTACCAACTACACCGGTACCATCACATTTAGTAGCTCCGATCCCAGTCTTGCGTTCCAAGGCGGAGGCATTACCTACACATTCATCGGCAGCGATGCCGGTATACATACCTTCCCCAGCGGTAACGGCGTCATCTTCCAGAAAGCAGCCACGGACACTCTTGTAGCCGCGGATAAGACTGCAAATATTGCGTCCCCAGCCGTCAACATTGCCATTGGTGCCGCCGCGGCTTCGTCCATCATCAACACGGGATCAACCAGCCAGTCGGCGGCGATTGGCGCGGCATTCGCCAATCCATTGCCCGTCCTTGTGGCAGATACCTACGGCAACCCCATCAACAACAATGTCGTCACTTTCACCGCGCCCAGCACTGGTGCAAGCGCAACGCTCTCGGCCGGCACCTGCACCACGAATTCCTCGGGCACTTGCTCGGTGACGGCGACGGCGAATGGCACGGCCAGTTCCACCGCTTACACTGTAAGCGCGAAGGTGAGCGGCGTCACTACACCGGCCAGCTTCTTCCTCTCCAACACCAAGGCAACTCCAACCGATGCGCTGGTAGCCTCGGCCAACACAATCCTGACCCAGAACACTGAGACGCTGACCGCGACCATCAGCTCCAGCGCTAGCGTTCCCACCGGCTCGGTGAACTTCCTGGACGGCACCACTCTGCTTTCCACCGTTCCGTTGACCAATGGCGTAGCCGTGCTCGGCACCGCATCGCTATCCATCGCGACTCACAGCATCACCGCGGTCTATAGTGGCGACACCAACTTCGTCTCCGTCACCAGTGCTGCGCAGAGCATCACGGTGCAGGACTTCAACCTGGCCATATCGGTGAGCAGCGGCAGCGCTTCAGTGACGAGCGTGACCGCGCTGCCGGGTGGAACGGCAGTGTACACCTTCACCCTGAGCCCGGTCGGCAGCGCAACCTTTCCGGCGATTGTTACGTTGTCGGCCAGTGGCCTGCCGACTGGCGCGACGGCATCCTTCTCTCCGGCCACCCTGGCTGCGGGCACTGGATCGACCAACGTAACGATGACCATTCAACTTGCGGCGACAACATCCAAATTGCAACCGGCGAGCCGCTTCGACCGTGGACTCGCGCCATTCACACTTGCCCTGCTGTTGTTGCCCTTCTCCGGGCGAATGCGTCGTGCATCCAGAAAGCTGCGACGCGGGGTGTCGCTGGCACTATTGCTGCTGATTGGTCTTGGCGCGGCAGCGCTGACGGGATGCGGCTATAGCAGCGGCTTCTTCGGACAGGCGCAGCAGACCTACACCGTGACCGTGACCGGGACCTCCGGCGCGCTGGTGCATTCCACTACAGTCACCCTGACGGTTGAATAACAAAGGAGAGATAGATGCAACGTACGATTTGTGGAAGTGTGCTCCTGTGTGCAGTGTTGATGACGACGGCAACGGCGTGCGCGCAACAGGCGCACCCAAACCTGTTGCCCGGGATCGCCTCGGCAGATGTTGCTGTGACTTATACCCTGGAGCGGGCCAAGATCGCCTCCAGTAACTGCGGCTGCTTCTGGCTGAACGGAGCCAGCGCGGAGGTTGCTGTGCCGTTCTATCCCGGCATCAGCGCAGTCGGCAGCTTCGGCGGCGCGGCCGCCTCCAACATCACTCCGGGCGTGGACCTGAGCAAGTTCACCTACGTCTTCGGGCCGCGCTACGCCTACGACATCTCGCACTATAGCGGCATTGCCACACGCGGACACAGTACGCATCTCTTCGGCGAGGCTTTGTTCGGAGGGACCCATGCCTTCAATAGCTCTTTCCCCGCAACGGGAGGCGCCGTCCCCTCTGCCAACTCCTTCGCCCTACAGTTGGGCGGCGGCGTGGATGTCGCCCTGAGCCGGGGATTCGGCGTGCGCGCGCTACAGGTGGATTACATCCGCACCAGCCTGCCCAACAACGCCTCCAACTCCCAGAACGATCTGCGCATCGCCTTTGGCGTTACCTATCACATTGACTAACGCTGAGTGATGGGCCCCGGTATTTCTGAACCAGGGGGAGTGTGAATCTCGGCTGGATCGATTGGACTGTATTGTCGGGGTTTGTCCAAGTTCGCGCTGGCGCGCCTCCGCGACTGTGAACTTGCCGCAATCCCCGGCGGCAAGTTCGATGCCTTGCAGAAGGGTGATCACCACGAAACCCGCAACATCGCCACCCATCGTGCGTTGATTAACTCGATTCATCCAGGATGAGTGCTCCTAGTGCCGCCCTCACTTGTGCTGAATCGCCTCAGGCACGCGATCCCGATCCAGCGGCCGCAACTTTACCGTCCACTCCAGCGCTGCCTTCACAGGGGGAAAGCAGACCGTTGCGGTGCAAGCTTGGTATTCCAGTTGGCCGGTAACGTGCATCTCCGATTCCTTAGCGAACGACGGCATCGTCTTGGGGTTTACTTGGGCCGACACGATCGTGGACAATACCGTCTTGCCCGTATACACAGGGACCACTTGGTGTAGCTCCGGAAAGTTCATCGTCTCCGGCGCTGGGTAGCTCACATTTTGCGCAGCATAGAGATCGGAAGCATCGATCTTCACCGAGACGGGGCGATAATCCATCTTTTCCGCGCCGGCCGCATACACATGCGTCTCCGGCCCAGGCGTCAGGCTCACCAGAAGCTGGACCAGGAAGCCGGGAGTCACCTCGTCATCGGATTGCGACGTGGTCACAGTCACGTGCGGCGTGGCATCCAGCTGCCGCGAGGGCGCCGGCAGCGAAAAGCCATTGAACAGCGCATCGTACACGTTGCTGGCCGTCCAACGATTCGCCACCCCTGACCCGAAGAAGCGCTTCTCGATCGTTCCGTCTGGATCGATGAGATAGTAGCCCGGATAGGGAATGCCCGCCTGCATTCCCGTCGCCTGGGTATTGCGAATCCCAAAGGCGTCGATCACCGAGGAAGTTGGGTTAGAAAGCAGCGGATAAGTAATCGAGCGGCGCTTGGCGAAATCCGCAAGGATCGCCGGCGAATCGTAGCTCAGCGCGGCGATCCGGATTCCCTTGGCCGCGAAGGCGTTCTGCGACCGCTCCAGATCGACCAGCTGCCCCTTGCAGAAGGGGCACCAATCCGCCGACCGGAAAAAGAGCAACACAAGCCCCTTGGGCCCAGTCAGCGAGCTCAGGTTCTGGGTCTTGCCAGTCTGGTCCTGAAGCGTGAACGAAGGAGCCTTGGCCCCCGGTTGAAGCCCGCCAACTTCCTGGCCAGCGGTCATGAACGATCCTGCAAGCAACGCCAGACCTACAGCCGTAGTGCGCCAGACATCCGCTTTCGAGAGCATGCCATCCTCCAGAATCCGTTTGGGCTGGAATTTCCATTTTGCTTGCCCGATGACGAGAGAATACACCCCCGAATGCCCGGCTCACCTAATTGTTCGCATTCGCTCCAACGGCAAAGACCCTTGCCGATTGTAATCGAACCGCCTGCAAAGTCGATTTCGGTATGTATGGTCCGCCGCCCTGTTGCAAGCGAAACGTGAGAGTAGCGTGTAGGTCTGCGCGTATGTATACGGCCTTATTGGAGTGATGGAGCTTCTCCGGGCCTGAATGGAATGCGCTTCACTCTGGTCCTAACTAAAGTCTCGGTCTTCAACGACCTTTACCGAAAACAGGTTTTCCAGAGTGACGGTTAGACCGTGGTGCCATCTCTTTCTTCGCCAGCAGACCTGGCAGGAAATATTGAAATCCTCGTCGTCGCTGGTCTGCGGATGTGGGAATCGCGGTAGCGATTTCCAAGCCTGGTTTACCAGGCGTCATCTGCAGACCGGTCAAGCTGCCGTTGCGCCCTCTACCAGAGGGGGTCGATACACTTCATTGCTGGTCAACACGGCCCAGGCGATGCGGGCCAGCTTGTTGGCCAGCGCCACGATCGCGACATTTCGATGGGTTCGCGCGGTGAGTTGCGCCAGCCATGCGCTCAAGCCGGGTGACTGTTTCGCCCTGCGCTGCATCACCGATCTGGCTCCCTGCACGAACAACATGCGCAGGTACTGATTGCCCCGCCGGGGAATCTTCCACAGAGTCTGCTTGCCGCCGGTGGAGTGCTCCTCGGGGACTACCCCCAGCCATACAGCAAAGTCACGTCCCCGGCGAAAGGCGCTGCCGTTGCCGATGGTGGCGATGATTGCGGTCGAGATCACCGGACCTATTCCCGGCATCGTAACCAGACGTTGGCAGGCTTCGTTCTCCTGAGCAATCTTCTCCATCGACTTGTCGGCACGGTCGATCTTCTCGGTGAGCTGTGCTAGTTCCAGCTTCAGTTCTGTCAGCAGTACCAGCACCGCGCCGGAGAGCTTTGGTGCCGGATCGGCGAGGATGCCGGGCAACGCGGCATCCACATAACGCCGTCCTTTATGCAGAGTGATGCCGCGTTCCAGCAGCAGTCCGCGAATCTGGTTCACCACGGCTGTTCGGCGCATGACCCATCGTTCCCGCACCCGATGCAGCGACTGCAGGTCCAGTTGTTCGTCACTCTTGACCGGCACAAATCGCATCCTCGGTCGTCCCACCGCTTCTGCAATCGCTTCCGCGTCAATATAGTCGTTCTTGTTCGTCTTGACGTAGGGCTTCACGTACTGCGCAGGGATCAGTCTCACTTCGTGGCCCTGGTCGCGTAAGGCTCGCCCCAGGAAATGGGAACCGCCGCACGCTTCCATCCCGATCAACTCCACCTTCAGGTTCGCCGTGAAGTGCAACAACTGAGTCCGTGTAAATCGCTTCCTCACCACCACCTCACCGCGTTGGCTCATGCCTACCAGATGAAACGTCGTCTTCCCCAAATCGATACCCAGCGTAAATAGTTCCATGGCAGTCCTCCTCCTTACGCTCCTTATAACCCAGTCACCTGCTGGGTAAAAGCGGCGGACCATCCCATTAAAGTCGATTTTCAGGTTCCGTCTACTGGCTGGGGTAGTGTAGACCCGAAAGTTGATGTGTTCCCGAATCCACAGGTTAAAGAGCAGGCTGCCCTTCTTCCACCGAGGTCATGTATTGATCCAATGAAAACGACTGAGTTGTTCGATCATTGCCTAAAACCTACACTACATAGGACAGTAATGTACGAACTGCCGGAGGCAGCGAACCATGTCAAACGAATCGAAGTGCCCGATGTCGAACGGTGTGCGCAAATCCACAAAGGCCGGAAGCCCAACGAACGCAGACTGGTGGCCCAATCAACTGAACCTGAAGCCCCTGCACCGGCACTGCCCACTGTCCAACCCCATGGGTGAGTCGTTCAATTATGCTGCGGAGTTTAAAAGTCTCGATTTGAATGCTGTGATCAAGGACCTCCATGCCTTGATGACGACTTCGCAGGACTGGTGGCCCGCAGATTACGGCCACTATGGGCCATTCTTCATTCGTATGGCATGGCATAGCGCGGGCACCTACCGTATCGCCGATGGTCGCGGCGGCGCGGGCTACGGAGCACAGCGATTTGCTCCCCTAAATAGTTGGCCCGACAACGTGAACCTCGACAAGGCGCGCCGGCTGATCTGGCCCATCAAGCAGAAGTACGGCCGGAAACTCTCCTGGGCCGATCTTATGATTCTCGCGGGTAACGTGGCACTGGAGTCGATGGGATTGAAGACCTTCGGTTTCGGCGGTGGGCGCGAGGACATATGGGAGCCAGAAGAAGACATTTACTGGGGACGTGAGGGCAAGTGGCTGGCGGACGAGCGCTACAGCGGAGAACGTGAACTCGAACATCCTCTTGGCGCGGTTCAAATGGGACTGATCTATGTGAACCCGGAAGGACCCAATAGCAAGCCTGATCCGATTGCGGCAGCAAGGGATATTCGTGAGACATTCGCTCGCATGGCGATGAATGACGAGGAGACAGTTGCCCTTATTGCGGGCGGACACACGTTTGGCAAAGCTCATGGCGCTGCCGACCCGATCAAGTATGTCGGTCTAGAACCCGAGGGTGCCGACATCCAGGAGCAGGGCCTGGGATGGAAGAATAGTTTCGGCAGCGGCAAAGGCGCCGATACAATCAGCAGCGGATTGGAAGGCGCATGGACCACCAACCCGGTGAAGTGGGACAACAACTACCTGGAAAACCTCTTCGGCTATGAATGGGAGCTCACGAAGAGCCCAGCCGGCGCTCAACAATGGAAGCCCAAGGACGCATCTATAGCGGGCACAGTGCCGGATGCCCATGACCCGTCCAGGAAGCACACCCCCATCATGTTCACGACGGACCTATCCCTGATAATTGATCCGAGCTATGCGAAGATTTCAAAGCGCTTCATGCAGAATCCTCAGGAGTTTGCAGATGTCTTCGCCAAGGCCTGGTTCAAATTGACGCACCGCGACATGGGGCCCGTATCGCGCTATCTTGGCCCGCTTGTCCCCAAGCAGCCGCTGCTGTGGCAGGATCCCATTCCTGTAGTGGATCACCCCTTGATCGGGGAGAAGGATATTGCCGCCCTGAAGGACAAGATACTTGTGTGCGGACTTTCCATCTCCCAACTGGTTGGGACGGCCTGGGCATCGGCTGCTACATTCCGCGGCAGCGACAAGCGTGGCGGTGCTAACGGTGCGCGCATTCGCCTCGCGCCGCAAAAAGATTGGGAGGTTAACCAGCCACCCGAACTAGCGAAGGTTCTTCAGGCGCTACAAGCGATCCGGAAGGATTTTAATGGCGCACAGTCAGGTGGGAATAGGGTCTCGCTTGCTGACATGATCGTTCTGGGCGGCTGCGCAGCCGTTGAAAACGCTGCGAAGAAGGCCGGCCACGACGTCAAGGTTCTCTTTACACCAGGGCGCACAGATGCGTCGCAAGAGCAGACCGATGCGACCACATTCGCCGTTCTGGAGCCGATCGCTGATGGATTCCGCAACTACATTCGGAAGGAACGCGAGGAATCGGCGGCTGAACTGCTGGTGGATCGGGCGAACCTGCTGACGCTGACCGCTCCCGAGATGACGGTTCTAATCGGAGGCTTGCGTGTTTTGAATACAAACATCGACAAGTCCAGACATGGCGTTTTCACCAAGAGGCCTGAGACATTGACCAATGATTTCTTTGTGAATCTTCTCGACATGAGCACGAAGTGGCAGAAGTCATCATCAACAGAATATGTGCTGGAGGGGCGAGATCGAGCGACTGGCGAGCTCAAATGGACTGGCACAGTCGTCGATCTTGTCTTCGGCTCGAACTCTCAGCTTCGAGCTCTCGCGGAATTCTATGCTTGCAGCGACTCGCAGCAGTTGTTTGTGCGTGACTTCGTGACAGCCTGGAACAAGGTGATGAACCTTGATCGCTTCGACTTAGCATGATCTAAGAGAAAAGGTCAGAGAGGTTCTGTATTGCGTAGCTTTAACTTGTCCCTAAACCTGTGGGTTGGGGATTGACGCTTGTAATTGAAGTACCTGAAATGTCACATTTGCGGTAAAGTACCCCAGACGGTGGCCGCGCCCGTCACTTTACCGGAATTCCCCGTATTTCGTACACATCAGTTGAGGAGCAGGGTTGCCTGAAAAATCGACGATTATCGATCTGAGATACTCAGAATGATCCGCTCCAGAATGGTTCTACCTATTCGAGCGTCGGCATGTCCGGCCTTTGATTGTCGGGCGGAGTTGGATAGGCTTTGCTACCATCGTTCAACTCGAGGCGGACGTAATCCCACACGACGCCGGTGGTGACATCTCCGGCGGGAATGGTGAAGGTGACGGAGTTCTCGCCCGGCTTAAGCAGTCCGGCATCGAACTTCTGGATGTACTGGTACCAGACGCCCGTGTCTGTGTTGTAACGGAGAGCATTGGTGGAGACCGGTTGAATGCTACCGACGACCTGTCCGTTGACGCCGATTGCCAATCGAGTGCTGTCTGCCCCGGCCAGCGCGATGCGTAATATGCCCTGCCCCGTGGAGGCTTTCGGCATATTGAACTTCACGGTCCATGTGGTGGCCCGGCCGCGGCCCCACTGCGGCCATGGGTCCGTGGTGCCCTGTGGTGTCGCCACCCAGCCGAAGCGCTGATTGTAGGGATCCTTGGCGGCAGGATTCAACCAGGCGGTGGTGGTGGAATGAGGCACCTCCTGGAAGAACCAGTCCCTGCGGTAATCGCTCTTGCCGATGGTGTAGGTGATGTCGTTGGGAAAGAGTCCGCTGTAGCGAAGACCCCAGCCCCATAGCCAGTAGTTGTCGACATCACCCTTGAAGAACTTGTCTCCGGTACGGTCTGGATAGCCGATCTCCCAGATCTGCTTGCCATAGCGGACGGGCTGCCAATCGAGTTTGCCTAGGTCGATATTCTTACCCGCCTCAACGGTGATGTTTGTCTTGGCATATTCGCCGAGCACACCGTCGGCAAAGGCGTGCAACGTGTATTTACCGGGGCGGACATTGGCAATGGTGAATCGACCATCCGCAGCGCCGTCGGTCCAGAACTGGTAGTAGTTGCCATCGTGCGCCCACGTAACGATCTTGCCGTCGCCTGCGCGCATTTGAAACGCGCTTCCATTGCCCGGGTAGTTTGGATGGGCCAAGCCGGCAGTGAGATGGGGAAGAGTCTTTTTATCTGACTGTGGATCATCGAGAACCAGTTGCCCAGTGACCGTGACGCGCCCGTCCTTGTGCGGGTAGTCCATGCCTTCCACCCAGCTATAAGGCCACGCGGCCTTTACGGCCTTAGACTTTTGGACGGCGTCGTCCCACAGAGCGATGGCGTTGTCATTCCAGACCTGAGGCACGGCCGGCATACCGCTGCCTGAGGTGGCAGCCAGCTTGTCCAGATCGGCTCTTGAGGGATCCTTCGGATCGGCCAGCGAGTTGAAGTAGACGAAGATTGGGCCAACCACATGCTTCCAGTCTTCGCCTGCAGGAATGTTGTTGCCGGCGCCGCCGCCATAGTGGCCGGAGGTCCAGTAGTCCAGCAGGGTTACGTTCATGGTGGTAGTCGAGAAGTGGCCGATCAAATCCAGCTTTTCCGCGCCACCGCCGATGTACTCCGTGGAAGGGTTGATGAAATAGACGCCGATGTGGTCCTTGGTGCTGGACCAGCCCCAGGACTGTAGCTTGTACATGACGGCGTTGTAGCTGTATTTGTGCTCGACCGAGTTCTTATAGACGCCGGTGGTGAGAATCTTCTGCTCCTTGGCGTGAATGACGACGCCGGCTTGCTCGTCCTGGTTGGTGCACATGAGCATGTTGCGATCTTTGTCGACAGAGAGCCAGTTGAAAGTTGGGTTCATCCCCTCCAGGACGAACCGGCTCTCGCCCTCCCCTGCAGCCGGGTATGAGGCCTTGTGTGTGTACTCAGCGTAGGTGTAGAAGCCGCTGCTACCGCGCTCCAGTGTGAAACGCGTCTCGATGTCCAGGCCTACGCTGCCGCGAGGTTCGACGCCACTGCCAACCGAAGCTTGGCTGTTGTAGCCGTTGTACACGCCCTTGACGGAGACCTCGGCGCGTTCGCCACCATTGGTCGCTGGATCAATGGTCACCCTGGCTGTAATGCTTCCGGCGGGCGTCTGTTCCCAGTATTGACCGTGAGTCAGAATCTCGACCCCGTGATAGACCAGCGACGTTAGATTGCCATTGCGCTTGAGGAGGCTCATCTTGACGATGCCGTTGTCCATCGTCCAACTGTCGCCGTTGTCGGTCAGGGTCACCGGATCGTTGACCGTGGCTTTGGAGACCTTCGGCAGCACAGGGTCGGCAGGCTTCGCTTGGGAGGCAGGCTGTACTTTGGTGGACTGTTGCGCCACTGAGCCGAAGGTCAGGACAACTGCCAGGGCAAGAACCACGCAGATTCTGAATACCATTGCTTTCGTCATGACCCAGCCTCTCGGAATGAACCTTGAGGTGGAGACGTATCTCACTTGTATAGAGTCTCCGCTGAATCGCCAGGAAATGTAACGTGCGATGGATATTACAGAGTCAATGCTGCAAGCGCGGTTGAATCCGGGCGATTCTGTATCACCCTGGATTCGAACGTGTAAGTGCGCAATCGAACTCCCGCAAAGTCAGCTTTTGAGTAATGTGCCTGGGACGAGTCTGCCGCCCTGGGGCTTTACAGAAATCCCGTTTTTCGCGCACATCAGCTACATTGACAGAGATTGACCGAGAATCAGTTTGGGGCGATCTCACCAACCTTGCCGACGACCCAAATACGCCGCCACTCGCGTTCGCGCCACAACCCGCAGTTCAATAGGGACAGATTGTCGGTGAGTTGTTCAGTTGAATCCTTTTCTTCCGGCAACTTCTTCTGCAACCAATGGTCCCCGGTGATCATCGAAAATGGTTTCGTATTTGATTACTGGCATCCGGAATTACAACGGCCTTGGTGTCTTACTGTTTTATGTGCCTCTTGACAGCAAAACATTATTTTTAAGAGTTCCATCAGAGTTTCCATGTCCCACGGACGCACCGATCCAAAGGCAATAGCCGGACTGGATATCAATTCAACCGATGACGGTTATATTGTTTACCAGCCGGAGTTGGATCGCGTTCATTGTCTGAATCACAGCCTTATTGAGATCGCCTGTGGTACTGGTTGGGCGCGCCGGGGGTAGGTGGACCGCTGCCCGCGATCTGCGCTCCGTTGGCATGTGCCTTCGTCAATGCCGTGGTGAGGGTGATGCCTGTACCACTCACCTGTGCACCCGCAGCATGTGCGGACTTCAGTGGCGCGGCGACGGTGATGGACCCCGGGCCTCGCCTGCCGGCAGCTGCGACTACCGCCGTCTCCATGTTTGCGTCACTGTCGATGGTGATGGTCTGGCCGGCGCTGAAGCTTTCCCTGCTGGCGACATCAATCGTAGTCGCGCCCATACTGGTCGCGGCGCGCATCGTGCTCGCGCCCGACGTGCCAACCGTCGCAATGACAGCGGTCTCACTATTCGCACCCTCATCGATCGTGATCGTCTGGCCAGCCTCAAAATCGGTCACACTGGCGACTTTGATGTTGGTTGCGCCAGCGGCAGTATCAGCCATAGTGGATGCGCTCTGCGTCAGGAAATCTGTGCAGTTGCTATCTGTATCTGCGCCGTCTGGAAAGCGGCCCGCACTTCTGCCGGGGCCGGGCGCCATTACGCGACAGCCGCTCTGCCCTGATCCCGAGGCGGCCTGATAACCCTCGGCGGCCCATGGATCGACGAGCAGGCCGTAGTTGAGGCTGTCGACGACCAGGCCAGCAGCATCACGCAGCACCATGCTGCCGGCGGCAGGCGACAGGGCGGGGCCTCCAAACCACTGATTGGGCTCTGTCCCTTGATATCCGGCGGTCGTGACCTTCGCGTCATGCACAACCGCGTTGATCGCGTGCTCGCGAACCAGGGGCCGGTCCAGCGTAATACCTGTGCCCAGCGCCTGCACCGGCTCATTGCTCATGTGGACAAACGCCGTCGCTGGTTTGAAGCTGATCCCCGTTCCGCGATCGCTGAACGGCAGGTTCGCCGCATGGTTGAACTTGAGTGGCTCGGCCAGGTCGAGGCCTGTACCCGGTGTCTGCGCCCCGCGGCCCGACGCGGTGCCGACGTGCGTCACTGTGGCCGTCTCAATCCCATGGCCCATGCTGTCGATGTCCAACCGTATCTTGTCGCCCACCGAGATATTGGCGACATTCGTTACCTTGATGTTGGTCGATCCGGCAAGTGCCTCCGACGCCAGGTAGGCCTGCGTTCCCTGCTTGCCCACAGCGGTCACCGTGGCAACCTCATATCGCTCCGTGCTTCCCGCGACAGAGGGATAGGCGCCGCCGTAGCCGAGTGCGATCTTGTCGCCGACCTTGATACCGGACGTGTTGGCGAATGGCGAAAGTGTCGCACCGACGGGGGGTGGGACATAGAGATAGGGCAAGATGCTCGTTACCGGCACGTTGGTTGAGCCAACCGGGATCTTAAGGATCGGCCCGTCGGGAAGAGGTTGCCAAAGCGTCGTATAGTAGCTGTTTCCAGCCGTACCCACGCTTACAATCTTGCGAGTCTCAGCCCCGGCCCCGGTATCGATGCTGATCGTGTCGCCTACCGACATGCCGGTTGTGCTCCTGACGAATATGGTAGAAATACCCGCACGCGCTGGAGCTGCCAGCCCGGAGTTGGAGATACCGAACACATAAAATCTGGCCGCCGCCAGCTTCGTCCCGGCCGGAATCTTTACCGCCGAAAAAATCGCCTGCTGGGTCGGGTGCTCAGTCAGCGTCCAGTTGGATAGATCGACGCTGTGGACCCCGCGTTGTAAAGCTCGATGAACGAATTCGTCGCGTTCATCGCGTAGGCACCGTCGGAGGAGCCGGGACCGAGCGTGCTGATGCGGAACTCGTTGATCTTTATCGGGCTGATGTTGCGTACCTTTTCGGCCATTGTCGCCGTGAAGTGCTTCCCGCCGCTCGTCCACGAAGCATTCGCCACCAGGTCGCCGTTGAAGGCTTCCGGGTCTGATGTGACCTTGAAGGTGGTGCTGATTCTGCCACCCGGTGCGGCCGGGTATGGGATCGTCACCGATGTCTTGGTGCTGCCCGGAACGAAGGAGGTCCATCCCTTCGGCGCGGATATGCTCAAGGTAAGGCCCTCAGCGGGCGCCCCCGTGGTGTTCCTGAACGTCACCCATGTGACCTGTGACGACCCCGGCGAGAATGTCTGCAAGCCCGGCGACGTTAGAAGTGCTATCGAAGTGGGGGTTGTCGAATCCGGTGCAATGCTCAATTGCTGCACGTCGTATTTCGCCGCCGCGATGTTCGCCTGCACCAATTGGTCTGTCGCATCCGTCGGAAAAGTTCCCGCCGCCGTCATCGCTCCTTCATAAAACGTGCCCTGCGAGCCGTTGCTGTTATCGCCGCCGTTGCCCAGCAATATCGCTCCCTGCTTGCGCATCGGATCATACGTCGCGTTCACGCGCGGCCCGTCGAACATCACCGACAACGCGCCCTGCTGCGCATTGCCGCCCAGGGTCGTCCAGTGGTGCGGCTCGCCCTTAGCCATCGCTGTCACGAATCGCCAGGGAATGTTGGGCAGTTCTGCGCACAATTTCGATCCGTCCGGATTCACGCACCCCACCAGATTGTTCTCCTGGTCGGTCATCACCCACGGGCCGGGAGGGTTGCCGTGATACCACGCTGTGGCGTCGCCGTAGTAGGCGGTCTCCATGGTTCCGTTGCCGTCGTCGCGGCTGTCGGTCTCGGCGTTGCCGTAGTCGAAGCAGCAGCCGGCGTTGAAGTGCTGGCCATTAATCACCCAATACTGTCCCTCCGCCTGGTCGTCGACTGCGGTGCCCTTGGCGTCGTCCACGCGCAGGCCCATTCCAGGCTCAATAAAGACGCCATATACCTTATGACCCATGATGGTAATCGGAGCCATGTCGGCAACCGGAATGTTATCGTAGCCACCCATCGCCGGGCCGCTGAATCCTCCGCGCGGCGGCTGGGTCATATTGTTGTGCTTCCCGGACTGGTCGTAGATAACGGTGATCCAACAGTATGTATTGGCGCAGAATGTGTCTTGAGCATCCGCATTGGCGAATCCACCCGCATCCGCCCCAATAGGCTGCACCACGCCGATGTCCAGCGTCTTGCGGTCCGACTGGCGCAGCACCTGGTAGAGCGGGCCGTTGTACGCCGCGTAGAGAGCGCGCGTAGTGCTGTGCGCGGCCACGCACGGGTCTCCGGCTGCTGCGTAGACGTCACATGGACCTTGCGGCCTGTGTGCAGCAGTATTGGCCCGGGCACTGGCCTGTCCTGCCATAGTCATATTTGCGCCAAACAGCGTGAGTGCCAGTGCCAGCATCGGCACATGATGGATTCTCGTTTTCATATTCATCCTCGTTGTCAACCGGGTTATAACGGCATCTGGAATTCTCATGGCTCCAGAGAGGGTTTGCAAGTAAATCAATGCAGAAAAGCAATGTCGCATTGGCTCTGTTCTAGCGCAGTATCCAGGTTGGTGGGCGGTCCGCTCAACTGATGATGGTCTGCATGAATGCATCCTCTTCTAAACTATCGCTCGAGCGATCTATACCTAAATCAGTATGCCTTTCGGAAGAATGGCCGGTCAGGATACATAAGCGCTCGGTCTGATGCGAGAACGGGTTGCATCATGCCCACGTTTTATCACGTCAACGGTGGATAACAGGTTCCTGAAAAATGGTCCGCGAATTAGCCGCAATTCCGAAGTCATAAAGCCGGTCGTGTCCGTAACGCGATACACGTATCTGTGAACCGGTGCGGGGCTTGAGATCGAAATTCCCTCAAAACGGGGTACTCTCAACCGGTCGTTGCAACACTGGCTTGCAGTTTACTCGCCGGCGTTTAGGTAAAGTGACGGGCGTGGGCATCGTTCAGGGCATTTTACTGAAAACTGACATTACAGGCTCTTCAAACTACCTAATAACTAACCCCGTGTCGATCCAGAAAACCGTATCGCCACACCGCTAAATACGCTCAGGGCCAATGTAAGGATTCCGCTAACTTAAGGCCAAAATTTACCGTCAGGCAAACTTCATCAGGGTTATAGTGGAGGGATTCGTTTCGATCGGTAGAGCGATTCCAGTAGTGTTGAGAGCTACGTTGGATATAGCAGAAATTTAGAATGCATGCGAGCAGCCAATCAGGTGCATATTCCCGTTGAATTCAGGCCGGAATCGTTTTTGGATTCTCGCATAGTAATGAGCCACAAAAGACACGTTGCAGATACTTACTTATGAAAAAGAGCCTGTTATTCACCGTATTGTTGCTTATCGTCTCTTCTTTCGCTTCGGCCACACCCGTCATTACCACGCGGCTGGACGATCCCAAGGCGGTCTATCTGACTGCGCAGGAGTTCGGCGTGCATAGTGACGGATTCGACCGACGACAGCGCAGCCATCCAGGCAGCAGTGGACAAAGCGGCAAACAATGCCGGCGAGGGAATTGTCTTCGTGCCCTCGGGCCGCTACCGGATCACGCACACTCTATATGTATGGCCGGGAATCCGCCTGCTCGGCTATGGTGCCACGCGTCCCGTAATCCTGCTGGCCGACAACACGCCGGGTTTCCAAACGGGGATTGCCGACATGGTGATGTTCGTCGGCGGATCGCCCGCCGGCGCGCAGCGAGCCCGGCCAGCGCATTCCGTTCCCGCCACCGGGCAGCTGTTCCGCCGAAGGCACGTGGCGGACGCAGACGAAGACACATTCTATTCGGCAATGAGCAACATCGATTTCGAGATTGGCGCGGGCAATCCGGCGGCAATCGCCATCCGCTTTCATGCCGCCCAACACGCCTATCTCAGCCACATGGATTTCCATATCGGCTCGGGCCTGGCCGCGCTCACCGAGATCGGCAACGAGGCGGAAGACCTTCACTTTTACGGCGGGCGCTACGCCATCCTGACCGACAAGCCTTCGCCGGCCTGGCAGTTTACCCTCCTCGATTCGGTCTTCGAAGGCCAACGAGAGGCCGCTGTACGCGAGCATGAGGCAGGCCTAACCCTGGTCCGAGACAGCTTCCGCAATGTGCCTGTCGCCATCGATATCGATCCGCACTACTCCGATGAATTGTGGGTGAAGGATTGCCGATTCGAGCAGGTCTCCAAAGCCGTGGTCATCATCAGCAACGAGAAGAGTCCGCTCACCGAGATTGGCTTCGAGAACGCTGTGTTTAAGGATGTACCCACCTTCGCTCTCTTTCGCGAAAGCGGAAAGACCGTTCCCGGCAAAGGAGCGATGTACAAGGTGGGGAGTTTCAACTATGGACTCATCTTGCCCAGCGAAGGAAGCACCGGAACCATCGGCATGAGATACGATGCTGCGGCGCTGAGCACTTTGCCCGCTGCACTGGCACCGGCCATCCCCCCATTGCCGCCCAGCGAAGACTGGGTGAACGTCCACACGCTAGGAATTGTGGGAGATGGAACGGTCGACGACACCGCCGCCATCCAGAAGGCCATTGATGCGCACCGCGTGCTGTACTTCCCCAGCGGGCACTACCGAGTCAGCGACACGCTCACTCTGAAGCCCGACACGGTCCTGATCGGCCTGCATCCCACAATGACCCAGTTCGATCTGGAGGATTCCACACCAGGCTTTCAGGGAGTGGGCGCGCCCCGGCCAGTAATTCTAGCGCCGGCGACCGGCTCCAACATTATCAGCGGCTTCGGTGTGTATACCGGAGGCATAAATCAGCGTGCCGTGGGTGTGTTGTGGCAGTCGGGCGCGGGCTCGCTGGTGGACGATGTGCGCTTTCTGGGCGGCCACGGCAGCGGCTTTAATCCCTACAACAACAATGCCACCGCCGATCCCGATCTGCGCAAGCGTTGGGACGGGCAGTATCCCAGCCTCTGGGTGACCCATGGCGGCGGAGGCAGCTTCGCCGACATCTGGACCCCAGATACCTTCGCCCAGGCAGGATTCTACGTCTCCTACACCAAGACGCCCGGCCATGTCTACGAACTCTCCAACGAACATCATGTGCGAAACGAGATTAAGTTAGACCACGTGGAGAATTGGGACATCAACGCGCCGCAGAGTGAGGAAGAGGCCGGCGAGAGCCCCGAATCGCTGTCGCTGGAACTCGACTGGTCGAAGAACATCACCATCGCCAACTATCACGGCTACCGCGTGACGCGTTCCCGCGCGCCCTTTCCTTCTGCGGTTCGCCTCTACCATTCCGAGAACATCCACTTCCGCAACCTGCATGTGAATGCGGAGAGCGGATATGCCGTCTGCGATGCCAACGGTT
>CAWERM010000100.1:0-11580 GCA_963810995.1 uncultured Acidobacteriaceae bacterium | reverse complement strand
GGGAACTGCACCGCAAGACTCGCCAATTGGAACAACTGAACCAGGAACTGGAACGACGAGTCGAAGAACGAACAGTGCTTCTGCGTGAGAGGGCGGATCTGCTTGAACTCGCCAGCGAAGCGATTATGGTACGCAGCCTCGACGGCATGATCCAATTCTGGAACGCCGGTGCGGAGGCACTCTATGGCTGGCACCGCGAAGAAGTGATTGGGAAAAACATGCATGAGTTGCTGCAGACGCGCATCGACTCGCTCGAATCTATGAGGGAGATGCTCGCCCGAGATGGCAAGTGGCATGGCGATCTATCGCATGTCACCCGAGCGGGACACCATATCATTGTTGCCAGCCGACAGGCGCTCACCGCGGATGGCAACGCCATACTGGAGATCAACCGTGATATCACCACGCAACTAAGAGCAGAAGAAGCGCTGAGAAAAACGGAGCGATTGGCTGCCATGGGGCGGGTCGCAGGCATCATTGCCCACGAGATCAACAACCCACTCGAGTCAATTACCAATACCTTCCACCTGTTGTCCGCCCATCCATCGCTGGATGAGGAGGCGCGCTACTACACGCAACTGGGCGAAGAAGAAATACGACGCGTTTCACACATCACGCGCCAAACGCTGGGCTTCTATCGCGAATCGAAAACTCCCGTCACGGTATCGCTGCCGCAATTGCTGGATGACATTCTGGAGTTGCAATCGCGGCGTCTCGAATTCGGAAACATCGAACTCAATAAGCAATACATGCACGTGGGAGTCATCCAGGGATTTCCCGTCGAGCTCAAACAGGTTTTTCTCAATCTGATTGGGAACGCAGTGCAGGCCATGCCAGAGGGAGGAAGACTTCGTCTTCGTGTCGCCGGCTGTCAGTCGGGTGCCACAGACGGAATCTCCGTATCGATTGTGGATACCGGATCGGGCATCGCGCCCGAGCAGGCACTACATCTGTTTGAACCGTTCTTCACAACAAAGTCCACAAAAGGCACCGGCCTGGGTCTTTGGATCAGCAAGGGCATCGTTCAGAAGTATGGCGGAACGATTCGTTTCCGAAGCGTGCGACACGCCGATGGGAATATCACATGCTTTCGGGTCTTCTTCCCCGATCCGCACTACAAGACTTATGTTGAACCATTTATCCCGGAAACTAGGGCCACTAATGCTGAACCGGCAAGGATCTCCAATGGACATATCTAAAACTGCAATCCTCTGTGTCGATGACGAAGACATACCCCGCACACTGCGCAAAGTTATCCTGCAAAAGCAGGGTTACGAAGTGGTCACCGCAAGCACTGGCAAAGAGGCGTTGGCAATCCTCGCCACGCGCCACTTCGATCTTGTGCTTACCGACCAGATCATGCCGGGAATGATGGGAACAGAACTCACGCGGCATATTAAATACGCTATGCCGGACATGCCAGTTGTCATCATCTCCGGCGTAATTGAGCTGCCCGCCGACGCATCGATCGCCGATCGCTTTATTAGCAAGATCGAAGGCCCCGAGGCACTGTTCAACGGTATCGCCGAAGTTCTGAGCAATTACCGATATTCCGAACGAACAAACAGGAATGAACGAGTTGCCGCAGGGAAGAATTATTGCGAGTCTCCTTAAGACTGCATTTCCATTTTGAGTTATAGCCTTGATACTTTGGATTTCTCTTTCGTCAATGTTTATGCGGACGAACCCTGAAAGAGTCGCACGGACACTGTAGTTCCATGGTCGGCAATCTCACTGAGCAGTTTCAAAAGAATGCTGATATGACTACGTCCGATGGCGCGGTGGTTTCAGATCCTGACTCTGAATCTGAACCGCCACCGCGGTCTCGGGGGCTCGGAGGATGAATTGTCTGTTAGTGGGCAAGCAAAATGAAATTCAGGGTTATGGCATCACTACGCTTGCCGACTGCACGTTTTTAGGCATCGAGAGATAACCGGAGACCTTATTCTTCTCGATATTGTTGACGACGATCTCGAAGAGAGCTGGGTCTTTGCCGGAGTAGAACTGCACGGGCTCGTCTAGAGTCTTGTCCTTCTTCTCGATGTCGCGGTCGTCGGAACTGACGACGAGGCTGAAACGCGCGTGCTTGTCGTCCACCTTGACGAGTTTCAGTTTAACGGGGGAGAGCAGGGTGGGTCTGGCGCCCTTCTGTAGAGTGAACTCGACGTAGGTGCGGTCGCCTTTGTGCTTGAGCTCTTCGAGTTGCGATGCGTTGGTAGCGATCAGGCCGCTCATCACGCCTTCGTCGCCTTTCATACTCTGCATCTGTGCCTTGGTTTCATCCAGGTCGCTGCGTGTTGAGGCAACGTCCGTTTTGACTCCGCCGACATCGGTCTTGACGTTGGCAACGTCGCTGGAAACGTCGCCGATCTGCTTCTCCGCGGCCTGCTGCGCCTGCGCGAGTTTAGCGGCCTGGGCGATCTGTTTTCTCTGTTCGGTGAGGATGGCCCCGGTGCGTGCGTCGATCTGCTTCCGGGTGTCGCCCACGTTCTGGCTAAGGGTATCGGCGGTGGCGAGCAGGCGCGCATTGGTGGCGTCGAGGCGGTCGGAGAGTTCCGTAACTTTCTTTTCGGCGTCTGCGGTAAGCTGCTGCTGAGAAGCGGTTATACGGTTCTGCAAGCCGTAGCACCAACCCAGCGCACCTATGCCTAACAGAGATGCAACGAGGACCGCTGCGATGAATGCACCCGAGGTGGAACGTCCATTTTCGTACGGTTGTGTATCGCTCATGATTCTCCTCCTCGCACTCCCTCCATGAGGCGGCATGGGTGTGCTCTCAATGGGACGCCGGACAGATTCCGAAAGGTTGCACAGTGAAAAATGCACACTAATACTGGCGGTATGAACCTCAATCCCAATTCAATTAACTGATTCCCAATGAATTGTTGCCGGAATCGTTAAAAGCATTGATTCAGCGCAACACCAGAAAATAAACTGTGTTAATAAGTTCGTTTCAGGTACTAGCCGCACCTCGAGGTGGCACCGTTTATCGCGCCGGGGCTCATTCCACCTCAGAAAGGTGTTTTTATGATGCTGAATTCTAACGCTCGCTTTCCCCACCGGCTAGACCGCGACGGAGTTTATCATTCGTTTTGCAGGACGTGTTTTCGCACTGTTGCTTCAAGTCGTCACGAAGCAGACCTCGTCAATGGCGAAAAGGAGCACGAGTGCGCTGGGTCGCATGCTACATGCAAAGCGAATTGAGAATGGACCGGATCAAAATCCAGCCAAGGCGAAGACGTTCTTGTAGAACAGTGCTGCATCTTCAGTAACCGAAGGAAATGAGACTTCTGCGGTATTGTAAATCGCGGAAAGACCGCGAATGGCGCTTCTTAACACAAAAGGTCACTGCTAGAGGCCCATTTTGCATTTACTAGACGGTGGCACAATCTTGTGTTCCTGTTCTAGAAGTGTGCAACCTTGTGAATGGATGACTCGTCCAGACCCTGGCTGGCGTCCTGTTCGAAAGTGCGGCTCACAACCTCGCGTGAGCCAAGGCCAACTGCCAGGGCTAGCGCGAGAACGATGCCTCCAAAGAGGATTCCGAATGCAAGTTCAACGATGATGCCTCCAATGTCGAGATGTTCCAGCGCCATGGCCCCGGTGAGTACAAGCATTAGCCATTTGACCCCCTGACTGAGCAGGCGAGCGTATTCCAAGTGGTTGTTGACCGCGCCGATCAGGACACTGCGCGCGAGAAAGCGTGCTGCGATAGTGCCTGTAAGTATGATCAGGACGGCGCCAACAAGATGTGTAACATAAGGGAACAGAAACGCAGACATGATGTCCGAGTCGGCGTATCCCGAGGCAAAAGCAGACACACCGACCACCAGTCCGACGAGCACGCAACCCCAAAATGCGAGGCGCGCAATAGCTGCCGTTGGACTCTGTATCAAGGGCCATTTCAGGCGTCCGGTCGTGCTGTCCTTACGCACACGTTCATCGAAGCGCAGGAAAGTGAGAACAAGTCTTAGCCCGTACGACAACAGCGCCCCTATAAGGCCAGAAATCAAGACTGCGAGCACGAATGCCAGCACCGCGGGAAGCAGGGTCGCAACCTTGGTCAGGACACGGGCAATTGAGTCGTGCAATGCGGATTCAATCTCTTGCCACATCGGACCCTCCATACGGTTTGAACGTGTTGGACCAACATCGTTTGCAGATCGACAAGCTCATTAGGGCGTAAAGCGGTCGGGCCAACGCCAACGCGCCATCAAATACGGTTTTTCGTCGCCGAAGGTCAATGCAAGAGCCGCGATATGTATTTCGGCTTCGGCGTCGGACAAATCTGCCACTAACGTCACATGAGATGCGGCCCAGGCCATGTAGAGTGGCACAAGAGCTCCGAGAATGTGTATCCGGCTCAAACTCCGGTTGCGATAAGCAAGCAGAAAATCCCATACGATGCGCACCCAGAGCGTGTCTGCCATTTTGAATTCCGCGGCGGGCTGTTCGGCAAGGCGCTTGATTCCCAACAACGTACCAGGTGACATAATCAGCGACCATATCTCCTGTAGATTGGCGACCGCGAGATAAAAGACTCCAGCATCGGCGATGTATCCGTATGGGAATCGTGCGCTGAATCGGGATGATCTGCAAGCGGGCCGTTCGGTGGATCTTTTGCTTGAACGGTTGTTAGACAGTCGGCTATGTTGCGCAGGGGATAAAGCGGGCGCCCTCTTTGCCAATAGCTTGCACTCCGTTCGATCTCCGCAAACATGGAATTCAGTATTCGGGTCAACAGCGAGGTGATATTGGGATTCGGTGGCTGAGCGAAGTGTCCCACGCCGACACCGACCTGAGCGACAGGAATGGACTGGTTGATCGCCTCCAGCGAGGGCCAGAGGATCGGGTCTTCATGCAACACTGTGTCGCCGGCTGGGACCACTGATGCCAGATGTTGCAGAAATGATCGGGAGTACGCTGCATCCGGCGCAAGAGGGTAGTAGATCTCTGCGCAGTACAAGGCCCTGGTGAGCGGGCGCAGGGCAGCACTATTCAGCAATCCTCGGTAGCGGCTGAGCTGGTATCTGGCTATGCTGAGACCTACCCCGTCGTGCATCACGGGGTTGGCGAGCGCGAGTATGCATGGCCACGGCAGAGGATCGGATTGCGGATGAAGCTGAACTACTGCGTGAGCGTTGTGCTGCTCCGCGAGATGCGCTAGCTCTATATAGGATGAGAGTGAATACGGCCAGGACTGGGGCAGCGTTGCCAGCGGACGATAGGGCGCCAAGTGTAGTTGCGGTGCAAGATGCCTCATCTCTGCTTCCATGGGGGGCACTTTTTCCTCACCATCACGCACCGGTAATGCCAGCACAATGCCGAATTCAGTAGGAGATTCGGAGATGGAGCGGGCAAGCGAGGCGACAAATTGGCGGACCTCCTGGAATGTGCCAGGGTCCGCATGGAGCAGCAGCTGCTGACTACCTGCAACGTCATGAAGTTCGACCGCAACCTGCGATTCCGTGGAAGTGTGAGGTGTGAATGCGGCTATACGATCCAGGGTGGTCTGTTCCGCTTCGGACAAAGCAAGCGCATCGGCCTTCGAACGGTCCTCCGCATCCGCCTGTCCGGTCTCATCCGGCGTGGCAGCACTGATGGCGGTCTGCAATTCAAGCCAGAGAAATGAGTAAGGTGCAAGCGACAGCACATAAGGCTGTTCAGTGATGGGAGGAAACGCGTTGTAGCCGAAGACTTCCATCGGAGTGCGGCCCTCGTACTCCGTAAGGACGAGCGAGACCGGCTGGGCGAAGCGGGAAAGATTCGCGACACATAGTACAGACTCTTCGCCCAGTTGACGAAGGTACGCAAGCACCTTACGGTTGGGGGGATTCAGGAACCGCAGGGTGCCTCTGCCAAACACGCTGAAAAGCTTGCGCAAGCTAATCATGTTGCGGGTCCACTGAAGCAGAGAAGATGGGTTCTTTTGTTGCTCATCGACGTTGACTGCCTGGTAGCCATAGACTGGGTCGGAGATAACGGGCGGGTGCAGCCTTGGGGTATCGGCTGTAGAAAAACCGCCGTTGGGGCTGGCATCCCACTGCATGGGAGTCCGTACGCCGTTACGGTCACCCAGGTCCAGGTTGTCGCCCATGCCGATCTCGTCGCCGTAATACAGAACCGGCGTGCCCGGAAACGAGAGCAGCAGGCTGATGAGCAACTCAATGCGGTCGCGATTGTTATCGAGGAGCGGAGCAAGGCGGCGGCGAATGCCAAGATTGAGCCGTGTACGCGGGTCGGAGCTGTATGCCAGGTACATATAATCGCGCTCATCGCGTGTCACCATCTCCAGGGTGAGTTCGTCGTGGTTGCGCAGAAATAGCGCCCACTGGCATGGTTCTGGAATCTCCGGCGTCTGTTGCATGATGTCTACGATGGGTAGCCTGTCCTCCCGGCGGATTGCGACGTAGATGCGAGGCATGAGCGGGAAGTGGAACGCCATGTTGCATTCATCGTTTTCTCCGAAGTAGGGCCGCACGTCGCTGGGCCATTGATTGGCCTCGGCCAGCAGAAACCGATTGCTATACTCCGCGTCGATCACCGAGCGCACAGTGCGGATCACCGAATGCGTCTCGGGAAGGTTCTCGCAGCGCGTGCCGTCCCGTTCCACTAGATATGGAATGGCGTCTAGGCGAAGGCCGTCCACGCCGCGGTCCAACCAGAACCGCATGGCGTCCAGTATCTCGTCCAGGACCGCTGGGTTGTCATAATTCAAATCAGGCTGGTGAGCGAAGAAGCGATGCCAGTAGAATGCTCCCGCCTCCGTGTCCCACGCCCAGTTCGATGACTCAGTGTCATTAAAGATGATGGGCACGCCGGCGAACCGCTCATTGCTTTCGCTCCATACATAAAAATTGCGTTCCGGAGATCCTACAGGGGCATGGCGCGCGCGCTGGAACCACGGGTGCTGGTCGGAGGTGTGGTTCATCACCAGCTCAATGAGCACTTGCATATTGCGCGAGTGGGCTGCATCCAGAAAACGTTGAAAATCGTCCAGAGTGCCGTAGCTGCTATGCACATTTTTGTAGTCCGCTATGTCATAGCCGTCGTCCCGCAGCGGTGACGGAAAAAACGGCAGCAGCCACAGGCAAGTAACGCCCAGGTTCTGAAGGTAATCCAGCCTTGCAAGCAGGCCAGGAAAATCCCCGATGCCGTCGGCATTGCTGTCGGCAAAGGTACGCACATGCAGTTCGTAAAGAATCGCGTCTTTGAACCAGAGCGGATTGGTTGCGCTCCCCGGTTTCTTCACTGGTCGGCTCCCGCTACGAACATCTGGTTATGATGCACTTTGCCAAACCAGTGATTATGACAAAGTGACATTCAATCGTGAGAAATTGCCGTTGAAGTCAATACGAAAATATAGGCGAGGGGGATGCTCGGCGGGGTTGGTATATAGTCTCGTCGCCGTGCAAGCAAAATGGAAAGTCCGGGTTACTCAAGCCTGTTCGAGACTCGTATACGGACAACCAGTCCTAGACATCTGGCATCGGAATTACATCGGCCCACCCAGGGTTTGGGATCGCCGCTCCTGCACGAGCAAAACAAGTGGCTGCGCTCCCCGACGTGAATATCCAGGAGGACACCATGGCACATTCTGACACTAACTCAGCATCCCACATGGCGGGTTCTTTGTACCGCGAGCGACCTGACGAAAACCCCTTGCGTCCGCGTCGCTTTTTCCGGCGCATTGTCACAACCGCTGCGGGGCTAAGCGTCCTTGGGATGCTTGCAGCCGCATTTCCCGGGACGGCGAACTCCCAGGAGCCGAACCCCATGGATCAGGCAGCGCCAGAGCAGGCAAACCCCATCACCGAACAGAACGGGATCTATATCTACCGGGTCAAGGTGGTGCAACACAACCTGGATTGCGTGAACTATCTTCATCGAAGCGGCTCCACCACGATCGGATTTGAAGGCACGCCTCTGCTGCCCAATGCTAAGGGCGAAGCGAAGGTCACCAGCGAGCGCGGGGGAATCACCGTCGAAGCGAAGTTCGATGGTCTGACTCCGGCGAACGGTTTCGGCAAGGAGTACCTGACCTATGTGCTATGGGCCATCTCGCCCGATGGACGAGCACAGAACCTGGGCGAGGTGCTGCCGGCGGGGACCAAGAACAACATCCGGGTAACAACAGCGCTGCAATCGTTCGGCATGATTGTGACCGCCGAACCCTACTTCTCGGTCGCAGAGCCGAGCGATGTGGTTGTCATCCAGAATGTGATACGACCGGACAAGACGAACGGCGTGATGGAAAAGGTGAACGCCAATTACTATCTGCTGCCGCGCGGGACCTATGCCGAGACGGCGGGAGCGCACACGGTAACCAACCCGATTACCCGCGACGAACATTCGCCACTGGAATTGTTCGAGGCGGATAACGCAGTGCGGATTGCGCAGGATGCGGGCGCAGATAAATACGCACCTGAAATCATGGCGCAGGCCAAGCAGGACCTGCAAAACGCCTCAAGCATCGACATCGGAAAACATGGCGATCAGAAGATGGAAATCACAGACGCTCGTGAGGCAGTGGAGCGAGCTGAGGATGCGCGCATCGCCTCGCTGCGCAAGCAGGCAGCAGAGCAGCAAGCCGCCACCGTAACGGCAAAGGATGCGGCACAGCAACAGGCGGCGCAGGCGCAAGTACAGGCAGCGCAGGCACAAGACCAGGCGGCGCAGGCACAGGCATCCAAGGAACAGGCCGACGCGGCACGCACACAGGCCGAAGCGGAGGCAGCCGAGGCACGGGCAAGGGCGGCTGAGGCCAACCGGAGCGCGCAGAATGCCAACGCCGTTCGCGAGAAGCTTCGTCAGCAGTTGAACTCTGTACTCGCAACCAGCGAGTCCGCGCGAGGTTTGATTGTCAATATGTCCGATGTCCTCTTTACCACAGGGCAGTACACACTTAAACCGGACACCAAGATCAGCCTGGCAAAGGTTGCTGGAATTTTGCTTGCGTATCCCGGATTGACGGTGCAGGTCGAGGGCTATACCGACTCGGTCGGCTCCGATACGTTCAACCAGACGCTCTCGGACAAGCGGGCGGAGACGGTGAAAGATTTTCTGGTTGCGCAGGGTGTCTCTCCCAATAACATCACCTCGCAAGGATTTGGCAGAGAATGACCCGGTAGCGGATAATTCCACAGCCCTAGGTCGCTCACAGAACCGTCGCGTCAATATGGTCGTCTCGGGAGATGCGATCGGCATCGGCGAGGGAACAAGCGCCAGCGTATCAGCACCCGGTCAACAGCCTTAGTAAGCAAGCTTGGCCCGGCTAGACTATTTTTGTGTGTCAGATGAGAGATAACCCCATTTATGCGCGAGGAGACTGCGCATGAGTGGGCACCCAAGATGGATTTGTGGGTTTAACTGCGTCACCTGATTCAATGCCTCTTTGCATTTGTCACACATCTTTGCTCGAGAATAATGCCGCCAAGGATCAGAAATATGAGGATTCTGAGTTTACGACTCATCGTGGCATTGATTCTTGGGATCATCCTGGTGTCGCTGGCCTCGTTCTGGTACGAGGTGCGCGCCGAGAATAAAGCAATGCGACTCGACCTTGAACGCAAGGCGTTGACCCTTGGCGAGAGTCTTGGCAACACCGCGGAGTCGTATCAACAGACAGGAAACCAGAGCGGTCTGGAACAGATGTCGCAGCAGTTCACTAATCGCGATCATCTACTCGGAATCGGTATCTACAGCGCCGGCGGCTCCCCCGAGGTCGTAACCCGCGCTCTGGATGCCCTCCTCTCACCACCTCCACTGTTACTAAGAGACGCGCTGGCAAGTAACCGCACGCAGAGCCGATTCATGTTGCTGCACTTCAAACCGGTCTACATGCAGGCAGTCCCGCTGCATGATACGGACAGGGGCGTGACAGGAGCGATCCTCGTTGTGCATGATGCCACTTATATTCGAACCGAGATCCTTCGGACCTGGGGACGCACCTTCGTTCGCATGGCATTGCAGGTGCTTGTCATTGTGGTAATAACGATCTTGATCCTGCGCCGAAACCTGGCCACGCCGGTTGCCCGCGTAGAGCAGTGGATGAAAGCGCTGCGCACCGGTCGGCAGGCGATCGCGCCGTCCGACGCAGACATGGATTTTCTCCGGCCCGTTGCACGCGAGGTGGCACCATTGGCGGAGAGCCTGAAGCGGGCTCGCGCCTCAGCAGAAACGGAGGCCAGGTTACGTAATATCAATGAATCACTGTGGACCGCCGAGCGGCTGGCGGACTGCGTCCGCAGCCAATTGAACGGCAGTAACCTGTTCGTGGTCTCCAACCGCGAACCTTACATACACAACCGGTCTGGCAAAGAGATTGCCGTAACGGTGCCTGCAAGCGGTGTAGTGACGGCGATTGAGCCAATCCTGTGCGCATGCAATGGGACCTGGGTTGCCCATGGCAGTGGCGATGCGGATTTGGAAACTGTGGATGTATCGAGCCGCCTACAGGTGCCCCCGGAGGAACCGCGCTATACGCTGCGTCGCGTGTGGCTGAACACCGAGCAGGAAGACGGATACTATTACGGCTTTGCCAACGAGGGCATCTGGCCGCTCTGTCACATCGCTCATACCCGGCCTATGTTCCGCACCAGTGACTGGGAACAATACCAAATAGTGAATGAGAAATTTGCCGATGCACTGGTGGAGGAAATCGGGAGTGAACAACATCCTGTCGTTCTGATTCAGGACTACCACTTTGCCTTGCTCCCCAGCATGTTGAAAGAACGATTGCCTCAAGCACGAATCGCAATCTTCTGGCATATTCCGTGGCCCAATTCCGAGGCGTTCGGCATCTGCCCGTGGCGAAAAGAGCTGTTGGACGGTCTGTTAGGTGCAGACTTGATCGGGTTTCAGGTTCAGGCAGACTGCAACAACTTTCTTGATACGGTGGACCACTTCCTCGAAGCCAGGATCGATCGAGAACACTTTTCGGTAAGCCGGCACAACCACGAGTCTCGGGTGCGTCCGTTTCCAATCAGTGTGGAGTTTGAGGACGACGATCAGACCCCGGGGAGAGCCTAGCCGAAGACCGCAGCCTGCTGCTTGCAGAACTTGGCATCGAAGCAACCTTCCTTGGCGTGGGCGTTGACCGCGTCGACTACACCAAGGGCATCGTCGAACGCTTCCAGGCAGTGGAGACGTTTCTTGAAATGTATCCCCGATACCAGGAGAAATTCACCTTTATCCAGATCGGCGCTCCCACTCGCAGCCGCATCAAGCGATATAGCGAGTTCCAGTCCAAGGTGACAGCCGAAGCCGAGCGTATCAACTCACGTTTTAACGCGGCAACTGGAAGCCCATTGTCTTCAAATACCGCCAGCACGACCACCGGGAGGTTCAACGCTTCTATCGTGTCGCCCATCTATGCATGGTCACGTCTCTGCACGATGAGATCGATCTGGTGGCCAAGGAATTCATCGCGGCTCGTCATGATGAGCGAGGCGTCTTGATCCTGAGTCAATTTACCGGCGCCGCGAGGGAGTTACAAGACGCCATTCTGGTTAATCCATACGACATTCAGGCGACCTCCAAGGCGATCACCCAGGCTCTTGAAATGAGCATAGAGGATAT
>CAWERM010000099.1:0-19322 GCA_963810995.1 uncultured Acidobacteriaceae bacterium | reverse complement strand
AGTTCGTCGAAGAGGCCAGGAAGCGGGACATGAAGGTGTGGATCGTGGACGAGATTGGCTATCCCAGCGGGTTCGCGGGTGGCATGTTCACCAAATCGAAGACCGAGCTGCGCATGCAGGGTCTGGACATTACGCAACGAATTCCAGTGAAGGGCGGCGAGGCTCTGAACCAGGCGGTGGGCGCGAACGCGGTTGTGGCCGTGGCCACCAACGCCTCGTTCGAGCGCATCGTGGTGGGCACTAACGTTCCGGCCGAGCGTGTCGCCGTTCCCATCAACAACGGCAGCATCTCCTGGACCGCGCCCGCCGGCCCCGACTGGACCGTGGAAGTGATTGGGCATGAATTCCGCACTGCGCCTACGCGCAGCGACGCCAACCCGACGCACGCGAAGGACGGATCGAACTCGATTGAGGACTACATGAACCCCGAGGCGACGGCGGCGTACATTCAGGTGACGCACCAGGGTTATTACGATGCCATGCCGGAGCTGTTTGGCACAACCATTCTCGGCTTCCGCGGTGACGAGCCGGACTACTCGATTGGCGGATTGCCTTGGACAGACAAGTTTTTCGATACCTTCCAGCAGGTAAAGGGCTACGACATTCGTCCCTATCTGGGAGCATTGCTGATGCCGACGGGCGGCGGCGGACGGGGACGAGGGGGGGCGGCGGCAGCAACCGGCGGACAACCCGCAGCAGCCGCAGCGCCGGTAGCAAGGCCTGCTCCGGCTCCAGTGAACCTGTCGTCTGCCGATGTACGCGCCAGGGGCGACTACTATGACGTGTTCTCGCAGATGTTCCGCGACGGATTCTTCAAACCGCTGGGCCTATGGGCAGCCGCGCATGGCGTGGAGTACCAGGTGCATCTGAACCATGAAGAGGCAGAGATGCAACTGGTGCGCTCGGAGGGCGATTTTGAACGCGACATGAAGTACATGGAGGAGCCGGGGATCGATGCCATCTGGCACCAGATATGGACCGATACGATCTCCGATTATCCACGGCTTGCATCGAGCGCAGCCCACGTATACGGACATCCGCGCTCGTTCACCGAGACGTTTGCCGCCTACCGGCCGGAACCCGATGTGACCATTGCGCGATACATTCTGAACGAGCAGGTAGTGCGCGGGATCAACGTGATTGAGACCATGTTCTACCCGGCGACCTCACCCCAGGATGCATTTGGCCCACCGGCACCAACCACCACGCCGGCGACGCCTGGAGCTCCGGCACGTCCTCGTGGAGGCCCCTCGGCGTTGATGCGCGATCCCGGCTGGCCCGATCTGATGCAGTACTTGCAGCGGTTGAGCTATGTGATGAGCATGGGGCGACCGGCGGCGACGGTAGCGCTTTATATCCCGTCGAGCTCGATGTGGTTGGGCGATTCGGCCTCCGATACTGCATTTGTGTCGAGCGAGCGGATGCTGGCGGAGCGGCAGATCGACTTCGATATCATCAACCAGGACGCGCTGGCTACTGACTTGACGGCCGGACCAGGGTACCTGGAATCGATGAGCGGGAACCGGTATCGGACAGTGATCGTTCCATCAGCGGAGATACTGACGCAGGCGGAACTGGACCGTCTCAAAGTGCTTGCAAACGGCGGAGGCAAGGTCTTCTTTCTGGGCCGGACGCCCGCGCTGATTGAGGGCAAGACGATCCTGGATGCGCGCGCTGCGACACCGGATGACTTCTCCTTTGCAACGGTGGAGACATCGGCGCAGCTTCCGCCAACGCCCACTCCTCCAGCGAATGCGCCAGCTACGCCGCCTGGACCGCAGGTAGTTCCGGCAGCGATCGAGTCGGCGTTAAATAGAGCAATCGGACCACGCGAAATCTCGCTCGACTCTACCGACACCGCGCTGAAGGTGATGACGCGGCGGCTGAAGGACGCGGATGTCTTCCTGTTTTTCAACGAGGGCACGCAGGCCAGCTCGCACTCGGTGACGATTAAGACGTTGGGCAAGACGGTAGAGGCATGGGACCCGGAGACGGGAAGCGTCTCTCATGTGGCGTCGACGTGGAGCAAAGGAGCGGTAACGGTGAAGCTCAAACTGAAGCCGTACGAGACGGAACTGCTGACCGTGCGGTAGAGACTGGTAACATGCGGATTTGCTGGAATATATGGTGAAAAGCTTAACACGGATCAACACCGATAGAAGCACGGATCAAGGTAAGACAAAAGAGGGACGAGGCAAGGACAAAGGCAACGGCGAAATATCGGGGTCCCCTCACTTCGGTCGGGATGGCGACGTGTCAGGGAGCGCGACGGAACTCCCACCCTTTCGCAAAAGCGCGAAAGGATGGGGTACCCGCTGCTATGGATGAGACGCCCGGCATAGAATAGTTGCGTGAATCATTCCTTCGATGTGGGCGTTGTTCCGGTTGGACGCGGCAAACTGTTTCTGATTGCCGGTCCTTGCGTGATTGAGTCCGAGACGCATGCGCGTATGCTGGCTGACGCGATCCAGCGTATCGCTACGGACCTGGGGATTCCGTACATCTTCAAGGCCAGCTACGACAAGGCGAACCGCACCAGCATACGCAGTTTTCGCGGGCCGGGGCTGGTGGAGGGCGCGCGGATTCTGCGTACGATTGCGCAGAGCAACGGGCTGCCTATTCTGACCGACGTGCATACGCCGGAGGACTGTCTACGGCTGTCGAAGGCGCTGGGCGATGTGGAGGCGGTGCTGCAGATTCCGGCGTTCCTGTGCCGCCAGACGGACCTGCTGATCGCCGCTGCGCATACCGGACGCGCCATCAATGTGAAGAAAGGACAGTTTGTAGCGCCGCTGGACATGCAGTACGCGGTGCTGAAGGTGCGCGACTCAGTGGTTGCGGGTAAACCTGCGCGCGTAATGCTAACCGAACGCGGGGCCAGCTTCGGCTATAACAACCTGGTGGTGGACATGCGTTCGCTGCCAATTATGCGGCGGTTTGCGCCGGTGATCTTCGATGCGACGCACTCGGTGCAGACGCCCTCGGCGGTGAATGGCGTGAGCGGCGGGCAGCCGGAGTTTATTGCGGTGCTGGCGCGCGCGGCCGTAGCTGCGGGTGTGGATGGAGTGTTTCTTGAGGTGCATGACGACCCGTCGCAGGCCAAGTCGGATGGGGCGAATGCGCTGCGACTGGACAAGCTGAAGGGACTGCTGGAACAACTGCTGGCGGTCCATGCGGCGGTGACGGCAAAGTGAAACGGACTATGCGCGGGAAGGGCATTCGGTGGGTGAAACCCCGCGCTAATCCGGAAGGGCAAAACCCCACCCATGTCGCAGAGAACGCGTCATGAATGCACCCGGCGCAAGCGAAATGCGGGGATTCTTGGCTACTCTCAGACTGACAGATCACAATCAGAACGACTGATCTCAATTAACGAGTTATCACGGACAACGGTTCCTTACTGGTTGAAGTGATCTTCTTCCTCATCCTGGAGGCCGTAGCGGCGCAGGAGGTTGGGGAGGTTCTGGGAGAAGGCGGAGCGTGGCATGACGGTGTCGCATCCGGCCTCGATGGCCTTGATGCGCAGGTCGTTCTGTAGGTGGGAGAGGAAGCCGACGATGGAGGTGCTCTTCTTCAGCTTTGCCTTCAATTTGGGGATCAGGGTAAGAGGCTTGGCGTTGGCGTTATTGAGGTCGAAGACGATAAGGCCAGGACGATCGGTTTCCTCGCCGTCCGTGAGCTCGGCTACGGCGTCCTTGTCGTTCTTGATGAAGGCGACCTTGACACCCAGCTTGCGCGCGGTTTCGGTGATTTTGGCGTTGAAGAAGAGGTCTTCGATGAAGAAGAAGATTTTAGTTGGCGCGTCCTCGGGAATGGGGATGGGGCGGCCGATGGAGTAATCGATGGGCTGGGAGTCGCTGACATAGCCGCGTGAGCCTCCTCCCCTGGGCTGGTAGTTGCCCTGGGCCTCAATGGTGGAGGGCGGCGCATCGGCGAAGTTGCCATTGACTGCGCGATAGCTGTGATCCATGGGACCGACGAAGCTGCGCGGGCCACGCTGCTGCTTTCCCTTGCGCTTGAAACTACCGCCGTTGCCGGGCTGATGGCTGTTGGCGTCGCGATATCCCGCGCCATTGCCATTGCTGAAGGCAGAACCAGCCTGGTTGCCTGGATTCTCCGGTGCGCGTTGACGATCGCGGTCGCGGAACTTCTTCTTCCAGCGTTTGGTGGATGGTGCTGCGCCGGTCTGCTGGGCAGCTCCAGCCTGGAAGTTCTGGGGCTGCAAGCCACCAGAAGCCAGTATCTGTTCTCCTGCCTGAAGCTCACCGACGAACTGGCCGGAGCCGTTCTGGGCTCCCTGCTGGCCAGCATCCGACGACTTATTCTTGCGCTTGCGCCGTCTCCGCCGGCTGCTCTTGGACTGCCCCATGCCGTGGGGGACGTTGTGCGCGGAGTCCTGCGAAGGCCCGATTTGATCCAACTGCGCCGGAGTGTTTCGATCCATCTGGCCTTCCATCTGGGAGGGCGGTGGGGGTGAACCCTGGTGCATCTGCACGTCGGGTACATTCTGCTCTGAACTCATGTTTCCACTTCCTATTGCGGGTTGGCGATTCTCGTTTCTTGCCCATGCTTGCAGGATTGACCGTTCGCCGCGAAGTTGGCGGAGACGGGAGCAAAGCGGTGATGCAGCGTAGGGGGAAACGGTATCAAGTTGTACTCTTACTTCGTCTTACATCATCCATCAGCCGCGACCAGCCGGAAAACCGCGATACGCGCCACCGGATTTGTCTAGAGCTGCCGGGGATATTCGATGGCCCGGGCTAGCTAAAAGCCACCTGAAATAGCCATAACCACCTGGAATTGCCAAAGTGCTTCACGCCAACATTGGCAAACCTTCACCCTTGCCCCAATTTGCAACTGATATTGGATTGGGCGCACCTTTCGCGATCCAATCCTTCGGCGCATCCGATAGGGTGCAACGAATCCAGCGGGATCGGCATATCCAAATTAAACGCCGCTATCCGCATATTCCCGTGTGATATTTCCGCCATCGGAAGACCAGCGATCACTCAGCGGTCGGCACCCATAGCCATGTTCACAATACAGGAAGAATCATACGCTCAAAGCCAAATCGTAGCAAGAGAAACATTTGTAGAAGTTGCTCGCGACAAACCGGGAAAGTCTGTACAAGTATTGGGGATTTCCTTGGCGGCTAAGGCCACGTTGGAATAGACCCGGTACAGCGGGACTCAAGTCCCTGTTTCAAAACGCGAAGTCATTCAGAGGTCCCCAGTCACCGGCCTCATGCCCGTCCGGCAAACCATACGGATTAAAGTGCAAAGGCCGCTACCTAGGGAGGGAGCGGCCGCTGCACGATGGCCTGTCAAAGGCCTCCTGAAATGGCTTGCTTGTGAGAGCAAGACCAGAAACCCGGGTACTGCACCTACGTTGGGTGCACCTATTCCCGGTCTGGGATATGTGTCACTGGTTCCGACACCACCCCAGAGGATCTGCAAAATCATGTTCCAGAAACATGCGTTTCTGAAGGAAGGGCGGCCCAAACAAGAGACGCACTCCCACTCACGATGGAAAGAAGAGCAATTGGAATGCCAAAGGCGCGCTCGGCAATTGCGCCAAATCCGTTCGATCTCCATTGTTCTGTGCGGAGTGTTCCCCAAAAATAAGAGAGTTTCCATGGCAAACTCCACAATTCGGAAGGTAGAGGTTTGACCCTCGCGCAAGTAGAGACCTATAATGACAGGTGTTCTAGCAGCCCTCTCGCTTCCGCCTATTGTCATTGTCTGTACCCGGACCATGGCGATCAAGGGCGGTATGGCGTGGTGAGAGCCTAGCTTGGTTGCGCGATATCGGCAATCTGGCGGGCGGATGCAGGGCAACTGACCCGGACGGCTCGCGAAGGCATGCCGACGGCGCAAAGTTTAGGAAAACTTCCAAGGAGCTTTACACACAGCATGAAATCCAAGTTTGCTCTCCTCACCGCGCTGGTCGCGGGTCTTCTCCCTGTGGCCGCGTTTGGCCAAGCGTTACCTGCCGCTCCACAACAAGCTGCACCAGCCGCATCGACTGCACCCGCAGCACCTGCAGCACCTGCTGCCGCTGCCGCACCGGCTGCGCAGGCCCCGATGATGGTTCCACCGTCGGCGTTTCCCGCACGAATCGCCCTGATTATGTTCACGGAGGCCGTATCGGACACCAACGAAGGCCAGAAAGCGATCGCGGACTTGCAGAAGAAGTACCAGCCGCAGAAGGACAAGCTGGATGCCGAGACTACCGAGGTTGAAACGCTGAAGAAAGAGTTGCAGGCTGCGCCGGCCACGCTTTCGGCGAGTGATAAGGCCGCCAAGGAGAAGGTGATCGAGACCAAGGACACGGCGTATCAACACGAAGTCGAAGACGTCTCGAACGCCTACCAGGCCGACGTGAATGAAGCGCTGGGGAAGGTAGCTGAGAAGTTTGCTGTTGTGATGAGGAAGTATGTGAGCGACAACGGCTATACGCTACTGATCAACGTGGGCGATCAGCAGAGTCCGGTGATGTGGGCCGCGGCGGAGCCGAACTCAGATATTACTCTGGCTGTCATCGACGAGTACAACAAGACTTCCGGTGTTGCAGCGCCGGGTCCGGCAGCACCATCAGCCGCCAGCCGTCCGAAGCCGGCAGCCACAACGACGCCGCGCACCACCACACCCGCGAAGCCTGCGGCTACTACAACTACACCGAAGCCGGCAACCAAGTAGCCCGGCAGCGAGGTTCAGCCAGAAGGGAGGCCACAATGGCCTCCCTTTTGTATTGCTGCTCTAGTGCTTCTGGGGAAGCCTGCACCTGCTGGGATTGCGGATTTCCCTGTGGATAATATGTGGATAGAGTGGCGCGAGAAATTCACATCATGAGCGAACGGCAGCAATGAGCGGCGATGGATGTGAACTATGAGGGCTACAAGTGATTTTTTTTCAGATGATTAAGGCAAGTGATCGAAGATTCCTGTGAGTCATTACAAGGGAACTGAAAGATTTGTAAATAATAGGCGTTCCACAGAGCAGAGGAACGCGAGGAATGCATCATAACTGCCTCCGGCGAAGGCTGTGCGGCTAGTCTTCACCCACTTTGAGGACGGCGAGGAAGGCCTCCTGGGGGATGTCAACCTTGCCGATACGTTTCATGCGCTTCTTGCCTTCCTTCTGCTTTTCCAGGAGCTTGCGCTTGCGACTGATGTCTCCACCGTAGCATTTGGCGATGACGTTCTTGCGCAGTGCGGTGACGGTCTCGCGCGCGATGACTTTTACACCGATGGCGGCCTGGATGGCGACTTCGAACATCTGGCGCGGGATGAGCTGGCGCATCTTGGAGACCAGGGCGCGGCCGCGGTCGTAGGCGAAGTCGCGGTGGACGATGATGGAGAGCGCATCGACCGGATCGCCTCCGATGAGAATGTCGAGCTTGACCATGGGCGAGATCCAGGAGCCGGAGAGAACATAGTCGAGCGATGCGTATCCGCGGGAGATGGTCTTGAGTCGGTCGTAAAAGTCGAGGACGATCTCGTTGAGAGGAAGTTCGTAGGTGATCATAACGCGGGTGGAGGTGACGTACTCGAGGTTCTTTTGGCGGCCGCGCTTGTCTTCGACCAGTTTGAGAATTCCGCCGACGTACTCCTCGTTGGTGAGGATGCGGGCGGTGATGACGGGCTCGGCGACGGAGGCGATTTCGGCGGTGTCTGGCCAGCGCGAGGGGTTGTCCACCTCGACCACCTTGCCGTCGGTGAGGGTGATCTGGTAGCGGACGCCGGGCGCGGTGGTGATGAGGTCGAGATCGTACTCGCGTTCCAGACGCTCCTGAATGATTTCGAGGTGCAGCAGGCCGAGGAAGCCGCAGCGGAAGCCGAAACCGAGGGCGACCGAGGACTCCGGCTCGAAGGTGAAGCTGGAGTCGTTGAGGCGGAGCTTCTCCAGGGCGTCGCGCAGCATGGCGTGGGCGTGCGAGTCGACGGTGTAGAGTCCGGCGAAGACCATGCTCTTGATGTCTTCGAATCCTGGAAGAGCTTCGGCGCAGGGACGCGCAGCCTCGGTGATGGTGTCGCCGACTTTGGTATCGGCAACGTTCTTGATGGTGGCCACGAAGAATCCAACCTCGCCGGCGGAGAGTTCGGCGAGCGCGACCGGCTTGGGTGTCATGACGCCCATGCTCTCGACATCGAAGGTCTTGCCGTTGGACATAATCTTGATCTTCATGCCCTGGCTCATGCGACCGTTGATGATGCGGGCGAGGACGACGACTCCGCGATACGGATCGAACCAGGAGTCGAAGATGAGGGCCTGGAGGGGCGCGTCGGCGTCTCCGAGTGGGGGCGGAAGACGATGCACGACGGCCTCAAGGATGTCTGCGACACCTTCGCCGGTCTTGGCGGAGACGGCAAGCGCGTCGTCGGCGGGAAGACCGACTGCCTTCTCGATCATCTCGCGGGTGCGTTCGATGTCGGAGGAGGGAAGGTCGATCTTATTAATGATGGGGATCACTTCGAGGCCGTGGTTAATGGCGAGATATGCGTTGGCCAGGGTCTGCGCCTCGACGCCCTGCGACGCGTCAACGACCAGCAACGCGCCCTCGCAGGAGGCGAGCGAACGCGAGACCTCGTAGCTGAAGTCGACGTGACCGGGTGTGTCGATGAGGTTGAGCTGGTAGGTTTCGCCGTCGTGGGCCTGGTACATCATGCGCACGGTGTGGGCCTTGATAGTGATGCCTCGCTCGCGTTCGAGGTCCATCGCGTCCAGCACTTGGGCCTGCATCTCGCGCGCGGTCAAGCTGCCGGTGAGTTCCAGCAACCGGTCGGAGAGCGTGGACTTGCCGTGGTCGATATGCGCGATGATCGCAAAATTGCGAATGTGGTTCGGGTCCATGCGGGGTGCAAAGTGCCTCAATCTTCGATGCTACCACTGTGGGACGGAGACGCAGGGCACCGTGCATGAGCGCGCGGCCGATCGCAAAGCGGACTGGGTCGCGCATGGGCGGTGCATGGATCGGGCATTGACTGCAGCCCGAAGCGTTCCGCAAACGTCTTACAATGAGCAATGCGGTTGCGACCGGGGAGCGGGACACAAAACTCTTGATGGATAAGACGGACGGGTGCGGATGGTGAGCGGGTTGCGGCGGTGGGCAGTGGCGATTGGGTGCGTGCCGCTGGCGCTGCTGACGGGCTGTCCGCAACAGAAGAAGAGCGCTCCGAATGGGGTTGCCGCGAATGCAACTGCGCCCGCGATCGCCGCACCTGCGCAGAACGCGGTGCCCGCGCCAGCGATCACACAAGCGCAAGCTATCGACATGGCCACCAAGGCGTACAAGGTGCAGCAACTCATCCAACAGGTTCAGGGAGCTTATCAAAGCGGAGTGGACAACTACCGCGGCGGAAGGCTGGAGGCCGCGCGCTCCGACTTCGACATGGCGGTGGACCTGATGCTGACCAGTGTGATGGATGTGAAGAACGATGCGCAGCTTTCCGATGAGTTTGAGAACCTGTTGAATGCAATTAACGCTTTAGAGATGTCCGCGCTGAAGCAGGGCACGGGCTTCAGTGCGCCGATCGAGGCCGCGCCGCTGGATGCGGCCGATGAAGTGACCTTCCCGCCGGATGCAGCCCTCACGGCGAAGGTCACGGAAGAGCTCAAGACGACGCAGTCGGACTTTCCGCTGGTGGTCAACGACTATGTGGCCGGGTTCATCAGCTACTTTACGAACTCGCCTACAGGGCACGCTCATCTCATCCGTTCGCTGGAGCGCGCGGGCAAGTACAAGGAGATGATCTCGAAGGACCTGAACGATGAGGGTGTTCCGCAGGACCTGATCTATCTGGCGGTTGCGGAGTCGGGCTTTCAGCCGCAGGCGCTGAATGCGCATACGGGCGCGGGCGGCATGTGGCAGTTCATGCCCTTCGCTGGATCGTATGGGCTCACGCGCAATGGCTGGCTCGACGAGCGCTTCGACCCGGAGAAGTCTTCGATCGCATACGCAAAGTACATGAAGTCGCTCTACGACCAGTTCGGCGATTGGTATCTGGCGATGGCGGCATACGACTGGGGGCCGGGCAACATACAGCGCTCCGTGATGCGTACGGGCTATGCGGATTTTTGGGAGCTGTACCGCCGCAACGAGCTGCCGCAGGAGACGAAGAACTATGTGCCCGGCATCATCGCGGCGATCATCATGGCGAAGAACCCGCAGCAGTACGGACTGGAGGGCCTGGTGCCCGATGCGCCGGTTGTCTCTGACACGGTGACGGTGAACTACTCGGTGGACCTGCGTCTGGTTGCAGACGTGACCGACGCCTCGTTGCAGGAGATTGTCGATCTGAACCCAAGCCTTCTGCGCATGAGTACGCCGAGCGATATGGAATTCGAGCTGCATCTTCCGGCGGGAATGCACGATGTCTATCTCAAGCGGATCGAGAAGATACCCGAGGACAAGCGGAGCAGTTGGCGTTTTCATGTGGTGCGCGCCGGCGAGTCGCTGGATGGCATTGCGAGCAGCCTTCATGGGCGGCCCACGGAGATTGCGGCGGCGAACAATCTGGATGCAAACGCGATGATCGAAGCGGGCGATGAACTGGTTGTTCCGGTGGCGAATGTAGTGGCGGCGGCCCATCCACTGCACTACGTCACACGCGCGCGCGACACTCTGGTCACCGTGGCGGACCGATTCAATGTCTCAGTGGAAGAACTGCGCCGCTGGAACCATCTATCGTCGAGTACGATCCGGCCGGGCCGTACACTCGCAGTCAGCGAACCGATCCATCTGGCCCCAGCAACTCACGTGCGAACGAGGAAGGCCCATGCGGGTGCGAGTACACACGCGAAGGCCGGCAGCGCAAAGAATGGAGCAAGCGTGAAGAGTAAGCCGAGCGACGCAAAGTCTTCCGCAGCGAAGCCAGCGCAGAGCAAAACAGAGAAAAAAACTGTTGCTGCGAAGTAGAAGAACACTCGCGACTGAAGGCGGGAGACTTGCCGCATTGGCGACCTCAATGAAAAGATTGCTTGCCATCTCTGGCGCAACGATGCATTCTGTTGCTAGAATCCGTGCTATGGTGCATCGGTATTTTGTAGCAGCACCGTAACGGCTCAAGATGCAGTGCGGTGTTGCAATGCGGGTGCGGCAATCGGGATTATCGATATAGCGCGAGGGTGCGACGATGAAGTTCAATGAGCAGGATCGTTTCGATGGACTGGATGAGAAGATCGGGATCTATGCGACCGCGGACTATGGAGACGACGAAGCAGGCGGCGATGGATACGAAGACAACGATCTATTCGGCGACGACGAAGAGGAGGAGGTCGTCGTGAGCATTGCGCTGGAGGGCGACGGCGCTATCAATTTGCTGGAGGACATTGCAGACGATCTGATGGAACCCGGACTGCACGACGATGAGGCAGTAATTAAATCGACGCCTCCATCGCCGACCGCGAGTTCTGCTGCGGCGATCGCAATACCGAAGCCAATCGCAATACCGAAACCTGCGGTGAAGAGCGATGCCAGCGCCGCCAAGAAGGCGGCGAAGAAAGTTGCGGTGAAGAAGCCTGTTGTAAAGAAGGTTGCCGCGAAGAAGAAGCCCGTAAAGAAGGCAGTCACGAAGAAAGCGCCGGCGAAGAAGGCGCCCGCGAAGAAAGCTGTAGTCGCAAAGAAGAAGCCAGCCAAGAAGGCGGGCAAAAAGGGCGGGAAAAAGACGACATTGAAATCTGCCGCGAAGAAAGTGAATGCTCCACGCGGCGGTAAGGCCGCTTTGAAAAAAGCGACCGGCAACAAACGGAGCAAAAAAACCAATACGAGAGGTATTACCTTGGCAACTAAGAAAGCAGCGAAGAAGGTTGTAAAGAAGGCAGCTAAGAAGCCAGCAGCGAAGAAGAAGGCCGCGAAGAAGGTTGCAAAGAAGAAGTAATCAACCTGTAGTAATCAGGCAAGCAAAAGGGCCCGGACTCCTCTCGAGAGGTCCGGGCCTTTTTGCGTCTGCTGGCAGCTGGAACTATTTGCGCTCTACTTGTACCTTGTCGTTACCATTCATGCCGGCGATGGCGGCGAGGACATCGTCGGAGTGGGTGTTGGGATCGACCCCGGTCCAGACCTTGGCGATTTTTCCGGCGGGCGTGATGAGGAAGGTATCGCGGGCCGCGAATTTATTGTCGCCACGCGCGGTAAGGGGCACGCCATAGGCGTCGATGACTTTGTGGTCGGGATCGGCGAGCAGTTTGAAGGTGAGCGAGTCCTTGGTGCAGAAAGTTTTGTGGCTCTCGACGGTATCGAGCGAGACGCCGAGGACGACCGCATTGAGGGCATCGTACTTGGGCAGGTCGCGCTGGAAGTTGTGGGCCTCGATGGTGCAGCCGCTGGTCATGTCCTTGGGATAGAAGTAGAGGACTACCCATTTGCCCTTATACTGCGAGAGCGAAACGGACGCGTCTTCCTGCGAGGGCAGGCTGAAGCTGGGAGCGGCTACTCCGGCCTGGAGGATGTCGGCGGCACGGGCCTTGAGGGTGAAGCCGCAGACTACGACGATGGCGATGAGAGCGGCGATGCAAATACTTTTGCGAAGCATTATTTTCTCCTGGTTGGTAGATTTCGATGGCTGAGAAGCGGGGCCTGCCCTGCCCACGCGTCGCGTACGGAGATTGGATGCCAGCTCCGTCAACGAAGATCGATGATTCTTACTCCGCGACCAGCGCGATGCCCTCACGATCGGCTGCGGCGACGATGGCGGCGGCATCGAAGAGCAGCGTCCGTCCTGCCTCGACGGCGAGGCAGGTGGCCCCGGCGCGGGCCATCGCTTCGATGGTGGCAAGGCCGATGACGGGAACGTCGAAGCGCATGTCCTGCGTGGGCTTGGCGACCTTGACTACGGTGAGGGCGCGGCTGAGTGTGGAGGACGGGTCCAGGTGGCGGCACATGAGGGAGCCGGCGCGCTCGATGGTGGCATCGGTGCCCTCCATGGCCTCGACGGCGACACAGGCCTGGGCTGCGATGACGACGGTCTGCCCGAGGTCGAATGCGGCGAGGCCCAGGGCTACAGTGCGCCCGTATGCGATGTCCTTGCGCTCGTCATCGGAGGGGGCGCGGCGGGTGAGGACACCGGGTTTGGCGAGCAGCGGTTCCAGATACTGGGTGGAGGAGATCAGCTCGATGCCCTCGTCGGCCAGGACCTTGGCGACCGCGCCCAGCAGTTTGTCCGTGGAGCGTGTGCCCAGGTTGAGGAGCAACTTGGCGAGACGCCAGTCGGGACGGATGCTGGAGAATATCTGGGTGTGCTTGACCTGGCCGGCCATGACGGCCCGGGTAACGTTCTCGGCGCGAAAGGTGTCGATGAGGCGGGAGAGTTCGCCGAGCGATAGCCAATGGACATGGATCGCGGGATCGGCGGCGGCGCGCGCGTCGATCTCGGGGTCGGTCTCCTCGCGGATGGCTGCGACGACGACAGCGAGGCCCTCGGCGCGCGCGGCATCGAGCAGCAGGAACGGGAAGCGGCCATTGCCGGCGATGAGTCCGAGGATGGATTGCGAGTCGCTCAATTCGGTGGTAAACGCCTCCCCATTTTTTTTGAAATGCAACCAAACAAATTCAACGACCCAACCCATGCTACCCCACCCATGCGCAAAAGCGCGCATCAATGGGGCACCTAAATATATCCCATGTCTCAGTAGCGAGACATGGGGCACCCGATTTGTGACGGATCAGAATTTGCAACAAGCATTGAAGATTAGTTTTCGGTCGGCTCTCTATTCGCGCTGTCTATAATCACGACATCGACGGGGACATTCTTGACTGGCCTTAGTTCTAAACCGAGCTGCTCCCGCAGGGCATCGCGCAACAACGGGTGCTCCATCGGTGCCGACGCCTCATCTCCACCTGCGGGTGGAAAATATCCTGGAGCGTACATTTCCTCGCCAGGGGTGTAGGTCAGCGTGTAGTCATACTCGCCTGTGAGCTTAGTCGCGTCCGTCACAGGTACACTCAGCCTATCGGCCAGGTCGGATGCGAGATTTTGCATCGTTTTGTTTCGCCCGCGCCACCAGGCTGTTGTGCCGGAATAGAGTTGACCGGAACGTGCGTCCTTGGTGAATTGTGGAACTCCATTCTTGAACTCAATGCCGTCCATCGGCCCCTTCAACGCCGACGAATCAGGCGCTGGCTCCCCTGATTTTGTCAGGTGCGGTCCGGACTTCGCCACCACCAGCTCATAACCCGATATCTGCCGCGTCTCATGGTGATATTTGAGCGCAAAGCGGTCTTCCAGCAGGTGTCGGATCATGATCGGCAAGTCTGCTTTCGTAGCACCCTCGGGAAGAGTGGCGTTGACGGCGAACCAGCCGGAGACCGTCGAATGCATCCAGCTCGGGTATTCGATCTGGTAGCTGTGCTTTAATCCAAAGGCGTCAAAGGCCAGAGCCCCGAGATATATCCTCTCTTCTCTGTAGTGGCCAGGGGTATAGGCTGGTCCGATAGGACCGCCCTTGTATAGGCCGGGAGGGTCGGTATGCCGTATCGAAGCGACCTCGAAACGGTAGTCGTGCTGGGCTGGCTGAGTGGAATCTGCCGACTGGACTGGATTTGTTGCGGGGGTTCGCTGGGCGCAGATAAAGCTCGCCGTCGCCATAAGCAGAGCCAGGGCAGGCGGACCCTATGCCAGCGCCGTGAGAAACGTGCTTACCAATCTGTCTTCGCATGCCGAGCCTCCTTATGCTTCTACCAAACATTCAGCAACTTTAGTACGACATATATCGTATGTCAACCGGCAGATGGCGGCATATAGCATTTTGGGTAGGAGACGTAGCACAAGGCCCGGGGCTGAAGCCCTTTTCTTTAGACGGCTGGTTTCAGGGGCCTGAAGGCCCCTGCTCCCTCCCGAAGAGCAACTGCAAGGGCAACGACAACTGCGGGGATTCTTTGCTGTACTCAGAATGACAAACAAAACGAAACCCCGACTCATGCGCACGAGCGCGCATGAATGGGGCACTGGGATACATCCCATGTCTCAGAAGCGAGACATGGGGCGCCCGCAAAGAGAAACAAACAGAGACTGAGATTCTGGCTACGCCAGAATGAAGAATCTTTTGGGTGCTGTGGCTGGGATGACGGCGTTGAGTGAGAGCAGCAAAGCAACCGCAGGTCCTTCGACTCGCTACGCTCGCTCAGGATGACAGATTTGTGGGGGGGATGCGAAGCCACACCCATGCGCGCGAGGTTACATCTACTGGGGGAAGACAAAAGTTGTGCTGTTGCCGTTCTCGTACACCCCCGGCTGCTGCGGGGGCGTTACCGTGTCCAGTGGCGATGGAGGCGGTGAGTATGTCACAACCGGCTCCGCCGATGCGGGAGTCGCTGGGGCCTTAGTCGCCTCCTTTGTTAGTGGCGTGGGCCACTTGGTGGCGTTGAAGGTGTCCCAGGCTAGGTTGAGGGCATCGGGGGTGACGGTGCCGGAGATGAGGATGATCTTGTAGTGGAAGGTGGCGGACTGGCCTTGATTGAGAGTGAAATTCAGGTTTGGGGTTTTGGGATCGAAGCCATGCGCGCCCAGCGGGTTGACGGCGAAGAGGCCGTAGTCGCGGGCGTGCCAGTAGGTTGGGTAGTTGGGATTGCCTGTGTGGTCGAAGATGGCGATGGTTTCAGGCTTTCCGTCGGATGTGGTGGCGGAGAGCTCACACCACTTGGCGCGCGTTCCCCAGGCATCCGCGCCGACCTTGCCTTCGCTGGTGCGGTAGATACCGTTCGCTCCGGCGGTGGGCGCCGCGACGGGAGTTGCGATGCCATTGGCGTCGCGGAAGGTCTCCGGCGCTGCCGTGGCGGATTCGAGGAAGTGGGCCACGCGCAGGCCGAGCATGCCATCCTTGTCGTCGTGGAAGACGGAGGTTTGCAAGGCGTTAAGGGTGACGGTCATGTCGATGGCGCGGGCGGGCTTGCCGTCGATGGTGAGTTTGGAGAAGACGTAGCGTGTGGTCTGGTGAAGGACTGGCGGCTGCCGGTTGCTGCCGACTGTTGGGACGTTGGAGGCGGGGTACCAGGTGGATTCGGTGACGAGTTCGCCGGAGGTGGCGCCGCTCTTGGACGATACGATGCGGTCGTGGTCGATGGAGCCGTACTTGGCGCGCGCGTCGGGCTTGATGGTGTCGGAGTTATTCCAGTAATCGATGCCGTTGACGTTGGAATAGTTGAACCAGAGTCCAGCGTGGTGGGGATGGTCGGTGCGTTCGCCGGGCAGCGGTGGATTGCCGCGGGTGAGGGTGGTGCCGTCGGGCGCAAGGAGCGGGTAGAGGATGGGCTTGCGCTGGTTCGTGTTCCAGAGGTAGGAGGTGAAGGGTGCACCGTCGATGGTGATGTCGACGCGGTGGGCGGCGTCGTTGACGGTGACGGCGACGCCTTTTGCTGGTGGGGCGGCGTGAGCGGTTATGGCGGTCAAGACGAAGGCTCCAAGGGAGAAAATGGCGAGCAGCGAGATAGATCGAAGAGCACCGCAAGTCCTTCGACTACGCCTCTCGCAGTGAAGCTGCGAGAGGCTTCGCTCAGGATGACAATTCATTATTGGAGAGAGCTTATGCGAAGGCATAGGGTTTGTCTCCCGCCATCACTTGCTGGGTTTTCTCGTCGAAGGTGACCTTCAGGCCGGTCTGGATGGCGGCCACGTTCATGCACAGCGCGATGGAATGGCTGTAGCCGGCGCGGATGCTGGCGTTAGGCGTCTTGCGTGAGCGGACACACTCCATCCAGTTGCGCATGTTGGCGTTGGTCTGCGGATCGCCTTTTGCATCGGCAGCGGTAGTGGCGTCGGTAGCAACTTTGTCCACTTTGTCGACTAGCGAGAAACTGGGCAGTAGATTCGGCTGCATCTTCATGGCTGCGGCCTGGCCCGCGGTGAGTCCACCGGTGGGCGTGACGGTCTGCTTGTCCATGTCGATCATTCCGCCGTTGGAGTAGTACAGTTCCTTGGTGCCGCCGGCGGCGTTGGTGAAGCGCGAGGTGTACTGCACCTGGAACCCTTTGCTGAGGTCGTCCAGCGGGCCGTAGTCGAAGACTGCGGTCATGGTGTCCCAGTTGGTGCGGCCATCTTTCCACAGATAAATTCCTCCGTTGGCGACGACGGAGCGCGGGTGAGGCAGGCCGGTAAACCAGTGGACGGTGTCGATCTGGTGGACCAGCCACTGATCGGGAATGCCGGAGGAGTAAGGCCAGAAGAGGCGAAACTCAAGATACTTGCGCGCGTCGAACTTGTCCTTGATAACGCCGAGGCAGTAGCGGTTCCAGTCGGTGTCTTCCTGCTTCAGCGTAGGCACAACATCCGGTCGGCGCCAGCGGCCGGGCTGATTGACGTTCCACGACATCTCGACCATGACGATATTGCCGAATTTGCCGGATTGGATGTACTCGGCCGCCTTGATGTAAGCGGGCGTGGAGCGGCGCTGTGTGCCGACGGCGATAATCTGGCTGGAGCTTTCGACCGCCTTGAGGAAGTCGCGTGCGTCGTCCATGCGGTGTGCGGTGGGCTTTTCAACGTAGGCGTCGCGGCCAGCCTTGACCGCTTCGATGCCGTGGCGCGCGTGCTGGAAGTCGGCGGTGGCGATGAGGACGGCGTCGATGTCGTTGCGGGCATAGAGCGCCTCGTTGTTGGGGACCATATCGATCTTGCTGCCGGCAGTCTTCTCCACGGCGGCCACGGCGCGTTCGCGCGCCAGCTTCCAGATGTCGGAGACGGCAACCAGCTCGAAGTTCATGTCCTTCTGGTTGGCGGCGAAAGCAGGCACATCGCCACCCAACATGCGGTCTCCTCCGCCGACAATGCCAACGCGGACACGATCATTGGCACCCACGATTTTGGCGTAGCTGCGTGCGGATTGCGTAGCGGCGACGGCGAGGGCTGCGCCGCTGAGTTTGACGAAGTCGCGACGAGTGGTGTCGTTGGATGCAACGGGATTGTTCATGATTTTGGGCCTCCGTGGAGTGTCCGCGAACGGGCCCGTCGCGGAATTGCCGGCGAGCGAAGTCTACAGGATTTGAGGGGACTTGGGCGAGTGGGGGCGGATGAACCCATGTCTCAGATGCGAAACATGGGGCGCCCAAATCTCAAGATCCATTTCGCTAGCGAATCACGACATCCCATATCTTCGATAGCCGGGACTTGCCGGCGGGGCCTTCAATATACAGCACGACGACGTACTGCTCGGCCTTCTTGTATTGATGGATGGGGATCGCGTCCACGGCCACGACGGGGCTCTTCCAGAGGCCGTCGGCACGCTCCACTTCCACTTTCAGGCCTTCGCTCTCCGGGCCGTCCACCAGGCCGACAAGCTGGTAGGTGGGCAGCGCCGACTGCCGTTCGCAATCCATCTTGAGCCGGTACCCGCCCGTCTGCGCCCGCACGCTGTCCCCATTCACGCCGGGGATTTCGACCGCGTCGGCCCAGATGGCCGCTCCTTCCGCCACCGCCGTCATGGGATCGATGGAGCTTTCGAGCGGTATGCCCAACCGCTCCCGCAGCATGCTCAGGATCAGGGGAGTCTTGGATGGGCCGCCCACCAGGATCAGCCGCTCCACGTCACCGGCGCCGAGGCGGTTTCTCTTCAGCAGCGTCTTGCAGATCTGCACGGTGCGCTCGGCCAAGGGGTGAATCAGGTCTTCGTATATCTTCCGCGTGACTGGAACCTTGACTTCCACCTCTTTGCCCTGGTCGTCGCGGCACAAGGGGCTATCCAGCGACACCACGCTCTCGGCGCGCGTCGAGAGCTCGATCTTGGCGGCCTCCACCGCCAGCAGCAAGCGGCCCCAATCGTTCGAGAACTTCCCGCGGTTATTGCGGAACGCGGTCAGCTTGTAGCGCTGTTCGAGCTGGGTCAACACGTATCCGGCCAGTTCCTGGTCGAAGTAGCGGCCGCCCAGGTTGTCGTCGCCGGCGTGCCCGCCTTCCGGCACGATCAGCTTGCCCTGCCGCGAGATCACCAGCGAGACGTCCAGCGTGCCTCCGCCCAGGTCGAACACCATCCACTGGGCCACGGGCGCGCTGATCGTGATCGAGCGCGAGATTGGGCTGCGCACCTACATTGAAAGCGGCGTGACGCTGGATGCGCGACTGTCGTACGACCTGCTGGCGACGGTGTTTCGCCCGAGCGCTCCGCTGCACGACGGCGCCGTGATTGTGCAGCGGGACCGCATTGCGGCGGCGGCTTGTTTTCTGCCGCTGTCGATGAACCCGGTGCTTTCGACGCAACTGGGGACGCGGCATCGCGCGGGGATCGGGATCACGGAAGAAACCGACGCGGTCGCGGTCATCATTTCGGAAGAGACGGGCTCGATCAGCCTCGCCGTGGCGGGAAGTATTGAACGCGAGTTGACGGTGGAGCGGCTGC
>CAWERM010000098.1:0-8355 GCA_963810995.1 uncultured Acidobacteriaceae bacterium | reverse complement strand
TATATTGCTCACCCCAACCGGAGCATACTTTGCCCTCGACCCCCAGTATTTGGCCGGGCCGGGCGAGGGCTTTCACAGCTTCCGCGCGCTGGCCGAACGAAGCCAGTTGGCCGATGGCTACAAAGATGCGGCGGTGGTGACGCAGGTGCCTACCCTGGCGAGCGCCTGGCAGCGGCAGCAGTTGGCGCAGGCTGGCTGGCCGCGCTTCCAGCTTGCCGACTTCGAGCGGCTGAAGGCGGAGTTCGACGTGGATTGGGCGCTGGTCAACTATCCCGCGCCGCCAGGGCTGGATTGCCGCTGGCACAACGGCGCGCTGGCGGTCTGCCGGATCCCGTAAGCTACGCAAGGGGCAATTATCCCACGGCCCGAAGCGTCGCTTTGCGCGATTGAAATTCACGGCAGTTTGGGCGTGGTAGGCGGGTTGGAGGGGATGTGGGGGGTGAGCCGGTGGACCACGAACTCCTGGAAGATATTTGAGATGGCACTGAGGCCAGTCCCGATGGCTGTACTCTCGAATATGAGGGTCGCTCCGCTGCGATTGGGTGCGGGGTAGTATGCGTTGGAGATACCGCTGGCTGTGAGGCCTCCGAGGACGGCAGAGTAAGCGAACTGCCAGTGATGGTTATCTCCCTTGCATACGACGGCATTGGCGATGGCGTAAAGGACTCGGGAATGGATGCTGCCTGTGCCTTTATAGAAGTAGCGGGGATCCTGTTTGAAGAAGATGGGAAAGACGGCGTTTCCTAGCAGGTCTCCGGTGAGGAAGGTTCCGTACGCCCCGGCATAGCGCTTACCGTAGCCCTGGGCTCCGTCTCCCCAGGCGTAGGTGTTATCGGCCTGCTCGATTCCGGCGGTGCCTCCGATGAGCACAAAGCTGACGGGGTCGATCAAGGTCTTGATGGCGAGTTGAAACTTCTGTCCGGGGTTAAGTGGGACGGGGTTGGGAACGTAACTGACATAAAAGTTGGGGAAGACACCGAGGACGCGCTGTTTTTCTTCTTCGCCAATCTGGGCCTGGGCGATGTCGGCCTGCGAGGCCGTCACTTGAACGCTGGTGTTGTAACCGGAGTTCAATGCGATGGCAGCGAGGTCGCAGCTTTCGCCCGAAGGGAGTAGGCCTGATGCCTGTCGGGTCGCAAATCCGTCGGCCGTGATGGAGAGATTAAAAGGGGCCGGGAGGGACGTTGGAGAAGATAAACTCTCCACCGCCGGAGGAGAATACGATACGTGGTGAAACATCATCTGGCGGATTTTGGCCGCTGCGCGAGAGGGTGATGAGCACCCCGACGACGACGTCTCCATCGTTGTCTGTGATGGTGCCAGAGATGCTGCCTGGGACGGCGTCCGACTGGGGAGTTGAGACGGTTTGGCAGGGGAGCTGCGGCGCAGGAGCGCTGGATAACTGAGCGGCGGGAAGGATGGGTTGGGACGACTGCTGGGCAAGCTGTTGGGTACGGCCCGCTTGCGGGAGGGCCGTGAGGCAGAGGAGCATGGCCACGGAGACCGCGTGACTGCGGCGGACGCCGACGGAGAGATGGCAACGGCCTGCGCGCGAAAAGAGGATGTACAAACAACCCATGAAAATATCCCATCGTTCGTTTCCATCAGATTATCGGATGGATTTCCGAGTGTGATTTCCGGCGATAGCAGCACTCTTCTCCATACCGGAGGACGGACGCCGGCGAGCTCGACTTTAATTTGATGGAGTCTCATTACAAATCTATTTCACGAATGCAAGATTCTCAGATGGAAACAACCGCGAGACCGGGGATATGCTGAAAGTGCCTGACATTCAAGGTGGCGACATCGAAGCCCAAATGCAGAGCCGTGGCCCCAATCACAAGATCTTCGACGGCGATGGAAATACCTTTGGCGGCCTGTTCGCCCTCGCTGCGTCCGGCAAGCTGGGCGATGGCGAGTGTAAGCGGATGAACGATCATGTCACGACACAACTCTTCCACAAAGGCTCTGCGCCGCTGGCGATCAGCGTCGGTTTTCGCTCGGTAGATGCCGTGGGAAAGTTCGATAATACTGACGGCGGAGAGCGCGCTTTCCTCATCTCCACGCGCCGTAAGGACTCGATCGATAACCTGCTTGACGGTATCCCCGCGTCGTTCGCCCGCAATGAGCACACTGGAATCTAGGATCAGTCCCATGCCGACATGTCACGAGGTTTGCGGTAGCGAATAATTTCTTCCAGGTCGGCGGCAAACTCCGCATCCATCACCGGCTCGTAGCCCATCTCGTTAGCATGTGTCTCGGCCAGTACAATAGACTCCGACAACAGGCGTCCGCGCGGCTCGATTGCCATGCGCAGTATTACGGAGGGCGAAGCCGCCCTCTCGATCACGACCTCCTCGCCCGCACCGACGCGTGCCAACAAGGCGGCGAAATCTCGCGTCGCTTCGGTTTCCGAGATGTGAACGACCGCCATGCCACGATGATACTGGATATGCGCGGTGACAGTAGAAAAAATATTGCTGCCCATGCTCAAGGAGCCCCCCATAGGCATTAGCGGAGGGATATTTCCCTGTGCGAAGGGCGCAGCGATGTAGCTGACAACATAGGCAGGAGCAGGTACGGGGAGGGCCACTCTAACAGGAGCCCCAGCAAATGCAGCATACGACCTGTCTTACGCGGGCGGTAAAAGGATACTGCGTCAATCTGGTATTCTCGGATTCTCACAAGACACTTGCCACTATGCTATAAATGGCATATACCGAGCATCGATGGATGTAGCGGCAAAACCCGCGCCCAAGCCGTTGATCTGGATCGGCGACTCGCTTCAAGCAACCCGGAGCTTTCCGGCGGCGGTGAAGGACGAGATTGGATTTGCTCTGTATCAGGCGCAGACCGGCAACAAGCATGTAAAGGCAAAGCCCCTGAAGAATATCGGCTCCAGTGTGCTGGAGGTTGTATCCGACCATCGTGGTGACACATTTCGCGCCGTCTATACCGTTCGACTGGCAGGCAGGGGTCATGTGCGTCATGCCTTTCAGAAGAAATCGAAGACGGGCATCGCGACACCCAAGTCAGAGATTGAATTGATAAAGCAACGACTCAAGCGCGCCATCGAATTACATGCAGCATGGGAGAAACAACATGGCTAAAAGCGATTACATTGAAAGCAGCGGAAACGTTTTCGCCGATCTGGAGATCCCAAATTCGGACGAAATGCTCGCCAAAGCCGAACTGGCGCAGAAGATAGCGGACATAGTTCGCCGCCGTCGCCTGACTCAGGTGCAGGCTGCCGCAGTGTTGGGGGTGGACCAGCCCAAGGTGTCGGCACTTATTCGCGGGTGCCTCTCCGGATTTTCCATTGAAAGGCTGCTACGCTTTCTCCTACTTCTAGGAACTGACGTGGCTATCACCCTCAGACCGCGCCAGCGATTACACTCCAGGAGGTCGGCGCGAACCACAACACGCGCCGCGAGGTTTTCCAACAGAGGGAGTTTGAGTGTAGTCGAATATGTACTGCCAAAGCATCCAAAAGCCACAAAGATCAATACGGCTCAGGTCATGCGAGCTAAATAGCTCAATCAGAATTACTTAGCTTCACTCAGATTCAACACAGATCAATACGCGATTGAATCTGCTTTGGGAGCAGGGGGTCGTCAGTTCGAATCTGACCGCCCCGAGCAACGCGAGAGAAACAGTAGCATCGTTTAGCGATCAGGCGTGAATATCAACGAAATTTATGAGAAGGCGAGTACTCATGGGACTTACAAAGAGGTATATTTTCCAAACACAGCTTCCATCTCCCTTGAAAGGTTTGCGGCTGGTAGGTCGATATAACGAAGTGTAGGACGAAGGCCCTTGTGTCCAAGTGCGCGGGATATTGTTCACGCACGACCTCTCCCAACAAGTTGCTCGGGATGCAGGCAACCAGTCTGGTAAGCATATTCAAAGCGGAGGGCTTATATCATCCGTATCGGATGCGATGGTAAAAGCACAACTCAGAGCTTTCCGGCAATCTTCAAGGCCGCTTCGACCGTAGCCAGGGGTAGCAATAGGGTCAAAGGCATGTCCAGCATGGGGACCGCTCCGTAACTGGCATACCATCCTGCTACCTTTTCGTTCTTGGCGTCGATGAGAAGCGCCACTCCACCGACTTCGGCGGAGGCCAGCAAGCAGCGTCTTCCCGCTGCGAGCAAGAGCTGGCCGCCGATTCCCAGTCCTTGTACCTTGCGATCCACAGCCAGACGCGCCAGCCGAAACGCCGGCACGTCGTGCCGAGCCAGTCCGCGCCGCACTCTCTCAGGCGTCGCGGCGTAAGCGACGGATGCCGGACTCAGGCTGTAGAAGCCAAGGATGGTTTCGTTGTCGGAGTTGTCGATGGCGAGAAAGGTCTTGGCGCCGCCGAGATCGTGGCTCTTGCGGGCATACCGGCGCAGATACTCATTCAATGCCTCTTCGCCACAGTCGAAGGCTTCCGGGTTGTGTCGTTTGGCGATTGGCTCTTCATGCCATGCTGTTTGATTCATAGCCGCTGGGGAAGCCCCTGAGCAGCAGCCAGCAGTTTTGCATTCGGAGCGGGCGGGTTCTCCAGGAGATACAATACCCGTAAGCTGTCTCTTTCGGAGAGCTGTATTTGTTCAGCGTCCTGGATTACGTTCTTGGCGGCGCGTAGAGCATGTTGCACAACGAAATCCGTCAAGTCGGTATGCTGCAACGCCACCGCGCGGAGCAGCAGCGTCTTCTCTTCGGAGCGAATTCGCAGGGACATCCGGCTGTTATCTTCGACCGCTACTCGTGGCATCACACTCTCCTTATCTGTACACATTGAAAGCGTACATGAAGGCGGCAATAAACATCAAGTAGGACGGGGAAGAATCGCAGATCCGTTCCAGGCAGCGGCTCTTTCCGGGCACCAAGAATATCTCGCTCTGGAAAAGGATATTCAGACAGTCTCACGTTTTGGCCTTTCCTTGGCCTGCCACTCGCGCGCGTGCGGCAGGGATGCGAATTGTCCAAAGTCGAACCGGGAGAGCGGATTCAAGGAGGCACGGAGACGTGCTCGTGCTGCGGGATCTCGCTCAAGCTCTTCCGCCAGTGCGCCCAGGAGAGCGCGAACCCGTGGCGGCTCCTAAGCAGCCACCTTTAGTCACGACCACAAAAATTGGCGGGGTTAGCCACGGAAATGCCGTGCATCAGGCCTGAAGAAGTGGGGAATGCTGCAATTTCACCGATACTGGAATTATTTTGGCAAGTTGTCCTTTAGTAATACGGGAGACGTGCCGATTACGGATAATGAGGGTCCGTAGGCATGGCAAAGCATTGGGCAGCGCTCTCAACACGGCAGGTCGGTGAATGTCTAAACCAGGGGCTCGCCCATCACCGTGCAGGCAAGTTCGCTGAGGCATCGGCCTGTTATGCAGCCATTCTCAGGACCTTGCCGGCCCATGCGGATGCTCTACATTTGTCAGGCTTAATCGCGCGCGAACGGGGAGATTTGCTCGCCTCCGAGCACTTGATTACACAGGCGATTCACAGCCGTTCCACGGTCTCAGCCTTTCACTACAATCTGGGCAACACCCTCGAACAACTCGGAAAGCGGAGAGAAGCTGTCGAAAGCTACCGCCGCGCCTTGTCCATGGACCCGCAGAATCTGCCAGCGCTACAGAGAATCGACGGTGCTATGAGCGAACAAGCGGATCCGGCGGAGGTCATTGCCCTGTATGAAGCTTTTCTGAAACACTCTCCGGACTCAGCCGAGGCGCATTACGATCTAGGGCGTCTGCAACAGCGCATCGGGAACCTGTCGAATGCGGTTCGGTACTATCGCAAGGCGATCACACTCCAACCCACCTGCTTCGAGTTTCATTTCAACTTGGCAGCCATGCTGTTCCAATCCGGCCAGTTTGCCGATGCCGCGGCATCCTATCGGCAAGCCATACTCCTCCGGCCAGAAGACGCCGAGGCACATTACTCGCTTGGGGTGGTGCTACAGGCGCTGAAAGACGAAAATGCGGTTGCGTGCTATCGCAAGGCGATCGCACTCCAACCCGTCTGCTTCGAGTTTCATTTCAACTTGGCAGCCGTACAGTTCCAATCCGGCCAGTTTGCCGATGCCGCAGCATCCTATCGGCAAGCCATACTCCTCCGGCCAGAAGACGCCGAAGCACATTACTCGCTTGGGGTGGTGCTACAGACGCTGAAAGACGAAAATGCGGCCATGCAGGCGTATATAAGCGCTCTCAGGATCAATCCTGATTATCCGCAAGCCCTCAGCAATCTTGGCGCCCTATGTGTGGACAGGGACGACCCAAAGACTGCAGAAGGCCTCTTGCGGCGTTCCATTGCACTGGATCCCAGCAACGCTTCCGCACACTGCAACCTGGCAAATGCGTTGGCCAAACTTGGCAATATCGCAGGTGCATTGGAGTCGTCCCGAACTGCGCTTACGCTCGACCCCACACACGCACTCGCCCTTTGCAACTTGGGCGTGCATTTGGAATCTTTCGGCGATACAGCCGGGGCCATGCAATGTTATCAGGCGGCGCTTGCCGCGCATCCGGACTCGCAATTGGCACAGTACTTCGTCGGTCTTCAGCATCTCTTGTCTGGAAACTTCGCTGCGGGCTGGCAAGGATATGAGGCCCGATGGGCCACCCCCGACTTCCGCCATATGCGACCGAATAGTCTTCCGCCACAATGGCGCGGGGAAGATATTCGCGGATCGCGCATTCTCATCTATCACGAGCAAGGGTTTGGGGACACGCTCCAGTTCGTCCGTTATGTCCCCAGAGTTGCTGCACTCGGAGCGACGGTCGTGCTGAAGGTCCAGCCTCCCCTGGTCCGCCTACTCCGTTCCATCTACAGCGGCGCGATCACGGTCGTCTCGACGGAGTCGGAGGAGGGCAGCGACGCCGAATGGTCGTGTCCTCTGCTGAGTCTCCCTCAAGTGTTCGGCACGAATCTAGCAAACATCCCTCAAGACGTCCCTTATCTGCCGGCAGACCCGTTGGAGGCACATGCTTGGGCAGAGCGGCTTTCGGCGAACGGTCTACGCGTCGGCCTGGTCTGGGCCGGCAATCCAAAGCACACCCGCGATCGCCTGCGTTCCATCGCATTGGAACAATTGGGCAGGCTGACTCGGATGCAGGGAGTGACGTTCTATTCACTACAGAAGGGCGCTGCATCCACCGATCCGGCTTCAAGCCCTCTACCTATCATCGATCTAAGCGAGCACCTTGAAGACTTTGCCGTTACCGCGGCGGTTATCGCCAACCTCGACCTGGTGATTTGCGTCGACACAGCCGTCGCCCATCTGGCAGGAGCGATGGGTAAACCGGTATGGCTGCTTCTGGCCCATGTTTGCGATTGGAGATGGCTGAGGGACCGGACAGATTCTCCCTGGTATCCCACGATGCGTCTCTTCCGGCAACAAGCGATAGGACGGTGGGGCGACGTACTCGAGCAGGTTGAACAGGAGCTTGAAGTGATGGTCAACGCCGATCAATCTCCATTCCCTGTATTCGCCGTGCCACAGACGAGCGCTCATGCCCTTCAGGCTTGATCCAAGCGCCACGGCATTACTGTATCTCTGCTAACCGGGCGGGCAAAACCTGCAAACAATGCCCCTGAATGTAGCGTTACGCCTCGGGAGGCCAGAGAAAGAAGTCTTGTAATCCGGGAAGGCGACCCTTTGTCCGGTCCAATCGTGCGAACGCGGCGTAATTGAGCATCTGTTCAAAGGCCTGACCAGGCGGGTTCAGCTTCTTGAATGCTTCAGTCACCGCAATCCCTTTATCTACGGCAGCAGATTTGTCGGCTAACAGACCGGCAACTCTCGATTGAAAGCATTCCTTGTCGAAGGAGAAAGTCAGTTCGTTTTGGAACGGCAACCCTCTAGTAAAACTCTGGCCGCTGTTGGTCAGACACAAGGTATGCGACCCACAAGCTCGCGCCACTCGATCGTGAGGCATCGATTCCGTGTTTGGAGACACATCGATCATGCCAAGGCAATTGCGAATTAGCCGGATCGAGTCGACGTAATTGCAATCGTCGATATAAATCGCATTTTTCCCTTTGAAGTCTAAGTGCTCCCAGTTGTTTCCCCGGATCTCGACGGGGAAGTCCATCAGCCACTCGGCCATGCGGGTACACTTGACCGCTCTCACATAATCGTCGAGTTGTGCGACGAAGAAGAGCCGCAGGTTGAGGAGTTGTTCGATGTCGATGCCGTGCTGGGTGAAATACAGCGTCACCGCATCGTCAATGCGAATGTGTGTGGCATCATCGAGATGATGTTCGAGTTCGTCAGCAAGCTCGAGCAACGCCTGAAGAACTCGCGGTGTAGTACTCGATACCCACATCTGCCGAATCGCAGCCGGATTCCTTCCGTTCTTTAGA
>CAWERM010000097.1:0-13429 GCA_963810995.1 uncultured Acidobacteriaceae bacterium | reverse complement strand
CCGCGTTCTCACGCAGCTCAAGGACTTCGTCGGCACCAAGAACAACGTCATCGTCCTGTCGAGTTCCGGCACCGGCGCAATGGAGGCCTCCGTCTCCAACCTCACCTCGCCCGGCGACCGCGTGCTCGTTCTCAGCGCCGGTAAGTTCGGCGAGCGCTGGGCTGGCCTCGCAAAGGCCTTCGGCTGCGAGGTCGATCTCGTCTCCGCGCCCTATGGCGATACCTTCTCCATCGACGCCGTCAAGGCCGCGCTCAAACTCGAAACTCGCGTCGTCTTCATGCAGGCCACCGAGACATCTACCGGCGCGCGTCACTGCCTCGGCGCAGTCGCCAGACTGCTCAAGGAGGCCAACTCCGAAGCACTCCTCGTCGTAGACGCCATCACCGGACTCGGCACCACCCACATCGATATGGACAAGCTCGGCATCGACGTCCTCATCGGCGGTTCGCAGAAGGCCGTCATGATCCCGCCCGGCCTCGCTTATCTCGCCATCAGCCAGCGAGCCTGGGACCGCATGGAGTCCACCTACAACCCGCGCTACTACTTCGACCTGCGCAAGGAGCGCAAGAACGCCAAGCTCGGCGAGAGCGCCTATACCCCCTCGGTCGCCCTCATCGCCGGCCTCGGCGCGGCCCTCGACTACATCGCCCACCAGGCCGCCACGCCCGAGAACCCAGCCGGTGACCTCGTCGCCGGTCGCAAAAAGCTCATCGAGAACGCCGAGACCATCGCCGCCATGACTCGCGCCGCCGTTACCGCCTTGGGCATGAAACTCTTCTCGCCCGATTGTCCCGCCGCCGCTGCCACCGCCGTCATCGCCCCCGACGGCGTCGATTCCAGCGTCGTCGTCAAGGAACTCAAATCGCGCTTCGGCTCCATCATCGCCAACGGTCAGGGCGAGATGAAGGGCAAAATCTTCCGCATCGCCCACCTTGGCTTCTTCGACTACCTCGACACCATCGCCATCATCGGTGCGCTGGAACAGGTCATCGCAAAGTCGTTCCCATCGCCCAGCTTCGCCTTCGGAAACGGCCTCATCGCCGCCCAAAAGGTCTACGCCGAGCGTTCACCCACCGCCGCCGAAGACGCCTGCCACTGCTCCCATAAATAAATCGGGTGCCCCATATCTCGCTTTTGAGATGTGGGATTTTGGGTGCCCCATTCATGCAGTCTCATCGCATGAGTGGGCATTCGCGCCTCGCGCGAACCGCCTTCACACCCAATCATCAATTCCGTCATTTTTCTCTGATGTTGGCGCGCCTGTCTCCAGTGTCCGCTCGCAACTCTGAGGCCAATCCAATCTGCCGGTGCGGGATTGGGCCCTTGCGCGTCCTGGCCTGTCCGCCGGTGCTACCCTTGAATCATCCCCATGAGTCACCAAGACAAGTCAAAATCGCCCGCTCAGCCCGCCGGGGAAGCCGCCGCCGACAACCTTCCCAAGGCCTACGACCCTCACCTCATCGAGCAGCGCTGGGCCGAGTACTGGGTGCGTGAGCGCCTGTTTGAGGTGCCAACACCAGCCACAGAGCCGGGTGCCCCACATCTCGAAGAGGTGCGGGATGAGGAGTCAAACGCAGTTTCGTGCCGACCAACGGGAGGCCCACGCGAAGCAGGAAAAGGGCGTGCGAACGCCTTCACCATGCTCCTGCCGCCGCCCAACGTCACTGGACGCCTGCACATGGGCCACATGCTCAACCAGACGGAGATGGACATCCTCACCCGATGGCACCGCATGTGCGGCCAGACTGCCCTCTGGGTTCCCGGCACCGACCACGCCGGAATCGCCACGCAGATGATGGTCGAGCGCCAGCTCGCCGCCGAAGGCAAACATCGCAACGACTTCTCGGCCGCGAAGCCTTTACCGAACGCGTCTGGGCATGGAAGCGCCAGTACGGCAGTGCCATCACCGACCAGATGCGTCGCCTCGGCGCCTCGGTCGACTGGTCCCGCGAGTACTTCACCATGGACGACCGCCTGTCCGTAGCCGTCAAGGAGGCCTTCGTCCGCCTCTACGAGCAGGGCCTCATCTATCGCGGCAGCTACATCGTCAACTGGGACCCCGTCCAGCAGACCGCCGTCTCCGACCTCGAAGTCACGCACGAGGATCGCGTCGGCAAGCTCTACCACATCCGCTACCCATTCGCCGACGGCACTGGTTCCATCGTAGTCGCCACCACGCGCCCCGAGACCATGCTGGGCGACACCGCCGTCGCAGTCAACCCGAACGACGCGCGCTACACTGCTTTCATCGGCAAGCAGGTCACGCTGCCTGTAAGTGGCGTCGATGGCCGCCCTAACCGCGACCATCCCCATCCTCGCCGACGACTGGGCGCAGCCCGAGTTCGGCACTGGCGCGGTCAAGGTCACGCCCGCGCACGACCCTAACGACTTCGCCATCGGCCAGCGCCACACCTTGCCGTCGCTCACCATCCTCGACGAGAGCGCGCACGTCGCCCTTCCCGGCTCGCCCTATCATGGCCTCGACCGCTTCGCTGCGCGCGAAAAGATCGTCGCCGACCTCGAATCCGCCGGCCTGCTCGTCGCCATCAAGGACCACAACCTGGCCATCGCACTCTCGCAGCGCTCCGGCGCCGTCATCGAGCCGCGCCTCTCCCTGCAATGGTTCCTCGCCGTCAACAAAGTTCCCACTGGCGCAGAAAGTCCGGGTGCCCCGATCCTCGCGCAGCAAGGGTGGGAGAGACAGAAACTCCATCGCCGCCAACGCCATCGCCGCCGTCCGCGACGGCCACATCAAATTCACCCCGGAGATGTACCAGAAGATCTACATGGAGTGGATGAACAACATCCACGACTGGTGCATCTCCCGCCAGCTCTGGTGGGGCCATCGCATCCCGGCCTGGCACTGTGCCGCCTGCCACGCCATCACCGTCGCCCGCGATACGCCCGCCGCCTGCTCCTCCTGCGGCTCCGCCAACATTACCCAGGAAACCGATGTGCTCGACACCTGGTTCTCCTCCGGCCTGCTCCCCTTCACCGTCTTCGGCTGGCCCGGCAGCGTCTTCGACTCACCTCGAACCTCGAACCTCGAACCTGACCCCTGATTTAGCCGCCTTCTACCCCACCTCGCTGCTCGTCACCGGCTTCGACATCCTCTTCTTCTGGGTCGCGCGCATGATCATGCTCGGCACCCACTTCATGCTCGACGTGCCCATCCCCGACGGCAGCCCGCGCACCCTCGCCGAAGCGGTCCCATTCCGCGAAGTCTACATCCACGCCCTCGTCCGCGACGCCGACCGCCAGAAGATGTCCAAGACCAAGGGCAACGTCATCGACCCCATCGAGATCATCCAGCGATTCGGCACCGACGCCGTCCGCTTCACCCTCGCCAGCATGGCCTCGCCCGGCACCGACATCGCCTTCAGCGAAGCCCGCACCGAGGGCTAACCGCGCCTTCGCCAACAAAATCTGGAACGCCGCCCGCTTCCTCTTCATGAACCTCGACCGCGCCCGCGAGGCCGGCATCGAAGTCCAGTTACCGAGTGCCACAAATTCGGGTGCCCCATTCATGACAGTTTCATCGTCATGGGTGGGATCGGACTCCGACGCCCTCGAATCCCGCTGGATCCTCACCCGCCTCTCCCAAACCTCCGCCGCCGTCAACTACTCCCTCGCCGAGTACCGCTTCGACGAAGCCGCCAACACCATCTACCAGTTCTTCTGGGGTGACCTCTGCGACTGGTATCTGGAGATCGTCAAGCTCCGGATCAATTTTGAAGTCGCCTCCGAAGTCATCCCCACCAGCGACACCGACGAAGAATCCCTCGCCGAAACCACCGCCGCCCTCACCACCCTGGTAAGCGTCTTCGAGTCCGCGCTGCGCCTGCTCAGCCCCTTTCATGCCCTTCCTCACTGAAGAGATCTGGCACGCCCTCTACGCTGGCCTTCCACCGGCAAAATCCATCGCCCTCACCCGTTTCCCGCAAGCGCGGGACTTCCCTGTGAACGCAAGCAGCGTCTCAGGCATGATTCGAATCCAGAACCTTATTACGACCGTGCGCGCGCGCCGAAAGGAACTTGGCGTTCCCGAGAAGGAGCATGTTGGCTTATTCATAGTGGCAGACGCTGGCTCGATGGTGGGGTCAACTAAACCCGAGATCAACGATGTTTATCGGGAAAATGAGGATATGATCCTCAGCTAGCTCGTATCTCCGCTATAGAGCACAAGCCATTTTCCTTCCTTGAAGCCAACCCGGATTTGGGATGGATACCTGCGTTCGGCCCAGAAGTCGCTGTCCTCTACGAACGCACCATCGACATTCCCGCCGAGCGCGAACGCCTCAGCAAAGACCTCGCCAAGTATGAAAAAGGTCTCGCCGCCGCCGAACGCCAGCTCTCCAACGATTCCTTCATGGCCAAAGCCCCCGCACACATCGTCGAGGGCCTGCGCAAGCAAGCGGCCGAAACTCGCACCCTCTACGACAAGACCCGCGCCTCCCTCGATTCTCTTGGATAACGCCAAGCAGTCCGCCGACCTGATTTTCTAGTGTCTTCAATACCTGCGGAAGTATGATTCCCACATATGAAGATGCTTCCGGTTCCTGATCTTAAGTTCCGCCGAGTAGCTCTATTTCTCGCCGCTGCCTCCGTCGTCCTCGCATGTCCGGCGCTTCTCGCCCAAAAGAACGCAGCATCCGGTACACCATCTTCTCCGTCATCAAACGCAACCCCTGCGCCTTCGTTCGACGTGGCCACCATCAAGCCCCATCCGGGGATATTAACGATGACCGGCGTGCTGGACGCACCTGATGGTGTCGACGGATCGGCAGCAACGCTCTCGATGTTGATCGAGTACGCATACGGACTTCGATCAGAAAACCAGGTCACCGGAGGTCCGGACTGGACTAAAACCGACCGATTCGATATTCAGGCAAGAATGGGTGAAGCTGATATCACAACGATGGAAAAGTTGAGCCCTGCGGAGAAGAAGGCGAGGCTCAGGCTGATGATGCAGGCGCTATTGGAGGAGCGCTTCAAGCTGAAGGTACATTCCGCGACCAGGCTGGTCCCGACCTACGATCTCGTAGTCGCCAAGGGTGGCCCAAAATTGAAAGACGCAGCGACCGATACGAGCGACCAGCTAAAGCGAGGCGACGATGGCAAACCGTTGCGTGGCTTTCTCGCATGGGTCACCGGCAGAGCAGTGGCGCAAGGATATTCCGCGAAAAATCTAGCGGAGTTCCTATCGCAGCCAATCTGCGCGTTGGGGCGCCCTGTCATGGATAAGACGGGATTGACTGGAACGTATAACTTCACACTCGACTGGACGCCACCGCATCCGGGCGTACGATTTGGTGGAGAGAGCGATTCGGCTTCCCCGGACGATGCACCCTCGATCTTCGCAGCCCTCGGCGAGATTGGATTGAAACTACAGCCATCCACAGGCAGCATCGAAACCATCGTCATCGACCATGCCGAGAAGCCAACAGCAAACTAACTGAGGCCCTGCCCACCGGCAACTAGAAGCCAACAAATTGAAACCAGCAGCCCCAGCGTAGAATCGAAGCCATCATGGACTGGAAATCCCGCCGAATCACCGCCCTGCTCGAAGCAGCCCTCCTGGAGGACAAGGCCGCGCAGGACATCACCACCGACCTCACCATCGACCCCGGCCTGCGCGCCACCGGAACCATCATCGCCCGGCAGAGCTGCGTGGTCGCCGGCATCGGCTGCATCTCCGCCGTCCTCTCGCTCTACGGCAAAATGAAACCCGCCGGTCGCTTCGAGGTCGTCTCCCATCCTGAGATCTTCGACGGTGTCCGCGTCAAGAAGGACCAGGCCATCGCCGTCATCCGCGCCAACGCCGCCAGCATCCTCTCCACAGAGCGCGTCATCCTCAACCTCATGCAGCGCATGAGCGGCATCGCCACGCTCACCAATGAGTATGTCTCTGCGGTGGCCGCCGCCAAGTCCAAAACCAAAATTCTCGATACCCGCAAGACCATCCCCGGTCTGCGCGCCCTGGACAAATACGCCGTCAGTTGCGGAGGAGGAACCAACCACCGGCTCGACCTGCAGGACGGCATCCTCATCAAGAACAACCACATCTCGCTCGGCGGCGGCCTTCCCGCGGCGCTTGCGCGCGCCCTCGCCGGTCGCAAACCCGGCCAACTCGTCCAGATCGAGGTCCGCACTCCAGCCGAACTCGATCAGGCCATCGCCGGCGGCGCCGAATCCATCCTGCTCGATAACATGAAGCCCAAAGAGGTCGCCAAGGCGCTCAAGATTATCCGCAAAGCCTTACCCAAAGCCACAGTCGAGGCCTCCGGCAGCATCACCCTCAAGACCGTTCGCGACTACGCCAAAACCGATGTCGACTTCATCTCCGTCGGCGCGCTCACTCACTCCGCCACAGCCGTCGACCTCAGCATGAAGATCACAGCCACCCTCCTCTGACGATGCCGGACGACTCCTTCGACCTTCGTGCATTGGAGCAAGCCGTTATTGGCACCCAATTCGCAGGTCACATCACCCATCTCGCCACCACTACCTCCACCAACGACCTCGCCCTCCAGGCTGCGCAGTCCGGCGCGCGCCACGGCGTATGGATCGCCGGCGAACAGACCGCGGGCCGCGGCCGCGGCAACCACGCATGGTACTCCGCCCCAGGCAACGCACAGGAACCAGCCGGCCTCTATATGACCGCGCTCATTGCGCCGTCCATCCCCATGCAGCGTGCGCCCAGCCTCTCGTTCACCACCGCGATTGCCGTCCAGTCGGCCATCTGCTCCGTCTTTGGGTTCGCCAGGCCAGCTCAAATCGACATCCGCTGGCCCAACGACCTCCTCCTCAACAGCAGAAAGGTCGGCGGCATCCTCATCGACACCGCCTCCAACCCCGCCACACCTTCGCAGCCCGCAACCCTCCGCTACGCCGTCATCGGCATCGGCATCAACGTCAACCACACCAGTTTTCCGCCTGAACTGGAACCCATTGCCACCTCCCTCCGCCGGGAGCTGCCCAACTCGGGCTCCCCAGCCGGGGTCCCCGGCGAACGGGCTTTACTCGCAGGGGTGACACGTCTCGCGTCTGAGACCTGGGTTCACGCACCCATCCGCCGCGAGCCGCTCGCCGCCGCCATCCTCCTCGCCCTCGACTCCGAACTCCGAGCCCTCACCTCGAACCTCGAACCTCGAACCTTGGACTTGCCCCAGTACTCCTCCTGGATATCCGGCAAGCGCGTCCGTGTCGTAGCCCGCGACCCCACCCCTAACCACCCGGCCCCCGGCGGATATACTGGCATTACCGCTGGCCTGGACCCCAACGGCTTTCTCCTCGTCCTCGGCGATGACGGCCAGCTCCACACCGTCCTATCCGGTGGCCTCCGCGAACCATGATTCTGTCGTCATTCTGACTCACAGAGTCAGAATCTCCGTCGTTGTCTAATATCGAACCTTGAACCTCGAACCTAGACCATGCTCCTCGCCATCGACGTAGGCAACACCAACACGGTTCTCGGCCTCTATCGTCTCGCCACGCCGGAGGCTCCCGCAGCCCTGCTCGCCGACTGGCGCATCACCACCCATCGCAATCCCACCATCGACGAGCTTGGCATCCTCTTCCGCGACCTCTTCGCTCTGCGCTCGCTCGACATCGCGCAGATCAGTGGCATCGTCATCTCCTCGGTCGTTCCGCCGCTCGATTCCACCATGCGCCGCGCCGCCGAAATCTATTGCGGAGTCAAACCCCTCTTCGTCGAGCCTGGCATCCGCACCGGCCTGCCCATCCTCACCGACAATCCCGCCGAAGTCGGTGCCGACCGCATCGTCAACTGCGTCGCCGCTTACGAATTATTCAAGGATGCTACGGGACTCCATCCACCCGTCATCGTCGTCGACTTCGGCACCGCGACTACCTTCGACTGCATCTCCGCTAAAGGCGAATTCCTCGGCGGGGCCATTGCCCCCGGCCTCGCTATCTCCGCCGACGCTCTCTTCACCCGCGCCGCGCGCCTCCCCCGCATCGACATTCGCAAGCCCGCAAAGGTCATTGGCACCGGCACGGTAGACAACCTCCAGATCGGCCTCTACTACGGATACATCGGCCTGGTCGACGGCATCCTGGAACGCATGATCGTCGAGCTAGGCCCGGACACGCGCACCATCGCCACCGGAGGCCTCGCCCGCCTCATCGCAGGCGGCTCCAAATTCATCAGCCAGGTCGACGAACTGCTCACCCTCACCGGCCTCCGCCTCATCTACGAGCGCAACCAGGACCGCCACGACCGCTCCCGCCACCCCAAGCCCCGCGGTTCAGACGACACTTCCGCCCCGCCCGTGGAACATCGCTGACCACAATGGATACGATCCGCCAATCAGCAAGGCAACAACAGCGCTTGCGATCGATACAGAACTGGATTTAAGAAATGAACGCTGCCATAAATTACAAGCGGCACATAGAAGACCAGTCCCGTCACCATACCCGGAGAGTACATGCGCCCTCTGATTGCCGCCCAAAGATGCCATACGCCGTTGGAGGCCAGAATCGCCGACACTGCGATCCAATAGGCTACGCCGAACGGTGTACCGGTAACCAGGGCGGCATCTACGCAGACCACGAGAAGAATCACATTGACGATGACCAGAAAGCGTGGCGTGATGCTGCGGACGGATGGTCCCCAATATCGCCGGTACCAGTTCATGAATCCGCCCGGCCAAACGAACTCTTCGCAGATATGCGCCAACGCCGCTGCCAAAGGTGCCCAAAGAAGCCATTGCGGATGACCATCGGGTAAAGTCATTGTTGTAGTCCTCCGAATTGAAGCTATGGCGATTTGCCAAACAGAGCAGTGACTCTGATCACGCATACAGGAGGGCGTAGTCACGGCAGCTCCTCAGCCATTTTCACTTGCAACTTACAACCAACAACTGTCCTTATGAACTACTTCAATTACTTCACCGAGATCGAGACCCGCTTCCAGCAGCGCCGGGGATCATTGCTCATGCTCTCAACCCTCGACTGGGCGTTGATTGAGACATGGCGCGAAGCTGGCGTTCCTCTCGAAGCCGTTCTGCGCGGCATCGACGCGGCCTTCGACAAGCACGACGCGCAGCGCCTCCGCAGCACCCGCCGCCAGCGCAAGATCAACGGCCTTGCCTGGTGCGCACAGGCTGTCCTCGAAGCTGTCGAGCAGTCCCGTGAAGCCGCCATCGGCGCCACTCCCAACCCAGCCCATCGAAACGCGCGACTCCGGCTTCGAGCCTGCTCGCATCGCGCGCTACCTCCAACAGAACGCCGCCGCGCTCGACGCAGCCGCCGCCAATCTCCCTACACCCGCCAACACCGCCGTCGCCGAATCCGCCGTCCGCCTCCGTGAACTAGCTCGGCCCTTTGTTGTCATTCCGCAGCGCTGCGGAGGAATCTGCTTCTCCGTCACACCTCGCATCTGGTACCTCGAACCTGGAAGACCTCGACCGCACCCTCACCGTCCTCGAAGAAAAACTTTTCGCCGCACTCCTCACCGCCACGCCCGAAGCCCGAACTCATCGCCCTCCGCGCCCAGGCCGACCCGCGCACTCGCCCCCTACCGCGGCAAGCATGCAGGCCGTCCAGATCAAGCAGGTCCAGCAGCAATTCCTGCAGAAACGCCTGCTCGAAGCCCACGCGCTGCCGCGCCTCAGCCTCTTCTACATGCCCCACCAGGACGAGGCATAACATGCCCGCGCCATCCTCGAATTCGAACTATGCACGCTACCAGAACGCAGTGCCACTCCTCCCTGTCCCCACTTCGGCCGTTGCGGCGGATGCCAACTCCAGCACCTCAGCTACGCCGCCCAACTCGACCTGAAATCCGCCCGCCTTCGCACTCTCCTAGATGCCACCGACATCGCGCTGCCTGAACTCCAACTTCATCCATCCCCACCCCTTGCCTACCGCAACCGCATCCGCCTCACGCTCGCCGAGGTAGACGGCCAACTCCGCGCAGGCTACCTCACGCCCACACCGCCGGAACTCTCGAACCGCGAACCTCGTACCTCGAACCCTGTCTTCCTCCCCATCACCCAGTGCCCCATCGCCGCACCCATCCTCTGGCGAGCCACTGAAGCCTTCCTCGCATTGCTCAACCAAGCCCCCACCTCATGGCGCCGCAACCCCCGCCAAATACCCGACCAACTCGAACTCTTCACCACCGCCGATGAGTCCCGTCTCCAGCTCACCCTCTCCCTTCGCACCGCGATGAAGTCCCATCCAAAAAAACTCGCCGCCGACTTCACCACCCTCTGTGAGAATCTACTCCCCCGCGTTCCCCAACTCAGCGGAGCCGGCATCGCTCTTCTCCCACCCCACTCTGCCGCTCGCAGCCGCCGCGTCGAACAACCTCATCCCGGCCCAACCTGGGGCGCTCCCGGCCTCAACTACACGGTCGCACCCCTCGAACCGCGAACCTTGAATCTCGAACCTCATACCTACTGGGTTCCGCGCGGTGCCTTCTTCCAGATCAACCGCTTCCTTCTTCCCGAACTCCTCGCCCTCGTCACCCTCAACCGCACTGGTCAGCAAGCGTTCGACCTCTACGCCGGAGTCGGCCTCTTCTCCCGCGCTCTCGCCGCGCGCTTCGCCCATGTCACGGCAGTCGAAATCGCCGAACCCGCCTTCACCGCTCTCACCCGCACCAAGCTCTCCACCCTGCACGCCATCCAAGCCACCACCCTCGACTTCCTTCGCTCCGCCGTACTCCAGCGCGACCGCCCTGACCTCATCGTCCTCGATCCGCCCCGCTCCGGCGCAGGTCCCGAGGTCTGCACCCTGCTCGCGCGCATCGCCGCTCCCACCCTCATCTACGTCTCCTGCTCACCTGAAGCCCTGCCTGCAGACCTCATCACACTCGCCACCTCCGGCTACACCCTTGCCGAGCTTCACCTCTTCGACCTCTTCCCCCAAACCACCCACATCGAAACCCTCGCCATCCTCACCCGCTAAAAAAATAATTGCGCCATTGCTCGCCGCAATGTGACAAAGTTGTGAGGAAGGACAGGTGCCTGTTGCGGCAATCCTCTGGCGTTTCCAGACCTGGTTCCACACCCGAGTCACAAGACGAGCGCGAGCGCCGTCTCTGGCCCCGGTTCCCCCGCGTCGAGCCTCTCCGCTTCCGCCGTACCCCTCTGCTCGCTGCCGCCCTATGCGTCGCCCTCGGCGAGTCACTCACCAAGGTCCCGCCTTCTACCACACGCCTCACCATCCTTCTCCTCATCGCCGTCCTCATACTCGTCGCACTCACTCTCCTCGCTCTGCGCCGGACCCTCCGCCTCGCCGTGCTTCCCGTCGCAGCGCTATGGATCGTCGCTGGTCTCTGGTCCGCGCAGATACAACCCGCTCCCTCGCCGCAGATCCTGCTGCTCACTTATGCCGACGGACTCAGCCGCACCGTCCAGGGCCGCATCGTCCGCATCCGGATCCTACCCACACGTGCCGCCAACTCCGACGCCGATTCCGATCCCGACCAATGGGACGAACCCGGCATTCCCTCCACATCCCTCGATCTTTCTCTCACCGCCATCGAAGACGTCACGCGCGATACCTCCCGCATGGTCTCCATCGTTGGCGGCATCCGTGCCACACTCCTCGCCGGCAACTCCCACCAGCTCCAAGCCCAGCCGCAGCCCCAGCTCCATTGCGGGGACCTCGTCGAAGCTCCCCTCCGCCTCCGCGCGCCCGAGCGCTACCGCGACCCCGGCGCATGGCAGTTCGCCGATGTTCTCCTCGACCAGGGAATCGCCGCCACCGCCAACCTACCCTCCACCAAGCTCCATCTCCTGCCATCTTCCGCACACACGCACCAGCTCGCAGACTTGTCTGCGAGCCGCGCCTCGGCAATTCTGCAATGCCGCATCTTCGCGGCGCAGAGCTGGGCCGCCGCACGCCTTCTCGCCTACACTGGCTCCGCCGCAAACCGTCGCCTCCCGCCACGCCTCCGTCTCACGCCCGACGACGCCGGAATGGTCAACGCAATGCTCTTCGGCGACCGCTCTCGTCTCACCCAGCAGCTTCGCCTCGGCTTCCAGCGCACCGGCTCCTTCCATCTCTTCGTCGTCTCGGGAATGCACGTCGCTCTGCTCGCCGGCCTGCTAGTTTGGATTGCCCGCCGCCTGCGCATCCGCAACTGGCTCGCAACTCTCCTCACCCTCACCGTCACCTACGCTTACGCGCTGCTCACAGGCTTCGGCGTTCCCGTGCAGCGTGCCCTCCTTATGACCGCTGTCTTCCTGCTCGCCCGCCTGCTCTCCCGACAGCGCAACTCCCTCAACGCTCTCGGCGCCGCAGTGCTTGTCGTTCTCGTCTGGTCGCCGCACGCTCTGTTTGAGTCCAGCTTTCAGATGACCTTCCTCGCTATCGTCGCCATCGCGGGAATCGCAATGCCTCTCGGCGAGCGCAGCTTCCTCCCTTACGCACGCGCCGCCCGCAATCTTCGCCAACTCTGGCGAGATACTGCCGTACCGCCGCGCTTTGCGCAGTTGCGAGTCTCGCTCCGTATGGCAGGCGAACCGCTCGCCGGAATCTTCGGCAGGTGGGCCTATCTACTTCCCGCGCGCATGTTGATTGCTGCCCTATGGGCCGTTCAACTGGTTCTCATCGGACTCATCGCAGAAGCCGTCATGGTGCTTCCCATGGCCCTGTACTTCCATCGCGCCACCATCTTCGCGCTGCCCGCCAACATGATCTGCATTCCCCTCATCGCCGTGCTTGCCTCGCTTGGCCTGGCAACCTTCCTCGCGTCGCGGATTAGTCCATGGCTCACTGCTCTGCCCGGCTCCGCGCTGGCGCTCCTTCTCCATGGCGTCACAGGTGCCATCGACCGCATCAGCCATGCGCAGGCCGCCGACCTTCGCGTCCCCGGCCCCACGCTGCTGAACGCTATGCTGGCCGTCGCCTGCTTCACCTTCTGCTGCTGGGCGGTGCGCCGTTCGCGAGCCTATGCCTGGGCAGCCATCGCCGTTCTTCCTCTCGCCGCGGCAATCGTCCTCTGGCCGCATCCACCCGCCGTCCATCCCGGCCAGCTCGAAGTCACCGCTATCGATGTCGGCCAGGGAGACTCACTGCTCGTCGTCGGCCCCACGGGCGTTGCCATGCTCATCGACGCCGGAGGGCCCACCGGCGCTGCCGCCAACGCCGAGAACGCCACCCTTACCTCCTCCACCTTCGACATAGGCGAAGAGGTCGTCTCGCCCTACCTCTGGTCGCGCCACTTCCGCCGCCTCGATGTCGTCGCCCTCACACACGCGCACTCCGACCACATGGGTGGAATGCCAGCCATCCTGCGCAACTTCCGCCCACGCGAGCTATGGGTCTCCGTTGATCCCAACTCCGACTCCTACCGCGCATTACTTGCGGATGCCGTTGCACTTGGAATAAAAGTTCGCCACCTCCGCGCCGGCGACCGCCTCGCCTGGGACTCCCTCGGCGGAAGAACTTC
>CAWERM010000096.1:0-8013 GCA_963810995.1 uncultured Acidobacteriaceae bacterium | reverse complement strand
GGACGGGCGGCGCGGATGACGTCGAGGTAAGGCAGTGCGGGCTTCATCAGGAGCATGTCGGCTCCCTCGGCGATGTCGAGGTCGATCTCGCGCATGGCCTCCCGGATGTTAGCGCCATCCATCTGGTAGCTGCGGCGGTCGCCGAACTGTGGCGCGGAGTCTGCGGCATCGCGGAATGGGCCATAGAAGGCTGAGGCAAACTTGGAGGCGTAGCTGAGGATAGGCGTGTCGGTGAGAGATGCGGCATCGAGCGCGGCACGGATGGCTTCGACACGGCCGTCCATCATGTCGCTGGGTGCAACGATGTCTGCACCGGCGGCGGCAAGGGAGACGGCGGTTTTTGCGAGGAGCGCAAGGCTGGAATCGTTCTCGATTTCGTATCGGTCGCCATCTCTATGGACGATGCCGCAGTGGCCGTGCGAGGTGTACTCGCAGAGGCAGAACGTCCGCGATGAGGACGAGGGAGTCGAGCGCGCGATACTGCTTGAGGGCGCGCAGACCCTGCTGGACAATCCCATTTTCTGAGTAGGCTCCGGTGGCCTGCTCGTCCTTCTCGGCGGGCAGGCCGAAGAGAAGCAGTCCGCCGAGGCCAAGCGCGGCACAGGTTTCCGCTTCTTTTACTGCCTCGTCGATGGAGAGGTTGAAGACGCCGGGCATAGAGGCGACTTCTTTGCGAACCCCCTCGCCAGGACAGAGAAAGAGCGGGTAGATAAGCGCACCAGGATGCAGATGCGTCTCGCGGACGAGGGAACGCAGAGCGGGCGTGCGGCGCAGACGGCGCATGCGTGTGGCGGGAAAGTTCATGGGTCTAGTCTACGACGGACCGTCCGCCGTGCGTATGTCGTCCAATCTAAGAACGGTCCGCGATGGCGTCGTACTCAACGGCGGAGGTGGACGGGGCCAGCACCCATAGCGTGTAAATCCCCAGCGCGGTGCCGAAGGGAATCCTGATCAAGGCGAGGATGGCGACGACGATGGCAAAGATCCTGCCCCAGGACTTGCGCATCAACAGCGAGACTCCGGTGATGATGGCCAGCACCGCGCCAATGGAGGTCAATATCACGATGAACGTCGCCAAGCCGGTCATCCAGGGAACTAACGAGATGAATGGAAGGTCGCGCGGCGAACCGAAGCCGCCGAGGAAGCCCGGCGTCGAGATGCCCATTAGAATAAGGGCGGCGAAGATTCCCGTGACCGCGCGATACGCGCCGTAGACGCACCAGAAGATTCCCAGAATTTGCAAGTGGCTTTGAACGCGCGGGGCACGCACGATCGGTAGCGGAGCACTATAGACCGGTGGAGGAGGAGCCGGCAACGGAGCACCACACTTCGAACAAAATGCACCCTCCACAGGACACCCGCATGACTGACAGACCATCATTCGCCTCCCTATAACTTCCTTTGTACTCTCTGATACGGGTCGCAGGCTGAAATGGTTCCGTGCGAGACGTCTCATCAAAATGCATTGCCAGCTACCATAGCAGATGTGAGCTTGCTGCCCAACATTCCGTTGCCGCTTACTGAGGCGAGCGGTGCCGCGCTGGAGTGGCCACGGCTGCGCGAGACGATCGCGGGCCATGCCTCATCTCCGCTGGGGCGTGCGTGGGTGCTGGCGCTGGAGCCGTGCGCGGACTTGGCATGGATCGAGACACAACAACAGCGTACGGGCGAGATTCACGATCTGCTGACCGGCGGCGGGAGCTTCGATTTCCACGGGTTGTTCGATCCGACAGAGATGCTGGAGCAGGCCCGGGTTGAAGGCGCAGCACTGGAAGCTCAACAGATCAACGCATTGCTGACGGTGGTGGAGCGGGTGGCCGCGTGGCGCGTGCTGTTGATCTCGCCGGCGGGCCGGGCGCGGGTGTGGCCTGGAATTATGGGGCTATCGGCGGAGTTGATTGAACACGAGTTTGCACCTCTGCTACAGGCTCTGCGAGGAAAGATTGAGCCGGACGGTAGCCTGTCGGACGATGCGAGCCATGAGCTGCGGCGCATTCGGCGGGCCATGGAACGGCAGCACCGCGCGATTGAAGAGAGCCTGCGCAAATCGTTGCGCGCACTGGCCAGTGAGGGATCGACGCAGGAAGAGCTGATTACGGTGCGCGGTGAACGGTTTGTGATTCCGGTGAAAGCGGAGTTTCGCAAGCGCGTACCGGGGGTGATTCATGGGTCGTCCTCGTCGGGGCAGACAGTGTTTGTGGAACCGATGGAGACGATCGAACAGAACAACGAACTACAGCGTCTGCTGGACGAAGAGCAGCGCGAGATCCACCGGATCCTGGTGGCGATGACGCGGGCGCTGGGCGAAGAGGCGGACGCGATCCTGCTGGGGACGACAGTGCTGGCCGAGGTGGAGAGCCACTTTGCGCGGGCGCGGTTTGCCAACGAGCTGGAGTGCGTGCGGCCAACTTTCGGAGATCGACTTTCGTTTGAAGGAGCGCGGCATCCGCTGCTGGAGTTGCGGCTGCGACGGACAGGCGCTTCCGCAGTGCCGATTACACTGGCGCTGGAGCCCGATGCGCGGCAGCTTATCATCAGCGGGCCAAACACCGGCGGCAAGACGGTAGCGCTGAAGACTACGGGACTGCTGGCCATGATGGCGCAGGCTGGAGTGCCCGTTCCCGCGGAGGCCGCGACTCTGCCGATGTTCCAGGCTATCTATGCGGACATTGGCGATGCGCAATCGATTGAGACAAATCTTTCGAGCTTCTCCGCGCACATGCTCAACGTGGACCGGATTGCGCGTGTGGCGAACGAGGAGTCGTTGGTGCTGCTGGACGAACTGGGATCGGCGACCGATCCCGAGGAGGGTTCGGCGCTGGCCGTAGCTATTGCGGGACACTTCCTCGAGCGCCGCGCTTGGTGCTGCATCACCACACACCTGACCTCATTGAAGGTTTACGCGGCCAATCGCGCGGGTGTGCTGAATGCAGCGGTGGGATTCGACCAGGCAACGCTGTCGCCGACCTACCAGCTAAGGCTTGGAGTTCCGGGGGCATCGGCTGGACTGAATATCGCGGAGCGGTTGGGGTTGATGGTGGAGATTGTGGCGGCGGCACGTGCGCAACTTACGACGCAGGCCGCTGACATTGGCACGCTGTTGGACCAGCTGCATGCACAACTGACCGCGGCCAGCAGTGAGCGCGAGGCACTACGAGTGCGCGAACGGGAGATTGCACGCGAGCGGCTGTGGCTGGAGACAGAGGGTCGCGCGGAACAGAAGGCGCTGACGAAAGATTTGGAGGGCAAGCTGAACTCGCTGATCGCGGAGTTTGAACATCAACTGCGCGAGACGGTGAAGGCGATCGACGATAAGGCGGTGGCCAAAAAGATTGCACGCGAGGCCGGCTCGGCGGTGGCGCGCGTAAAGCGGGAGTTCGCAGCCGAGTTCAACTCGACCGTGGTGGCGCATACGACGGGCGCGGACAAGAGCGATCCGGCGGCGCAGACGGGCGGGCGAGGGGGTGCACTGCGCGCGGTGAAGGCCGGCGACCTGGTGAAGTTGAAGAGCCTGGGGCGAGAGGCGCGGGTGGAGCGCGTAATCGACAGCAAGAACTTCGAGGTCCAGGTGGGTACGATGAAGATGCGCGTCGCCGAGAGCGATATTGCGGAGGTGACGCCGGTTGCTGTGGTCACTCCGGCGGAGGCTGCGCGTCGACGAGGCGGGATTACGGTGCAGATGACTTCTGAATCGGACTCCATACCAATGGAGATCAATGTGATTGGGCGAACGGCCGAGGAGGCGCAGGACGAGGTGTCGCGCTACCTGGACCGCGCGTTCATGGCGGGGCTGCCGCACATCCGCATCGTGCATGGGACGGGGATGGGCGTTCTACGGCGGACGCTGCGTGAGTTTCTCAAGAACCATCCGCAGGTGACCAGCGTAACCGAGCCCCCGCACGACCAGGGCGGCCAGGGCGCAACCGAGGTGGAGTTGCGGCAGTGAGGGATGTGCGATGGACAAAGGCATAACACCGATGAACACCGACGGGCGCCGATATAAGAACCGGGGCTAAAGCCCGCTATCTATAGCTGCGAGTTTCAGGGCCTGAAGGCCCCTGCTCCCTCCGGATCGGGCTTCGCCCGATGTCCACCTTGACGTGATGAAACCTCCTCGAAGTTGGCATGCCCAAGCTGAGTACAAAAACAGATTCCCTTTGGGAGGGACAACCAAAATGCTGTCTTGCGCTAAGGGCGGCTGCCTCGATGGCAGATCGTCAGATCCTCATGGGCATGAGGATGTAGCGGTACTTGACATCTTCGGAGCCGTCTTCGGGGCGCATCTGGCCGGCGGACTGGGCGTCTTTGAACTCCAGGCGGACCTCGCCGGAGTTGCCGATGGCCTTGAGAAAGTCGAGCAGGTACTGGCTGTTGAAGCCGACGACGAGAGGGTCGTAGTTGTAAGGCGTCTCGATGGTGTCCTCGGATTCACCCGAATCCGTCGAGGAAGACGACAGTTTGAGCTCGTTCTGTTCGAGGCGGATCTTGATGGCGCCGGAGCGCTCGTCGGCGAACTGCGCGACGCGCTGGATGGAGCCCATCAGGTCTTCGGAGCGGACGATGACGAACTTGTTGTTGTCGCGCGGCAGGACGGCCTCGTAGTTGGGGAACTGCCCGGTGAGCTTGCGCGAGGTGAGTACGCGGCCACCGACGCGGAAGAAGAGGGTCTGCTCGTCATCGGCAAAGTCGAGCGATTCGGCATCGGTGGAGTTGAGTAGCGAGAGCAGCTCGCTGAGCGCCTTGCGCGGAATGAGTGTCTTCTTCTCGCCACTGACGCCTTCCAGCGACTCGCCGAGTTTTTCGATGTGGGCAAGGCGGTGGCCATCGGTCGCGACCATGGCCATGGACTCTGCCTTCAGCACAAGCAGCGCGCCGTTCAGGGTGTAGCGGGACTCTTCGTTGGAGATGGCGAAGATGGTCTTGGAGATCATGTTCTCGAGCGAGGCGACGGAGAGCTTGAACGCACCGGAGGACGGAAACTCCGGGACTTGCGGGAAGTTGGCGCGTGCCATGCCGACCATCTTGGTGTTGGAGCGGCCGGCGCGGATCTGCACCCAGTGGTTGTCCATCAGCTTGATGGAGATGTCGCCTTCAGGCAACAGCTTGATGTAGTCGTAGAGCTTGCGCGCGGGAATGGTGCACGCTCCGGGCTTCTTGACCTTGGCGGGGCAACTGGTGCGCAGGCCCTGGTCCAGGTCAGTGGCGGTGATGGTGAGCGTGTCGTCGGCCGCCTCAAAGAGGAAGTTGGAGAGGATGGGGATGGTTGTCTTGCGCTCTACCACGGACTGCGCCGCCGTCAGCTCGCGTAGCAATTCGGCGCGGGATACGGTGATTTCGAGGTTTCCAGTGGGCGCTGCTGCTGTCGTCATCTCGGGCTCCTGGTTTCTTGCAGGGGTTGCAACTGGGCTTGCATCCTTAATTTCTTTCGACAAGGCAGTGTCTCCGTGGATTGATTCGATGAAATGGATGCTGGCCAAACTGTACACCGAAATTGGTGCAGTGTGTACTACCCAGCCCCGGCATTCTTGATTTTATTGATTGATTGGCATGGAGTGCATCGATTTCTTTGTGGAAAGCGCAGCATGTTGTGTGTGACGGATGGTTGGTTTGCAATGTGATGGATGGGTGTACTGCTTCTATTAAAAACAAGGATTAATAAAGATAAAAACTAGTAGCAGTAACCGTTGTTGCTGGAAAAGTGGAAAGCATGGCGATGTGTTGTAGGAATGAGTAGTTGCGGTGCGACCTTGATATAGAAAACAAAGGGGTGGTTCTCGAAGAAGGAGTAAGAGTGGAGGAAGAACACAGAGGGATGACCCACTTATCGCACTTGTTCACAGGGCATCGGCAAGGACGGCTGTAAGGGAACGCCCGGTTCGTGGGAATACAGTACAAAACATGCAATATCAGTAGGATAAGCACCCCTGTTTTTGAACAGAGGGGCACTTTGCCTAGAGGATAATAGGACAGGCGCGAGAAAGGGGCGGAATGAAGATCGCACTGTTTGGAGCAAGTGGGGCCACAGGGATGCTGCTCACCGAGCGTTGTCTCGCTGTCGGCTATGAGGTTGCGGCGCTGCTGCGGAGGCCTGCGGAGTTTGCATACGCCGGGCAAGTGCGCGTAGTGGAAGGCACGGCATTCGATGTGGCGGCAGTGCGACAGACAGTGGCTGGCGCGGATGTGGTGATGTCGGCGCTAGGGGCGCGGTCGCTGAAGAAAGAGGATGTCTTGGAGCGGGCCGTCCCGCTGATTGTGGCGGCGATGAAGGAAGCGGGAGTGCGACGGATTATAGTGTTGGGATCGGCAGGGGCGCTGAGCGATTCGCTGAAGAAACAGCCGGCGTGGCGGCGGTGGTTTGTGCAGAAGATCGTGTACAACACGTTTTTGAAGTGGGCAGTGGCTTCGCAGATCGACCAGTGGAAGGTGCTATCGGCTTCGGGCCTGGACTTCACCATGGTGATGCCGCCCATGCTGCTGAACAGTCCAGGGCGCGGGACCTACAGGATCGATGGCGAAGCGCTGCCGCGGGGCGGCTCGCGGATTGCGCGGGAGGATGTGGCGGACTTCATGATGGACCAGATCGGCAGTCGGGAGTGGGTGGGGAAGGGTGTATATGTGGCGTGGTGAAGGGAATGAATACGATCTAATCGTGGACCGCCGCAGATGCGGATTGGGGACAAAGCCAGGCACCAACAGACGCCGATGGTCATCGATCTAAGCTGTCATAGCAGGGGTAGAGTTACTAACGGCTGTTGAGATACGCAATCCCTATGCAGGCCGCGATCAAAACAACGAGGATTACCCACGTCATCGGACGGCCGAAATTAAGGGTCCATCCCCTCCACCTGGTCCACTTAGGAACGATAATTCGAGGGTCATTAGTATCGAATGCCATAGTCTCTGTGCCTCGTCTGGCCTCAGTGTATACCTCGTCTATACCTAACGCACCAATTCTGCCTGAATGGTCTCGCCGACGCGGCGCAGCGTAAAATTGATTTGTTGCGAATTTGAAATTAATAAGTTTGATAGGAGCCTCCGGTGGCAGAGACGATCTTCGATGTAGTGGTAGTGGGCGGCGGGCCGGCCGGATACACCTGCGCGATTCGCAGTGCGCAGTATGGGGTGAAGGTGGCGCTGGTGGATGCCAACGACCGACTGGGCGGGACGTGCCTGCTGTGGGGATGCATTCCCACCAAGGCCATGCTGTTTACGGCGGAGATATGGGACCACCTGAAGCATGCCAAGACCTTCGGGATCGCGGGCGTGGACGGGGCGACGATCGACTGGAAGGGCGTACTGGCGCGCAAGGACGACGTGATTACGCGGCACACCAAGGGTCTCGACTTCCTGATGAAGAAGAACAAGATTGCGACGTTCAAGGGATTCGGAAAATTGACGGGTCCGGCGAAGGATGGTGTCTTCGCAGTGGACGTGAAGATGGCCGACGGAACCGCGCAGCAGGTGAAGGCGAAGAAGGTAGTGCTGGCAACCGGGTCGGACGCCCGCATGCTGCCGGGACTGAAGGCCGACGAGACGATCCTGACCAACTACGAGATATTGAAAATCGCCGAGATGCCGAAGTCGCTCGTGGTGATTGGATCGGGCGCTGTAGGCGTGGAGTTTGCATCGATCTTCAAGAGTTTTGGCGCTGAAGTGACGGTGCTGGAGATGCTTCCGCGCATGGTCCCGGTGGAAGACGAGGAGATCAGCAAAGAGTTGCTGCGGCTGTTCAAGAAGCGCGGCATCGATGTAAATCTTGGGATCAAGGACACGAAGATTGAGAAGAATAAAGATGGCGTGCAGGTGAGCTGGACGGACGCCAACGGCAAGCCGCAGCAGAAGCAGGCAGAGAAGGTTCTGGTTGCGGTGGGGCGTTCGCCGCGGACGGCCGGCATCGACCTTGAGAAGACGAATATCAAGCCGGACCGCGGATTCATCATGACCAACGAATGGATGGAGACGACGGAGCCGGGCATCTATGCCATCGGCGATATCGTGGGCGGAATGCCGCAG
>CAWERM010000095.1:0-15058 GCA_963810995.1 uncultured Acidobacteriaceae bacterium | reverse complement strand
CCGTCGACGCCGCGCCGTATGCCCCTGCAATCGCAGGCGCCTGCGCGCACAACCCATACGAAACTCAAAAAGCACAGCAATCCCAGCCCACTTGATCATCGGTCTCGAAACCTCGTTCACAGAGAAATATCCAGCCCGACTATACTAACGCCTTATGCCATCGCGGCTCGCAACGCATTCGCTCATCTCAACGAGCATCGTGCTGCCTGGCCGTCAGGGCCGCCACGCACGGAGCAATCACCATCGCTACAAATACAAGTCCTGCAAGAATGTCGTGCATCGAAGGCCCCTTCCATTCGATCGAGTGCTGAATTCGATTCACCTCATCGCTATCGGCGAAACCGGCTCACGCCAATAGGCAACCATCTCAATCCGCGCACTTAGGTCACGGCTCCGCTGTCGTCCTCCTTGCGTCCGCGCGCATTTGTTGTCTCACATACGCGAAAAGGCCACCCGGCAACAGGGCGGCCTTTTCTTTAGGGAGAATAGTTCCAACGGAGGCAAAGCCATCAGAACTTTCTGGCTGCATACTAAGTTTGGCTAAAACCGGTGTCAAGGCTAAAACTTTACTATCGCAACCGGATGATAATAAACAATTTACTCAATCGGTTGATTCGGAGTATATTCGTCTTTTATTCGTTTTTTCTGTTGCAAAATAACTATAACGTAATTTTAAATCAATGCGTTAGCTTCAAAGAATGCACCTTTAGATGTGCAGATAGGCCACCGCGCTCTTTCTCGCCTATTACGCTCCTCACATCCCGCTGCACTGTTTCATGCCTCGGGACCCCCCAGACGCTTGCCTGCCGGCCCACTTAAATCAATGCGCAGAAACTCCGGTTCCGTAGCAGCCGACTTGCCTTGCATCACGCGAACCAGTGCCCGCCCGCCGCCAAGGAACAGCGCCAGCACAATCGCCGCCAAAAAAGCCAGGCAGCAAAAGATCGTAATGCTGACTAACAGACTGAAGGTCTTGCGCACCTCTGTTTGATAATCCAGCGGCACCGGCTTGTTCCACGTCACCTCGCTGCGCAGATGGATTCCGTCCACCATCATCTGCGCAGCGTCCACCGGCCAAGCACCCGATGTCAAAACCAGTAGTGTTCCCTCGCGACGTATTTTCACCGTGCCTGATAAAGAAGTTCCCGGCTGCCTGCTCAGTGCTTCGATCACATGTTCATGCTCACCCGCAATCTCCGGCGTGGGGTACAGAAGCAGAGTCAGCACTCCGCCTCCCTTATACTTCGCCGTCAACGCCTCTGCACTCTTGTCGAAGCCCACCGTCTCCTCCGGCAGCACTCCACCTGTCGCGCGATAGCTCGCCACTCCTAGCGCATAGCGCAACGAATCGGCGTCCAGTCCCTTCACCGGCAGCAACTCTGGAAGCGGTGGTGCAATCCCCACCGGGCCGCCCACCTTGGGCAGATGGTCGATCAGTTCTTTTGTCAGTGCAAGCATTGCCTCGTGGTCCAGCTTGAAGTCGCCCACCACTACATTGACCCCGCTTCGCAGCAGTAGTTCATCTCCGCTCGAGACCGCGTCGTCCCCCACCTTCTCCGGCCGCATCCCAGATTTCCTAAAATAGTCGAATGCTGCAACCGCGCCGCTGGCATCGCCGAACTCGTACACCGTAATCGTTCCCGACTCCATTGCGCCTTTGACATCGGGGGTATACTCCGATCGCGCGTAGCGTCGCAGCCCGTCCTCGCTCATCGCGGCCTTGTAGTTTGTATCGACCAGACCCAGTCCATCGCCGGCATCGCCCTCGCTCACTCGCTTCAGCCTACCCAACGTCGCAGGCAGCAACGGCGTGGGCGGCTCCACCAGCAATGTCTTTGCCACCGGCCCCGGAACCTGTACCTGCGTCTGCGCTTGCGCGTAAACGCCTGCGCCCATCGCAACACACATCAACGCGGCAACTCCACAAACCGCAACCCTTGCTGCCATTCGATGCAAATCTCCCATACTTCGCTCAGATTACCACCACCGCGCTTCTCTTGCTCGACTCCACCCGCGTGCAAAAGAACGTGTCCTCAGCATGTGCGGAAGGGACGGCTTCAGCCGGCCGAAAGTCGTATCCATGTTATGACTGCGCTTCTTCGATTGCGCAGCAATCGAAGAAGCGCAACAACCGCATTTCAACTCTTTTGGGTTATTGGTAGCATCATCCTGTGCTGGAACTCTCTACGCCCGTCAAGTATGTGAAGCGAGTGGGCGAGCGCATCGCCGCCGGTCTCGCCACGCGCGGTGTGGAGACGGTCGAGGACCTGCTCTATCATCTTCCCTTCCGCTACGAAGACCGCCTCAATCCGCAGCCCATGGCCGAGCTGGTGGCGGGGACCACGGCCTCCGTCATCGGCGAAGTGCGCGGCACCGTACTCTTGCGAACACGCTCCGGGCCGATCTTCGAGATGACTCTGGGTCAGGGCCTCGGCACGGTCAAGTGCATATGGTTTCACGGGGCCTATCTCAAGGACCGCTTCAAGCCGGGCCAGATGGTCGCGGTCTACGGCAAGTTGGAACCCTCGCGCTCCGCCATGTACGCCGCCGCAGCCGGAACACTCGGCGCCACTGCCGGCCGCTTCAAGATGGTCCAGCCGCAGTTCGAGATCATCCCCGACGGCACCGACCCCGAGGACTCGCTCGAAATCGGCCGCATCGTCCCCGTCTACGAGTCGCTCGGCGGCACCACCCCCTGGGGCGCGAAGCTCACCTCCAAGTGGATGCGCCGCGTTGTCTGGTCTATCTTCGTGGAACTCGACCTCGCCACAAAACCGGGTGCCCCAGGTCTCGCATCGGAGATGTGGGTATCAGAAACCCTTCCGTCGCCTTTGCTCTCCCGCCTCAAACTGCCATCGCGCCTCGCCGCCCTCCGCGCCGTCCACTTCCCCGACGCCGACACGCCCATGCCGGAGCTGATGGCTGCTGCCACGCCCGCGCACAAGCGCCTCATCTTCGAAGAGCTCTTCTACCTCGAACTCGGCCTCGAACTCAAACGTCGTCGTATGAGGGAGCGCGTCGGCACCGCCTTCACCACCGGCCCCGCCGTGCGCGAGGCCATCAAGCAGGTGCTTCCCTTCCATCCCACTGCCGCACAGAAGCGCGTTCTTGCAGAGATCGTTGCCGACATGCGTCGCCCGCAGCCCATGCGCCGCCTGCTACAGGGCGATGTCGGCTCCGGCAAGACCATCGTCGCCATGCAGGCCGCTATCGTCGCCATGGAGAACAGCTGTCAGGCCGCGCTCATGGCACCCACCGAGATCCTCGCCACGCAGCATTACCTCTCCGCGCGCAGGCTGCTCGGCAACGTCGTTTCACCCAGCACGGGCAAGCCCTACAAAGTCGCGCTGCTCACTGGCTCACTCGACCCCGCCACCAAACGCCAGACCCAGGGTCGCATCATGCGCGGCGAGGCACAGTTCGTCATCGGCACCCACGCCCTGCAGGAGGACAAGGCCGACTTCGCCAATCTCGGCCTCGTCATTGTCGATGAGCAGCATCGCTTCGGCGTGCAGCAGCGCTTCAAACTGATGAAGAAGCCCACGTCCGATGGCATCGCCAGCGATCCCGACGTCCTCGCCATGACGGCCACGCCCATCCCACGCACCCTCGCCCTCACCCTCTACGGCGACCTCGATGTCTCTGTGATCGACGAGATGCCTCCTGGCCGCACTCCCATCGTCACTCGTCGCACCACCCAGGAGCACGCCGCCGAGGTATGGGAGTTCGTGCGCAAACAGGTCGCGCAAGGCCGCCAAGCCTACCTCGTCTATCCCGTCATCGAAGGCAGCAAAGACGACCAGCCCGAACTCGACTTCCCGCACGATGAGATTCCAGCCATCGAGTACATCCGCAAAGATCGTATCGAAGAAAAAATCCACCAAACCCGATAAGCTTTTCCCCACCGCAAAGACCAAACTCCGCTCCGCCACCGAGATGTACGACGAACTGCGCACGGGCGCGCTCGCCGGCCTTCGTCTCGGCCTGCTGCATGGCCGTCTCAGCGCCGACGAGAAGGAAGTCACCATGGCGCGCTTCCATCGCGGCGAGATCGATGTCCTTGTTTCCACTACTGTCATCGAGGTCGGCGTCGATGTCGCCAACGCCTCCGTCATGGTCATCGACCACGCCGAGCGCTTCGGCATGGCCCAGATGCACCAGCTCCGTGGCCGCGTCGGTCGCGGAGCGTCAAAGAGCTTCTGCATACTTATGACCGGCGAAAACGTCACCGAGCAGGCCGACGCCCGCCTCAACGCAATGGTAGCCACCCAGAACGGCTTCGAGCTGGCCGAACTCGACCTCCAGCAGCGCGGCCCTGGCGAGTTCTTCGGCACTCGCCAGACCGGCCTGCCGGAGTTCCGTGTAGCCAACCTGCTGCGCGACCGCGCCACGCTGGAGCTGGCTAAAGTCGAGGCCGAACGCTTCGCCGCACGGCCCGACCCCGAACTCTCCTCAACAGAGCGCAACGCCGTCTGGGCCCGCCTCAAACAGCAGTGGCAGCGCCGCTACGGCCTGGTCGAGGCCTAGCCGCGCTGATACTCCCCGCTCTCGCCACCGCTCTTGCGCACCAGCGCGACTTCGCGAATGCGAATTCCCTTGTCCAGCGCCTTGGTCATGTCATACACGGTCAACGCCGCAATCGAGGCCGCCACCATCGCCTCCATCTCCACGCCCGTCGCCGCCGTTGTCGCCGCCGTCGCCCGGATCTTCACCCCGCCTGCAACCACCTCAGCCTCCACATCCACAAAGCTCAGCGCCAGCGGATGGCACATCGGGATCAGTCCCGCTGTCTGCTTCGCCGCCTGAATCCCCGCAATCCGCGCCACCTCCAGCGGATTGCCCTTCGGATTATTCGGCAGCGCCTTCAACACCGCCTTCGACAACTCGACAATCGCCTCCGCCACAGCCTCGCGCCGCGTCTCCGACTTCGCGCTCACATCCACCATCCGCGCGCGCCCCGCTTCATCGTAGTGCGACAGGTTGTCACTCATGGTCAAGCTCTCTGAGTTCTTGCCATGATCGGAAGACCACCCAAATGGCGACGCCGTACATCAGACACGAAATATTCACCGAGAAAGCGGACCCGAGAGTGGTCCATATGCTCAGCACACCCAAACATACGATGAAAACAGCCAAAGAAACGGCATTATGGAACCGCTCTCGTGCTCCGGTTATACGGAACTCTTGGGCTGTAGGAGGAGCAACCAGCTTGCGGATGGATCGAAGCTGTCCATATCCGCGCCAAAGTTTTTCAACTACATACACGACTGTCAAACCTGAAATCAATAGCCACGTCTGATCGAGGCTACTTACTCCGGCGAGAGGTCCAAGCCCATGCCGCCCTAGTTCAGGCACAATCCCTAACAGCACTACCACTAGGCCCGCGCAGGAAAGCAATTGCTGGATCCAAGACTTTGTGGCAGCGCGTTGAAACTCCGGCATCTCCATGGCCAACATACTACCGCAGCAACACGGAAATCACATCTCCCGCTTTGCAGTCTCGTCCCTCCGGCAGTACCGCATAGCAGTTTGCGCGCGCGTTTGCCGCCAGGTCGCCCGAGCCATGCGATTCCACCAGCCGCACTTCGGACCGTTCCAGATCATGTCGCAAGATCGCAGGCAAAATCCGCGTCAACTCTTTCTTGCCCTTCACGTTCTCCATCAGCGTCGCCTGCACAAACCTCGGCCCCGCCGCGCCCGCCCCGCAGATCGCGCGCAACCTCGGCCCAACAAAGCAATGAAACGTCACTTGCGTCGATACCGGATTCCCCGGCAAACCGAAGAAATACGTCCATTCCACCGAATTGGGTGCCCCACGTCTCGTTCTTGAGACATGGGATGAGTCGTCACCTCGCTCGCCCTTCGGCATCCTCCCAAACACCACCGGTCTACCCGGTTGCATCCTTACGCCGGTATAGAAGAACTCCGCGCCAAATTCCGACAGCACTTCCACCACCAGATCGTACTTCCCCACCGACACCCCTCCCGACAGCAGCAGCAGATCGCTCTCGCGTCCTTCTTCAATCCGCTCCCTCAAGCTCTCCGGCGAGTCGCGCGCAATCTTAAACCGCTGCGCTTGCCCGCCCGACGCCTCCACCAGCGCAGCCAGCGCGTAGCTGTTCGAGTTTCGAATCTGATGCTTCTCCGGCGTCTCTTCCACTTCCACCAACTCATCGCCTGTGGCCACAATCGCCACTAACGGGCGCTTATAGACCGCCAATTCATATCTCCCGCACGCGGCTGCCAGCGCAATCTCACCCGCGCCCATCGTCGCCCTCACAGCCAGTAGAACGTCTCCGCCTCGCGCTTCGCTGCCGCGCCGCACCATGTTCTCCCCCGCGCGCAACGACCGCCCGTGCGCAGCCCACACCTCGCCTCTCACCTGTTCCGCGTGTTCTATCATCGCCACAGCATCCGCGCCCATCGGTACCGCGGCACCTGTCATAATCTCCACTGCTTCGCCGGCCTCAATCGAACCACCCCGCCAAACCTCGCCCGCTCGCACCTGTCCCACCACGCGCAACCGCCGACCGCTTGTCCAATCATCCGCCCGCACCGCGAACCCATCGCGCGTAGCGCGGTCGAACGGAGGCTGATCGCGGTCGGCCTTCACCTCCTCGGCCAACACTCGCCCAGCTAAATCCAACAGCGCCACCCGTTCCGTCCCCGCAACGCGCATCCCGGCCGAGTGGCATAGCACGCACTCCAGCGCCTCCGTAAACCCCAGTACTCGCGCCTCACCTGTCGCTCCGCCCATCAACACCTCGCACTTGCGCCGCTGCTGAATCGGCCCTGCATTCCCTCCAAGAAAATGGCCCCGGACTCTCATCGTCCAGGGCCGCTTCCATACTTCGAAACAGTCTACTTTTTCTTGGCAGGTGTAGTCGGTGGCGCCTTGTAATTGGTCTGCACTGTCTCATTCAGCCCAGCAAGAAGCCCCTTGATATCGGCTGCGTGAACTCCCGCTGGGGCCAGTTTTAGATACATGTTGCATGCGTCGACCAGGCCTGGAGGCGCGACGAACGTCTTGCCGTCGGGACCCATCGTAATTAGCGGGGCCAGCCCCTGCGTCTTCAGGTAGTATGCCTCCGATTTGGTGGGATCGGCCGCAATTGCCTTGTCTGCCGCATCGACAAGGCCGTCAACCTTGCCTGTCGACACGCTCACGTTGTATAGCGTCACCGCCTCATTGAAGTAGTACTTCCCAGCGCCCTTCGGATCTGCGGCGGCCGCTGCGTCATAGGCGGCGGCAGCCTCCTGCGTCTTGCCTAGCCTGCCCAGCGCCTGCCCAAGCTGGTTGTTGGCTACCGCGGTAGTCACTGGGTTAGGCTTTTCCGCCGCCGCATTCAGGCTGATCGTCTTCTGGTACGACGTTACCGCCGCCGCCAATTTGTCTTTGACCGTCGGATCGACTGTTTTGGCCGCCTTTGCCGCATTGTCAGCCGCCACCGCATCGCCCAACTGCGCGTCTCCCAGCTTGTCCCAAAGCAGTGCCTCGTCCGACTTTGCGATGTTTGCCTGTGCTACGGCTGCGGTTGCATCCGTCATGGCTTTGATGGCAGCCGCATAGTTGCCTGCAGCCGTATCCGCTTGTGCCTGTTTCAGTGCCGCATTCAAATTCTCAATCTTGGCGTTCTTCGCCATGATATCCGCGTTCAACTTCTTTGTTTGCTCCATCTGGTCTCGTTCGGCCGGACTCATCGCGTCGATGTACGCCTTGCGCGTCATGTCGAAGTCAACGGCCTTGTCGTCGCCAGCGGCAAGTGGAGCAGTCTGATAGTCAACATCCACACCTTTATTGTTGAACGCAATCATCAGATAGGTGCCCGGTTTGATCCCTGCACCCTTGTAGTCGCCGTTGTTGTCGATCGGGAACTGGTACTGAAAATTCCTGTTCACCGTATTCTTGCCGCGGTCCGTACTCAACTTCACCACGCCGCCGGCAAGCGCTGCCCCTAGGGGGTCCTGCACATGTCCATGCATGCTCGCCGTAGGTTCCGCCGGCGCCGCTGCCTGCGCCATCATCCGTCCCGGCTGCGCCAACCACACCAAACCCAGTAGACAAGCCGTCAATCCGCCTGCAATCCTCATCCCGAAAATCTTCATCGCTCTCTCCCAAACCTCTCTCATCTCACTGGGTTCGCCTCGCGTCCATCCTGCGATCCGTCTCTTCTAAACCGGCTCTTACCAAACACTCTCGTCCATGATTCGACAGACCGCTAACCTCACTCTATTTCATGCGATCTGCCAATCCACCTGCTGTATCGGCGGTCACATTCTGCGCTCTTCGCCCCGTCAAACACCCGCAACCGCAAACCTTGCTATCGCGGTCGTCACCGGGTCCGATCTGCACAACCGGCATTGACCAACTTACATGCAACTACATACCCAATTCAACTCCCACCCGTTTCATCCCTTCTTCTCTCGCCACGCTCAGCGGCCTCACCACCCCAATCCCAATCCGGTTCAACCTTCCTCGACGCCTTCGCCGGTCAAATCCCCGGCGCTCTGCGCCATGATTTCGCGAGCTGCCGCCTCATCCTCCTCTCGCACCTGTAGGCGGACCCGGAACGCAGCAGAGAGCATATTGTTGGCGTTCTCTCCCACCAGAAAGCTCTCAATACCAGCCGATTCCAGCGCCCCCTTGGCCATCTGTGCTTCCACGGGGCTTTCAAAGCGTCCCACAATCACCAGTCCTTCAGGAGGTGTCGGCTCCGCATCGCCCTCAAAAAGCATCGTCCCGCTCCAATCTCAACGCAAACACTGTACCCATACCCTTGCGACCATCAGGGAACGCCACACCAAGCCCAACACGCCACCAAGCGGCTTACTTCGCTTCGACACTCTGCAGGTCAAAGGTGATCGTACCCCAGAACAGCCGCGCCCGGATCTGTACCGGCATATGGCGCGCGTCGTCCGTGTACCAGATCCAGATGTTGCCGCGGTTCTTCACAACGCCTTCCTCAGCCGTCGGCTGCACACGGATAGTCTGAAACGTGCCCGCCGGCGTCTTAATCTCCTCGCGCGCCTCCACTTTCATCGTCACCGTCACCGTACGCATCGCGTCAGCAAGAGGAAATCCAAAGTCCTGCCCCACCGTAAGCCGCTGTGAAGCCGCATAAAAAATCCCCGACAACGAATCCGTGACACAAGCAGGGATCGAAGTCGTCTGCTGCTTCTGCGTGCCTTTGACCAGGTTTCGCTCCACCTGTGTCTGCTTGCCCGCGTTATAGTCGAACGTCAGGTCGCTTGAGACCTTCCGCCGCCCCTCCTGTATCTGCTTCCAGAAGCCCTCCGAACAGCCCGTGCGGGTGTCCATCACCGATTGAAACCGGTCCACCACCGGAAACAGCATATTCACAGCTCCCACCGTGTCCGCCGTCGCCGTTACATGCAACTGGTCGCCCTGCTGCTCCAGATGAAAGACCGCCGTCCCCCCGGTAAACACGCGCCAGTCCACAGTAAAGATCAGCGTCTGCCGCGCCGGAAACACATAGCCTATAGCCGGCGGCTGCAATGTTGGAATCGGATGCTGTGCCGTTTGCGCCTGTGCCATCGGCCCCATGCCTACCGTCTGTGCCGAGGTCAACGGCGTCCAGCCGCTCGGTCCCACCGCCATCCCTAGCAGCAGTGCGCCAGCAGCCGCAAGCCGCACTGACTTAAAGCCGGAGTGGAGAGCCGCGGGACGTTTCAGACCATTCAGACCATTCAAGGATTGGCAACTCACAGAGGGAAGATGTTGGAACTTTTAGCGTGAATAGATCAGCAGCTTCAGCACCAGGGCCAGATACAGGGCCACTGCACCCATAGCCGAATTGTACTCGCGGTGGCGCAGATAAAGCTGTGTCGAAAATCCGCCCTCCGCCGGAACTCTTCCCTCCGCGGCCATCGCCTTTGCGGCGCCGGCTCCTCGCGGCAGCAGCCTCGGCACCACGCGCGCATACGCATCGAAGCCTCCAAAGTGTTCGCGCAGATACGCTTCCTCGCTCAGGATCGTGGGAATATAGATCGCCGCAAACAGCGCCACCAGCAGCGCCAGGATTATCCAACTTGCCGCTGCCGCCGCAAACCCGAACGCAATCAGCATCGATCCCAGATACAGTGGGTTTCGCGTGTAGGCATACGGCCCGGTCGTGGTCAGTTGCGCGTCCTTGCGCACATAACCGGACGCGTACCCGCGCAGCCATATCCCAGGCAGCACCAGCGCAAAGCTTGCCGCCATTGTCCGCCGGCTTGGATCTGCCAGCCACAAAAACAACGCCGCAAATACAAAGCCCAGCGGCACCCGGATTCGCCGCGCAATCTTCTGCCAACCTGTTCGTCCGCTCAAATTCGTCCGCAATCCTCTCGCCCTACTAGACGATTCTCTCATCTGGCAAGCTCAATGTACCGGAGCCGCGGCCTCCCAAACCTGTATCCTGCAACTACCAACCCTAACCCAGCATCTCCTTCGCAGCCGTCACCACCTCTTCCACTCCGATCTTCAACATTCCCGCCTCCACCTCGCGCACCCTCTTGTGACTGGTCGTGCTTCCTGCATCGCGTAAAACCCGCGAGCGCGTTCCGTACGGCCCATTGCGCGCCGGATCGGTCGGCCCATAAATCCCCACCACCGGCCTCTCCAGCGCAGCCGCCAGATGAAGTGGCCCGGTATCGCCCGCCACCACAACCGCGGCCCGTCGCACCAGCGCAACCAATTGTCCCACTGAGCATTGCACCACGCGCGCGGCCCCCTCACTCGCCTGCTCCACACGCTCCGCCTCTCGTGAGCCATGCTGCGCGGTGTTCACCACACACCGCACGCCGCTCCGCGCCAGCTCCGCCGCCACCCGCCCAAACCGCTCCGCCGGCCATATCTTCGCTCCCCATCCGCCGCCTGGCGAGATCAGGCAGAATCGCTCGCGTCCCACCTCTTCCGCGGCCCACCGTTCGTCCATCTCGTCCATCGGCAACGTCACCCGCGTTGGATGCAAGTCCTCGCTCACCGCCGCACCCAGCAACTCGCAGCCTTGTTCCACCACATGCGCCGAGCTCATCTCCACCTTCTGCTTGTAACACCAGCGCGCCAACCGCTCCCTCGGCGCCGCCGGTCCCGTATAGACACTTGCCCCCGCCATCCGTCCCACCATCGCCGACTTCAGCGCACCCTGCATGTCCACGCACACGTCGAACTGGTCACACTGCAGCACATCGCGCAACCCGCGGACCTCCGAGCGTGTCTTCAGCGAGATCAGCCTCCTCTTCCACGCTCTGGCCGGCACACTGTACCAGCGGTCCACCAGGGCCCGTCCATCGTTGCGTCCTTCAATCTGCTGCAAGTCGTTAGGGTCGCCCGCAATCTGTAGCAGATCGCTCCACTGCGGCTCGATCGCCCACCCGATAAACCACTCGGGATGCCGTTCGCGCAACGCCGCCACGGCCGGCATCGCGTGCAGCACATCGCCCATCGCTCCGATCCGTACAATCAGCACTCTCACCGGCAGCGCGCCTCCAGATCGCGCACTATGCCCGCCTCATCCGTAAACTTAGCCTCAAGCCGTACAACGCAGACCGGCCCCACTTCGCCCAGTCGCTCCAGCATAGCCTTATCCAGTTTCACTGCGTCCTTCTCGGTGGTAATAAAGCCCGTCGCCCCATTATTTTTTGCCGTTGCAACCATCCGTACCATATCCGCCATTGCATACGCATGATGATCGCCGAACGCCATCCTATCCACTAGACCGCAACCCGTCTCTGTCAGCATCGCCCAGAACTCCTCCGGTCGCGCAATCGCGCAGAACGCCATCGGCCTTGCCCCCGCCCCCCCTCCACGAATCGGAGTTCCCGCCGCACGCTCCATACCGCCGCGTCCACGCGCATCGACCCGCGCACCCGCTCCTCCACGCGTTCCCGCTCCTGCTCCCGCAGCACCACCACATCCGCCCGGTGCAGTGCCGCCAGAGGCTCCCTCCGGTTCCCCGCCGGCAACAGCGCATCCTCCAAGTCCTCCTCTGTCACCAAAACCACATCCACCGCCCGCGCCAGCTCTCTATGCTGAAATCCATCGTCCAACAGATGCACCCGTTCTTGCCTGTCATTCCGCAGGTCTTCTTGTTTGTCATTCCGTAGCCCAGCGGAGGAACCAGCTTCTCGCTCGCCCTCTGCCACCACTCCCGCCTCAAACCGCTTTGCCCCGACCCACACCGCAATCCCCGCTCGTTGCGCAATCATCACCGGCTCATCGCCAAACCGCGCCGCCGCATCTGCCACAGCTAGATCGACCCGTTCCACATCCCGCCCCGTCCGTCGATACCCCCGCGACAACACATCCACATGCCAACCCTGTGCCTTCAACAACTCCGCCAGCGCAATCACCACCGGAGTCTTCCCAGCCCCGCCCGCAGACAGGCTACCCACGCTGATTACTGGCCATGCCAGTCTCTGCGTCCGCAGCAACCCCACCCGCCGCAGACCATCCCGCACCGCCAGCCCCGCCGCATAGACCGGCGCCAGCGGCCACGCCCACCACCTCCGCGCCCTCACGGTTGCACCATCCTAATCAGCGCCGCGACCGCCCGCGCCGTCGCGCCCTGCTGCTGCTCGAAGACCCGCCTCCCACGCTCCCCCATCGCCCGCGCCACCTCGCGATCTGTCAGCAGTTCAACCAGTGCCATCTCCAGCACATCCTTGTCCTGCACAATGCGAATCCCATCCACCGCAATCATCTTCCCCACCACATCGCGGAAATTTTCAAATGATGGCCCCATCACCACCGGTACCGCAAACTGCGCCGGCTCCAGTGGATTGTGCCCTCCCCGCCGTACCAGACTCCCCCCAACGAACGCCACATCCGCAACGCCATACACAGCCGCCAGATCGCCAATCGTATCCAACAGCACAATATCCGTGCGATCCTTCTCAACCGGCGGATACAGCAGATCAACGGGTGCCCCATTCATGACGGTCGTATCGTCATTGGTGGGATCTAGGTTCCATCTGCTTGCCCTCACTGATAGGAACTCGCTCGTCCGAATCTCAGCCAAAGCAAACCTCTCTGGATGTCTGGGAGCAATAACAAGGAGTGCGCCGAACTTCTCGCGAGGCCACCCACACCAAGCTTGGATCACAGCCTCTTCTTCCCATTCACCACGAACCCCTTTCTTGTCGTCCACCGTACTCCCCGCCACCACAATCGGCCGTCCCGCCGCAGCCTGCTTAATCAGTTCCGCCACCCGGCTCGTCTTCGCCGTCCGTACGTCATACTTCAGGTTCCCAATCGCCCGTACTGACTCAGCCCGCGTGCCCATCGCCTCCAGCCGCCGAGCATCCTCCTCGCTCTGCGCCAAAAATAAATCCACCCGCCGCAGCACTCGTCCCCAAACCGCCCTCACCCGCATCGCCCGCGAATAGCTTCTATCACTCACCCTCGCATTCACCACAGCCACCGTCACGCCCGCCCGCCCGCACTCAACCAGCATCCGTGGCCACACTTCGCTCTCCATCAGCACCAGCAACTTCGGCCTCAGCGCCCGCAGATACGCCCGTACGCAACATGCAAAGTCCAGCGGATAATAAAACACACGTTCCGCGCCAAACCGCTCCTTCGCAAGCACCTGGCCCGTAGCCGTCGTCGTGGAAACCACTACCACCCACCCAGCACCCAGCGCCACCTCCAACTCCGTCACCAGCCGGGTCGCCGCCAGTACCTCGCCCACGCTTACCGCATGGATCCACACCACCTGTCGGCCTGCCACCGCCGCCCGCAACTCCGCCGGAACCCGCCCCAGCCGCTGCCTCATCCCCGTGCGGTAGCGTACCTTCCGCGCCAGCCACCACGGCGAGCACACCCCCAGCGCCATCATCAGCAGCAAGCTATACAGCGCCATTCCCATCGTTCGCCGCTCTCTCGTTCCAAGGAACCGCAACCGCCCAGCTTTACCACGGCATCCGTGATGATGATAATCAACCCAGCATGAGCTCGCATTACAACGCGTCCAATTCACGCCCATTGTCCGCGTTCCGTGTGCTCTCCACCAGTGCCATCCTCGCAGCATCCCTGTTATGCTTGCCTGCCCGCGCCGCCAACAAAAAATCGGCTCCGCCGCCCAACCCTGCATCCAGCTACCCCGCCAACGAAACCCACCCCGGTGAGCATCTCACCATCGCCGCCGACCCATGCGACGACCCCAAGCGGTGCAGCTTCTTCCGCCTGCCCTACATCCAGCACGGCCTGCTGCCCGTCCGCGTCATCTTTACCAACGACGGCGACCTCGCCCTGCAACTCAGCGACGCCCGCATGCAGTTCATCTCCGCCGCCAACGACAAAATCCCCGCCGCCACAGAGGACGAGATCAATCGCCGCCTCTTCACCTATAAAAGCACCAAGCCCATCCACATCCCGCTGGACCCCTTCCCCGTCCAACGCACCCCCGTCGATAAAAAGATCGCCCAGGACGACACCGACTTCGGCTTCCAAAGCACCATCGTCAAGCCCCACTCCACCCTGGCCGGCTACCTCTTCTACGACATCACCGGCATCGACGATCCCGCCCTCAAAGGCGCCGTCCTCTACATCAAGATGATCTACACCCAGGACGGCAAACAGGAGCTCTTCGATTTCAACATCCCTTTCGACAAGTGGCTTGCCGCCAATCCTAACGCCCCCTCCAATCATCAACGAAAATAGGATTTTATTGGTTGGATTTACAGTAAATATCTCAACCATATTCTTATGATTAATATCCGCCCTGCCGTCCCCACCGACATCCCCGAAATCCTCGCCTTCATCCGAGAGCTGGCCGAGTACGAGCGCGAACCCGCCTCTGCCATCGCCACCCACGCAGACCTGCTGCGCGACGGCTTCGGCCCCACCCCACGCTTCCACTGCCTCATCGCCGAGTGGCACGACCCTGTTCCGGCATTCTCGCCTTCAACTGACGACCTGCAGCCTGCAATGGGCAGCTTCGTCCCCCTCGGATTCGCGCTTTATTTCTACAACTACTCCACCTGGCGCGGCCACGCGGGCATCTACCTGGAAGACCTCTTCGTCCGTCCCGCGTTCCGCGGCAAGGGGATCGGC
>CAWERM010000094.1:0-12647 GCA_963810995.1 uncultured Acidobacteriaceae bacterium | reverse complement strand
AGTAGGCGGTGGACTGCGCTATGTTCAGGCTGTCGTGGGCCAACACACTGAGCAGGGTCCGGTGCAGCGCACGCGGAGAGCACCGCGTACCAGCGCAGCAGGCGCTTCATGCGGGCGCGATAATTGCGCGAACGCGCGGATACATGTATTCTGTCGCAACCGGCCTCGGGGCGGCTTGCCCCGGTTCGTGGGCCGGGCCTGCCGCGTTCAGCTCTTCCACGTTTCCAGGAACTCTGTTACCGAGGTTGGCTGCATGTGGCGCATATCGTTGAACTGGCCCGTCGCCTGTGCGTACAGGACCTTGCCGTCCGTCCCAAGAACGGCCAGCGCGGGCACGCCCTTGGCGATGGGGACGCCATAGCGCGCGGCCACATCCAGGTTGGTGTCCATGTGGCCGATCCACACATGCACCAGAACAAAGTTTTTCTGCAGCAGATCGTCGTTAGGGGGCTGATGGAAGTAGAGATCGAGCACTTGGCAGTCGCCGCACCAGTCGCCGCCAAAGTCCAGGATCACGCGCTTGTGCTCGCGCTTGGCCTGGGCCAGTCCGGCAGCGATCTCAGCGGCTGGATTGGCTGTCTCGGAGTAGATGTGCTGCGGTGTGTACGCGGATACGGCGGGACGGGTAGCGGGTGCAACCGGTGCGGGAGCATGGCGGGTGGTCCACAGGTACATGCCGACAATACCCAGAAGACAGACTGTCGCAAGGCCGAACAACGGTCCCAACGCCATCGGCTGGTTCTTTGGGTCTGGCGCGGGCTTCTTGCTGAATCGGGTGCGAGACGTCATTTGGCTTGTCCTTGTTCTGGTTCGCTGTATAAGTTCTGCCCGGTTTTGTCCTGTCCGCCCACTATGGTTCCGCGTCCCCGAGCCAGTGCATGAACGCAGAGGAGTGGAAAGGGCGGCTGGCTTCCATCATGCACGACAGGACACCCGCGACGCAAAGCTGTTCCTTCTCCAACCAGACCGCGTGCTGGTGTATTCTGGAGGAAAGCGATGATATTTTCCAGAGATTATGTTGGGTATCTGGCGCGCCAGACGCTGAAGCACCTGGTGGACGCCAAGATGATCACGACGGCGAAGGCAACCGTCTTGAACGAGCGGGTAGCGGCGGCCATGGTGGACGAGCTGGCGCTGGAAGACCGCATCAACGACGAGGTGCGAGTCATCCTGGACGCCTTCCAGGAAGATATGCTGCGCACCGGCGCCAATTATCAGGAGATGTTTAAGAAGGTGAAGAACGAGCTGGCGCGCAAGTACAAGGCGGTGCTGTGAGAATCTCGGCCGACAAGTTGAACAAGCTGGCGCATACCGTGGCCGACACTCTGGCCGAGATCGATGAGTGCGACTTTCTGGAGGACCGCAACACCATCCGCCAGGAGGCGCGCAAGGCGCTGGAGAAGCTGCTGGCCGAGGAGACTAAACTCGACGCCAACGCGCGGCAGAAGATTGCCTCGCAGCGCAAGATCATCCTCGAGGGATCGCAGGAGTGGGAAATCCTATACCGCAAGTACTACAACGACGAGGTCAAGAAGCTGGGTTTGTAAGCGCGTTGTGAGTCGGGGCAAAGGTTGAGCCGCCAATCGCGCGCTGGTATAGTTGAGGCTGCACTGGAGGGAACATCCTCCTGCGCGCGACGATGGCGTTATGGTGTAACTGGTTAACACGCCGCCCTCTCAAGGCGGAGAGTCCGGGTTCGAGCCCCGGTAACGCTACCAAATTTTTCAATGATTTATACCAAAGTTTGAGGATGCGTTTTTTGTGTGGTGCGTACTCACCCCGGCGAACAAAAATCGCTAGCGCGGACCTCTCTGCGAAAGGGGTTCAGGCGCTGTGACCGGTGCATTGGAGGACGCCTAGGTAGGCGCTCCAGGGGCCGACAGCGGCGCGGTACTGGTGGGCGAGTAAGCGGGAGATCTGGTGAAGGTGGGTCAGGTCATGCACGGTCCATGTGGAGAGGAGTTGCGACAGGGTGACGGGGCCGAAGGCGGGATGGGTTCCGCGGAGAGCGAGTTGCTGCGGGGTGAGGTTGAGTGCGCGTAGGTCGCGGACGTTGGACGCGCGGAGTTGGGTGAATTCATCGAGCAGTTGGGGGAGCGACTTGCCTGCACTGTCGCGTTGCTGGGCGAGGCGATCCAGCGGCTCGAAGGTGCGGCTCTCGCCGTGGGTGAGGATCATTTGAGCGCGGGGCATCCAGTCGACGCGCTCGCAGTGGTTCAGATGGCCAATCACTTCGTAGGCGCTCCAGGTGTTGGGGCCTTCGTTTTCGAGGGTCCAGGGTGCGGGGAGATCGCGGAGAAGGGTGTCGAGGGCGGCAGGCGTGCGGGTGAGGAGGGCGATTGTGTGGTCGAGGTTGTGGTCCATTGTGGGCTCGTAATTTTGGATGCGGGCCGTGGGTGGTTGGGTTCGGGAATCAAGTTTCTGGTGGGCGGAGAGGCGTGGTGAGGCGAACGGGGTTTGTTAGAGGTGAGTTGGGCGGACGCATCGTTCGTTGCGCACTGCGCGCTGCACTCAGGCCGTCGGCAGAGAGGTGCCCGGTCTTCGACCGGGGTCTTTTTTGGCCCGCGTAAACGCGGGCCCTTCCGATTTGGGGTTGGGTCGTAGATTCGTGGCGCGAATCCCACTCATCGCAAAGTGCGCAATAAATGGGGCACCCGGCGAGCCGGAGCCATAATTTTTACATTGGCGTGACGAGTGGGATTGAGGTTCGCGTGTTGCAACATAAGAATGGCCACTTTGAGGGATACTCCAAAAAGTACAACTGCAATCGGCTGGTGTGGTTCGAGCGGCATCCTAGTATTCTGTATGCGATTGCGCGCGAAAAGCAGTTGAAAGGGTGGGCGTGGGCGAAGAAGATTGTTTTGATTGAGCGGGGCAATCCGACTTGGGTGGATTTGAGTGGAGAGTGGGGCAAGCCTATGAAGCTGTACGACGAGAGGTAATACAAAAACAAGCAACCGAAGGTCCTTCGACTCGCGCTGTGCGCTTCGCTCAGGATGACAATCTTCTGGGGCTGTGTGAGAGAGAAGCCCTACCGGCCGAAGCGCTGTTTGGGTTGCATTTGCTGCATCATGGCTGCTGGGTTTTGATGCCGCCGCCGGAGCCCATGGATTTGAACATTTTTCGCATCTGGGCGTACTGGCGGAGGAGGTTGTTGACTTCCTGGACGGTGGTTCCGGAGCCGCGGGCGATGCGCTTGCGGCGGCTACCGTTGATGATCTCGTGGTCGCGGCGCTCCTAGGCGGATATAGTCATGACTCGACAGGGGCCTTGGGCAATCTCGATGATCTGTGGAGTTACACACCATTGCTGGATATCCAAAGCAGTCGGTCGTGCGCGCTTGCCAGGCCAAGAAGCGAAGCGATGCCTAGCATAAACCACGACATCTATCCCTACATCAGCTCTTCGACGAACTTCCTTGCTACGTCGGGCGCGATGTACAGTTCGCGATCAATCAGCGGGCCAGCTTCGAGCACCGGCTCCGTCTCCTCCAGTGTTGGGACCTCAGTGTTCTCGTAAAATTTACCGATGGGAATCTCGTCGCCCCACACCGTCGCCTTCTCCACGGCGGCGACCCAATTGGTCGCGTCGTACTCCGCATTGTCTTCCAGCTTTTTCACCCGCGGACGGAACCATTGGAAGGTGTTGTCCTTGTTGTAAGTGACGCATGGGCTGAAGACATCGAGGAACGAGAAGCCCTTGTGCTGGATGGCCTGCTTGATCAGCTCGGTCAGGTGCTTCTGATCGCCGCTGAATCCGCGCGCCACAAAGGTCGCGCCCGCCGATAGGGCCAGCGTCAGAGGGTTCACCGGCGTGTCCTCGTTGCCGTACGGATTGCTCTTGGTCTTCATGCCGATGCGGCTGGTGGGTGATGTCTGCCCCGTGGTGAGTCCGTAGATCTGATTGTCCAGCACGAGGTATGTCATGTTGATGTTGCGGCGCATGGCATGCACGAAGTGGCCGCAGCCGATGCCGAAGCCGTCGCCGTCGCCTCCCGTCACCAGCACGGTAAGCCCGTGGTTGGCCAGTTTCAGTCCGCTTGCCACCGGCAGAGCGCGCCCGTGCAGCGTGTGCATCCCGTAGGTATTGATGAAACCGGGAAAGTTGGACGAGCAGCCGATGCCGCTGACCGTGGCCACGCGGTGATTGGGGATCTGTAGCTCTACCAGCGCCTTCTGCACCGCCGCCAGCACTCCGAAGTCGCCGCATCCGGGGCACCAGTCGGGATCGACCTTGCCCTTGAAGTCCGCCATCGCAATGGGCCCGGGAGCCACTACATTCAACGTCGCCATTGTCTTATCTCCTTAGACCATCACTTCGTGGGTTGGAATGGAAAGAGTGGTTGAACCGGCAAGCTGCTGATGCACTCCCTCTACAATGTGGTGCGGCATGAAGGGCTCTCCGTCGTACTTGCGGATGTGCCCGTTGGCCACGAAGCTGGTTTCGCTGCGCAGATAACGTGCGAATTGCCCACTGTAGTTGTTCTCCACAATAATGGTGTGCTTCGCGGCGCGCAGAATCTTCAGGATCGCATCGCCGTGCAACGGCACCAGCCAACGAATCTGCAACTGGTTTGCCGTAATTCCTTGCTCGGCCAGCCTGGTGCGCGCCTCGCGAATGGTGCCGTCGGTCGATCCCCATCCGATCAGCGTCACATCCGCGTCCTTCGGCCCTTCCAGTGCTGGCGACGGCACCATGGCCTCGATCCCCGCCACCTTGCGCATGCGCTTGTCCATCATGGCGCGGCGCTTGCCAGCATTGGTGTACTCGTCGCTGATGAGCACTCCATTCTCTTCATGCTCGTCGCTGGCGACTGTGTGCGTGTAACCCGGCAGTCCGGGAATCGCCCTCGGAGAGACGCCGCTTTCGGTGAACTTGTAGCGCAGGTATTCCTCATGATTCAGATCGCCGTTGGTCGTAATCAGTTCGCCGCGATCAATCGCAGGCTTGAAGTTCAGCACCTTTGGATCGACGCTCAGCCGCCCCTCGGAGAGCAAAAGATCGCAGAGTACGATACCCGGACACTGGAAGAGGTCCGTGACGTTGAAAATCTCGGCCATCAGCGTGAAGCAGTCGCCGATGTTGAGCGGCGCGGCAATCACCCGCGGGAAATCGCCGAACGCCGCGCCGAGCGCCTGCCATAGGTCGCCCTGCTCTGTCTTGGTGGGCACTCCGGTGGATGGGCCGGCACGCTGGCAGTTGATCGCCACCACGGGAATCTCGGCCATGGCCGAGAGGCCCAATCCTTCGGTCATCAGCGCGAAGCCGCCGCCGGAGGTTGCGCACATTGAGCGCACCCCCGCGTGCGCCGCACCGATCGCCATGTTGATGACGCCGATCTCGTCCTCCATCTGCCGTACCATGATTCCCGCCTTGCGCCCGTGCCCCGCCATCCAGTGCAGAACCCCGGTGGATGGGCTCATGGGATACGCGCAGTAGAACTTCACTCCTGCGGCCGCGCCGCCCATTGCCATCGCCGTGTTGCCGCTCAGCACCGCATAGCGCTTTTCGGTCATAGGCAGAGGCCTGGCGAACGGTTTGAAGTTTGCCGTGGCGTACTCGTATCCGGTGCGTGCTAGGTCGACGTTCTCCTTCACCACCGCCTCGCCCTTGCGTCCGAACTGCCCCGCAATCACGCTCTCCAGCGATTGGAAGCCCACGCCCATCATGCTGAGCGCCGCGCCCAGAGCCAGCGTATTCTGCGCCACCTTGTTGCGTGTGATGTCGGCCATTTTACTAACCGGCAGTGGGCATAGCTGCACGCCGTCTGCCGCCGCGCCCGGCTTGATCGTGTCTTCGTTATAGATGCACGCGCCGCCCGCCGTCAGCAACCGCAGATGGCGGTCCATCGTGTCCTGGTTGAGCGGGATCAGCAGGTCGATGCCGTCGCCCATGCACTCGACCTGTTCGACGCCCGTGCGAATGGTCAGAAACGTATGCCCGCCGCGAATGATCGACTGGTACGCGTTGTATGCGTTCAGGTGCAGCCCGCGACGGCTGAAGATCATTGCAAAGATGTCGCCCGGTGTGGCAACACCCTGCCCGGCGGCACCGCCTATACCAATGGCAAAGGTCTCACTCATAAGATCCCCTCCCAACTCAAGCAGCCGGAGTTGGTTTCTCTCAATTCGTTTGAGTTGTAGCGGGCCCGTCTGGAGTCTACGACGGTATCTAGAACCGCACAGCCGGCCATTTTAGCCAGCGTCCGTCGGTTCCGCGTCGTACCAGGACACCTGTTCGACGAAAGAACATGCCAGAAGGAGTTGCCTCCTGTCAGGTCGTGCATAAGAATACACGATCGCGCGCAACTCTGGCACGGCACAGCAGCGCCCAGTAGTGGGTCAGTTTGAATTTCTACAGTGCTGACGGCGGGCTTAGACTGCGGGCACGGCAAACAAGAAGAAACCCGTCAAATCAGCGAAGCCTAAGCCAGCAACGCGCCCGAAGCGCGAAGATGTGAACCAAGCAGTCGCACGGATTGTCAGGGAAGCGACTGACCGTGTATAGACCATTCGCTCACCGGATCGTTCACGCTGGACGTGTACGGCTGGACGCCTGAATTTGAGCGGAACCTTGAGGCCGCCCGGATGCTCGGTGCGGAAAATGAGAGGGCCGTGGCAAAGGCCGTTGCGGATGTGGAAGCGAAGCAAACCGAACACAGTCCAACGGTGAGCGCAGAGCAACAGTCTGAACTTATCGGCAGCTTATCTGCTATTCAACAGAATAGGCTCAGGAGCCGCAATCTCCTATGCCTTTGATCTTGAATGGTTTGATTGGTTGCGGGGGAAGGATTTGAACCTCCGACCTTTGGGTTATGAGCCCAACGAGCTACCGGGCTGCTCCACCCCGCAGTATCAGTATACTTCCGTTGAGAAGGCAGGTCAAACCTGTGTGCGTCCTACGAGGCGTGTAATCGGCCTATAACTAGGTGCAACTATAGAGGCGCAGGACGTATTGCCAGCGGCTGTACATTAATGAAAGTCGAGAGATGGAAATGATGCAATCGGCAGTACATTTATCCAAGGCGGGAGCGTAACTATTTCACGATTTTCGAGTCTGCAAGAGTAGGGGCCGCGAGCGAAACTGCCCGACCCTGGGAGATTTGGAGGAACGCATGGAACGTCGAATGGATCTTGGGTTGGTTCGTGGAACTTTAGTTCGAGACATCAAGGGCAACGCAGCGATGTTGCTGGCTACGGCGATTGCTTTGAGCGCGGTTGCAATGGCGCAGGGTCCCGCAAAGACAGCGGCCCCAGACCAGACACAGACTCAGGCTGCGGCTCCAGCGGCCAAGGCGACGATGCCGGACGCACAGGTGGAGGCGAATGTTCTGAAGGCGTTGGCAGGCGCGGCCGATCTGGCTAACCAGTCAATGACGACCGAGACGGTGTACGGTGTAGTGACGCTGAGCGGCACGGTGGAGACCGAGGCGCTGCGGGTTGAGGCCGAGACGATCGTATCGAAGACCAAAGGGGTGCAGAAGGTAGTCGACGAGATGACGTTGGGCGGAGAGAACGCGAGTACGCAGCCAGCGCAACAGGCGCCTGCACAGGTGGTGGAGGGGTCGCCAGACTCGGACAATACCGAGATGCCGAACCAGGCACCCAACCAGGCGACGAACCAGTCGCCTAACCAGACGGGAGCGCCGAATTACGGACCGGGCGCTCCGGAGTATCGACCTCCCTACGGTGGGCAGCAGGCGCCGCCTGCCGGCACTGCGCAACAAGGCTACGGTCCACCACAGCAGGGATATGCAGCTTCGCCGGTGTATGGCGGACAGGAGGCCGGCATAGCGGTAACTGTGCCGGCGGGCGCGTTGCTGCGAATGCGCATCAACCAGACGCTGAACAGCGCGCAAGCCAAGCCGGGCGACCACTTCGACGGCATTGTGGTGAACGATGTGGTGGCGGGCGGCGCGGTGGCCATTCCACGGGGTGCGACGGTGCAGGGAACCGTGGTGGACGCAAAGAAATCGGGTGCATTGGCTGGGCGCGGCGAACTTTCACTGCAACTGACTCAGGTGACGCTGGGCGCACAGAGCTACCCGATCGTCTCCGATGTATGGGGCCACAACACGGGCGACAAGACGGTGCAGACGGTGAACCACACGGCTGTGGGCGCTGCCCTTGGAGCGCTGTTTGGCGCGGCGGCGGCGGGCGGCAAGGGTGCGGCGATCGGCGCGGGCGCAGGCGGAGCGCTGGGTCTTGGGTCCTCGGCGGCGTCGCCTAGCGGCCAGGTGTATGTTCCGTCCGAAGGGCTGCTGACGTTCCACCTGGCACAGCCGGCGACCGTATCGACGGTGTCGCAGGCAGAGATGGACCGGATGGCACAGGGAGTTCCGGCGATGGGACAGCCGCAGCAACTGCAACGGCGCTATCCTCCGGTGTACTATCGGCCTTATCCGTACGGCTATCCTTATCCCTACTATCCCTATCCGTACTAAAGCGGTCTGAATCATGGAAGGTGAAGGGGCCGCTCTTGCGGCCTCTTTTCTGCGGGCGGTGAGCGGGTGATTTATACTGGTCGCTTGCCCTGCTGTCGTCCTGGAGCGCGGGAGATTGCTGCGCTGGGACGCGCAAAACCAACGGGCAGATGCGCCGTTTTCAGTGGAAGCGGCTTGGACCTGAGCCTGGATTCGAGGGGTTCAGAGCCGGCAGAGTTTCCATCTAGGGGCGGTGTGCAATCAAGGTCGCTGGGTCAGCATGATTCGTTTTCTTCAGAAAGACACAAAGGCAGTCAAGGTAATGTTTGGTGTCATCATTGGCGCTGCGTGCGTCTCCATGGTGATCTACCTGGTTCCTGGGTTGATCGATGCCTCCGGCTCGAACGACACGACGGTATATGCGACGGTGCGAGAACCCGGAGCGCTGGGACGTATGTTCGGGGAGAGCACGGAGATCAAGGCGGACGATGTAACGAAGCTGGCGCAGCGGATGTTGCAGCAGCAGCACTATCCGGACTTTCTGCTGCCGTACATGATGGACCGGGCGCAGGAGACTCTGGTGCAGCGGGCAATGCTGAAGCAGGCGGCGGACCGGTTGCACCTACAGGTGTCTGACGAGGACCTCAAGCGCGAGTTGCGGACGGGGCCATTTGCCGAGTACCTGTTTCCCGACGGGAAGTACATCGGCGACGACCAGTATATGAACTTTGTGCAGACGGAGTTCGGAACGACGCGTTCGGACTTTGAGTCGCAGGTGAAGGACGACATGGAACTGCAACGGCTGCAGGCCCTAGTGACGGGCGGAGCGGCGGTGCCGGACGCGGAGGTGCGCAAGGCCTATCTGGTTAAGGGGATGAAGGTGCAGTTCGACTACGCGGCGGTATCGCTGGACGATCTGAAGAAGACGATCAACCCGTCGGACGCAGAGCTACAGGATTACTTCAAGCAGAATGCGGCCAAATACGCGGTGGCGATTCCAGAGACGCGCAAGATCGAGTATGCGGCGTTTGACGCGGCAAAGATGCCGGGCGGCAAGGTGATGGTGAGCGATGCAGAGGTGCAGGCGTACTACAGCTCGCATCTGGAGCAGTACAAGACCGAGGAGCAGGTGAAGACGCGACACATCCTGATTGCGGTGAAGACGGGTTCGGATGCGGCGACGGATGCGGCGGCCAAGGCCAAGGCGCAGGATGTGCTGAACCAGTTGAAGGCTGGAGGCAACTTCGCGGAGCTGGCGAAGAAGTACTCGGAGGATCCGGGGAGCAAGGACTCGGGCGGCGAGTTGCAGATGATTGCGACAGCGAGTTTGGATCCGGCCTACGCAAAGGCCGCGATGGCGCTGAATCCGGGACAGACTTCGGGGCTGGTGAGGTCGTCGTTCGGGTACCACATCATCCAGACGGAACAAAAGCAGGCGGCGGGAGTGAAGCCGCTGGCTGAGGTTAAGACACGATTGAGAAGACGCTACAGCAGGACAAGCAGGGTGCGGCGGAGAAGACGTTTGCCGACCAGCTTGTGGACGAGGCGAAGAAGAACGGTTTGGAGAAGACGGCGGCAGCACATGGACTGCACCCGGTGACGACCGACTATGTGGCGAAGGACGCCGTGATCGGCGGCCTGTCGGATGCGGGACAGATGCTGAACCAGGCGTTTACGGCGGACAAGGGCGCGGCCCCGGCTGCGGCATCGACCGGGGACGGCTATGCGTTGTTTACCGTGCTGGACGTGAAGTCGGCGCACGCACCGGAGTTTGCGGCGTACAAGTCGCATATTCTGGACGACTACCGCGAGCAGAAGGCCCCACAAATGTTGCAGGCGGAGACGACCAAGCTGGCTGCGCGGGCCAAGGAGCTAAACGACCTGAAGAAGGCGGCGGCGGAGTTGAAGCTGCCGGTGAAGTCGAGCGGACTGGTGGGCCAGGACGGGCAGGTGGCCGACCTGGGAGCGATGAGCGGGCCGGGTTCCGTGGCGTTTTCGCTGGACAAGGGTGGTATCTCGGGGCCGATCAATGCAGGACAGACCGGCGTGGTGCTGAGCATTACGGACAAGCAGGAGCCGTCGGCGGACGATATTGCGAAGAACATCGATGCTACGCGGGAGCAGTTGCTGAGCCAGCAGCGGGAGGAGATATTCCGCGTGTACATGGGGACGTTGACGGACATGTACAACAAGGGCGGCGGAGTTCGGATGGCAAAAAAGCCGGCTACAAGCCTGCCAACGGGAAGATAGGTTGAGAGTACATGTGCCTGTCTCCTTCCCTGTGTTCAGATGAGCGCTGGGTTGGAGGCAGGCTTATTTGTTGGTGCTTGTTGGTTGTTAGTTATTGTTTCACGATCAACTATGAGCTTGCGGGTTGAAGGGTGAGGGGATGAATCGGGACCGAATGAGCGGCGTGCTGCTGCATGTGACGAGTCTGCCATCGCCGGGCGGTGTGGGGGACTTTGGGCCAGCGGCGTATGCGTTTGTGGATTTTCTGGCGGCGGCGAAGCAACGGCTATGGCAGGTATTGCCGCTGAATCCTCCTGGGTTTGGCGGCTCGCCCTACTCTGCCGTATCGGCGTTCGCGGGCAATCCGGCGCTAATCAGCCCGGAGCGGCTGGCAGAGGAGGGATGGATTGCCGCAGAGCGCGTGCAGGAGTGGGCACGGCTGGATGAGCCGGCGGATCTGGTTGCGGCGGCGAGGCGCAAGCTACCGCTGATTGAAGACGCTGCGGGGAACTTTCTGGAACGCGCGGGCGATGGCGACCTGGCGAGGTTTCAGAATTTCTGTCAGGAAAATATGAGCTGGCTGCCAGACTATGCAAGCTTTATCGTGCTGCGGCGCAGATTCGGCGATGCGAGCTGGAACCAGTGGCCGGAGGAGTTTGCGCTGCGCAAGCACGACACGCTGGCAGCGCTGCTGACCGAGCAGGGGCGGGATCTGGCGGTGGAACAGGTGATCCAGTTCTTCTTCGACGAGCAGTGGCGCGCTCTGCGGGCATACTGCACGGAGCGGAAGATTCGCATCCTGGGCGATTTGGCGATCTTTGTGAACTACGACAGCGCGGACGTGTGGATGCATCCGGAGCTGTTCGAGCTGGATGAGAAGGGACGGATGGTGCGTGTGTCGGGCGTGCCTCCGGATTACTACTCGGCGACGGGGCAGCGCTGGGGCAATCCTCTGTACCGGTGGGGTTTGTTGCAGGAGCGCGGGTTCGATTGGTGGGTGGCGCGAGTGCGGCGGTCGCTGGCGCTGTACGACATGATCCGGCTAGACCACTTTCGCGGCTTCGAGGCGTACTGGTCGATTGCGGCGGATGAGCCGACGGCGATCCATGGGCAGTGGGTGAAGGCTCCGGGACTGGAATTGTTCCAACGGCTGAAGGATGTCTTCGGCGAGCTGCCGTTTATAGCCGAAGACCTTGGGCTGATTACGCCGGAGGTGGACGAACTGCGCGAGCGCTTCGGAATGCCGGGGATGCGGATGCTTGCAGTTCGGATTTTCCGACCGCGGCGCGCATATCTATCTGCCGCACCAATATGTGCCGAATACGGTTGCCTATACGGGGACGCACGACAACGACACCATGCTGGGATGGTGGAAGAGCGGGGCGACCGCGGAGGAGCGCGCGCATGTGCAGCGCTATTTGCAGCCGATCGAGCGGGACGAGGAGATTGTGGGTGCGATGATGCGGGCGGCGGCGCGGTCGGTGGCGAAGCCGTGCATCTTTACCGATGCAGGACATCCTGTGCCTGGGCAGCGAGGCGCGCATGAATACGCCGGCCAACCGGCTAGGCAACTGGAGCTGGAGATATGAGGCGGATGCGATCAACCGGAGATGGCGGAGAAGCTGGCGGAGTTGATGGAGATGACGGACCGGGATGAGGTGGAGGCGGCGAAGGAGAAGCTTAACACCGATTGACACCGATGAAACCGATTCAGGACAAACAACAGAAAGCGTACAACGAATAAGCATTAAGAACAGGCAACGGCAAGGGCCGTGACGGAGATTCAGGCTCAGCCAGAATGACGAACATAATACCGACAACCGCGTAAGCAGATTCCTGCGCTTCGCTACGGAATGAAAAACAATAAGGACCTTTCAGGATGACAGATTTTTAGGCGGGCGCGGTAGACTGGTGGGAGTGAAGTTCTATTTGACAGGAGCGACGATGCCTCTCTCTGGCGAAGCAATACGCACGATGAATTATGTGGACGATATTT
>CAWERM010000093.1:0-29454 GCA_963810995.1 uncultured Acidobacteriaceae bacterium | reverse complement strand
AGCCGGAGGCCACCGCGTACGCCGCGCGTTCGCTCAGGTCGTCCAGCGCATGCTTCAGACCCACCTCCCCATCGGCCGCGCGAAACAAGGTCGGCAAAGTGGTCGCCAGCAGATCGCCCGATGAGATGTGGCGCAGCTTCTCCAGATCGCGATTGGTCAGGATCGGGTGCGGAATCTTCAGCGTGTGGCAGTTCTCCGGGGCCTCGTTCAGAATGTTGCGCTCCGTCCCGATGTAGCTGATCAACGACATCACCAACTCTTCGCGGATTGGGTCGATCGGCGGATTGGTCACCTGCGCGAATAGTTGCTTGAAGTAACTGAACAACTGCTGCGGCCGGTCGGAGAGGCAGGCCAGGGGAGTGTCCGCTCCCATCGATCCGATCGGCTCCTCGCCCTTCGACCCCATGGGGTTCAACAGAATTCGCAGGTCCTCTTCGCTGTATCCGCAGGCGCGCTGGCGGCGTAGCAGGGTCTCCGGGTCCGATGTGATCACACGCCACGGCTCCGGCAGGTCGTCCAGCAGTACCTGCTGCTCCTTCAGCCACTCCGCGTAGGGCTGGCGCCCAGCCAGCGATTTTTTAATCTCTTCGTCCGAGATAATGCGATGCTCCACCGTGTCCACCAGGAACATCCGCCCCGGCTGCAACCGGCCCTTCTTGCGCACATCCTCTGGTGGCACCTCGATGACGCCCGCCTCCGATGCCAGCACCACCAAATCGTCCTTGGTCACAATGTACCGCCCAGGCCGCAAACCGTTGCGGTCTAGCGTCGCTCCCACAACGCGCCCGTCGGTGAAGCACACCGACGCCGGCCCGTCCCACGGCTCCATCAACGACGCGTGGTACTCGTAGAATGCGCGTTTCTTTGGGTCCATATCCGGATTGCCCGCCCACGCTTCGGGAATCAGCATGGCCATCACATGCGGCAGCGACCGGCCCGACTGGTAGAGGAACTCCACCGCGTTGTCGATCGACGCAGAATCGCTGCCACCCGGCACAATCACCGGGTACAGCTTGTCGATCTTGCCGTCGTAGAGTGGGCTATCCAGCACCGACTGGCGGGCATTCATCCAGCTCACATTGCCGCGAATGGTGTTAATCTCCCCGTTGTGCGCCATGTAGCGGTATGGGTGCGCCAGCTTCCAACTGGGAAACGTGTTGGTCGAGAAACGTTGGTGTACCAGGCACAAGGCGCTCGCCACCAGCGGATTGGCCAGCTCGTAGTAAAACTTCTCAATCTGCGGAGCCAGCATCAGGCCCTTGTAGACGATCGTGCGGCAGGAGAGCGAAGGAATGTAAAAGTCCTCTTTGTGCTCGATCTCCGACTGCGCAATCTCATTCTCCGTCCGCCGGCGCACCAGATACAACAGGCGCTCGAAGGCGTCCTCCTCCATCCCCTCGGGAGCGCCTATGAACATCTGCTCGATGTACGGCTGCGTGGCGCGCGCCTCGCGGCCAATCAGATCGCCATTCACCGGAGTGTCGCGCCATCCCAATACGCTCAGGCCCTCGGATTGCGCAATCCGTTCCAGCACGCCTTCGCACTGTAGCCGGCTGTGCTTGTCCACCGGCAGAAACACCATGGCCACACCATAACTTCCGCGCTCGCCCAACTGCATCCCCAGCTTGCCGCACTCCTGCTGGAAGAACGCGTGCGGAATCTGGATCAGGATTCCCGCGCCATCACCCGTCTCCGGATCGCATCCCGCTGCGCCGCGATGCGTCAGATTGATCAGGACCTCGAGCCCCTTGCGGATGATCTCGTGGCTCTGCTCTCCGCGTATGCTCGCTACCAGCCCCATGCCGCAGGCATCGTGCTCATTGCGCGGATGATATAGCCCTTGCGGGTCGGGGATGCGGCGACAGCGATCGGATCGTTTCATGGCAACCTTCCAGTGCAGGATTCGTTCCCCAGCCAAAAGAAGACACTGCGACCCTGCGATTTCTAAACCCGAAAACCGATCCGGGATTCAATCGACACGTCCGCCGAAGCAAACCAAACAGAGTCAGGAACAGAGATGAGCACGCTAGGTCTTTAAATATACAGCGAAATCGCGCTCCATTGCATCTTTTGCAGCCGGCCTGCCACAACAAACCTCTGCAAATCTCACTCCATCATTGATTAGACGCAAACAAAACACTCGCGGTCGCAACCTCTCTACTCCGTCTCCTGCAAATAGATCGCAACGTAGTCCAGGTAGTCCTGCGCGTACTTCAGGATCAGTTTGCGGTCTTCCTCGCCCAGCGTCCGCCGCACCTTGCCGGGAACACCCGCCACCAACGAGTTGGGCGGAATGATCGTATGCTCGGCAATCACCGCGCCGGCCGCGACGATCGACCCCTCGCCGATCCGCACATCGTTCAGGATCGTCGCCCCCATGCCGATCAGCGACTGGTCCTCTACCACGCATCCATGCACCGTCGCGTTATGCCCAATCGTCACCCAATCGCCCACCAGCACCGGGTACTTCTCGCGCATCCCGTGCAGCACCGCGCAGTCCTGCACATTGCTGTTGGCGCCCACGCGGATCGCGTTCACGTCCCCGCGCAGCACCGCGTTCATCCACACGCTGGCGTTCTCACCCAACTCCACGTCGCCAATCACCTGCGCGGACAGGTCCACATAACATGTCGCTGGAACCACCGGCAGCCTTCCTCGATACGCACGAATCATGGATGGATTATTTCATGCGCCCAGCTTTCTTTTCACGTCCGCTCCAAACTTCTCCCAGACGCTAGAAATCCGCCGCGTGCACCCGTTATGCGGTATTCTGAACTCTGCCCACTTGGGACGATTTGGAGGTGTATACCCCTTGGCAGAGATTCGAGTGCAGGAAGGCGAGCCTCTCGAAAACGCATTGCGCCGCTTCAAACGCAAGGTTCAGACCGAAGACATCATCAAGGAAGTGAAACGTCACTCCTTCTATCTGAAGCCCGGCGAGAAGAAGCGCGTCAAAGAAGCGCTTGCCCGCAAGCGCAATCGCAAGAAGATCCGCAAAGAACAGGACTAATCCTGCTCCTCTAACCTATGGCTGGCCGCCTTCTCTCCACGGAGCAGGCGGCCTCCTCATTTATCGCCTCCCAAACCACAGAAATAAATGCCTCCCGACCGCTAATCCGCGAATCGCGGAGCCAGGAGCAATCATCTCTATCTGCACGAATGTCGAGGGAGAAACGGTATGGACTTTGTAGACCGGATCTTAACCTGCACCGATTGCGGCGGCGAATTTATCTTCACCGCCGGGGAACAACTCTTTTTCCTGGACAAGCAATTCAAGAACGACCCCAAACGCTGTAAGCCCTGCAAGTCCAGGCGTGGCGCGCAATCTGCCGGCGCTGCACCGGGTAGCGGTCCCGGCAGCGGCTGGCATCTCACGCACCGAGACGCGCACCGTCTGCTCGGAGTGCGGCATCGAGACGACCGTCCCATTCAAGCCCACCCAAGGCCGCCCCGTGCTCTGCCGCCAGTGTTACAAGAACAAAGCCACTCCCGGCGCTCAACCGGCGCAAACGGCATCGGCTCCCGAAGCGGCATCCTCCGAACCTGCATCGGCCACATCCGTCGAAGCTGCTGCGGAATCACGCCGCCAGCCGCCAGCCGGAGTTCTCCGCAGAAGATGTTTCCATGGCGATCTGATTCCTGCGAACAAGCCGATCGATTGCGTGCCTTAAAACAGAAAGCCCCGACTCATCGGGGCCTTCGCTATCTTCATTGCCACTCGACTTCTACGCCGAAACCGTGCTGACCTCTGCCGGATCGACCGCCACAAATCGCCCGTGCTGACCGCGGTCCTGGAATCTCACCACACCGGATACCTTGGCGAACAGCGTATCGTCCTTGCCCCGTCCAACATTCGCGCCTGCCTTCAGCGGTGTGCCCCGCTGGCGCACAATGATGGTGCCGCCGAGTACAGCCTCGCCGCCAAACCTCTTCACGCCCAGCCGCTGCGCATTGGAGTCGCGCCCGTTTTTGGAGGAACCTAAACCTTTTTTATGTGCCATTCTGTCGCCTCTTTCGCGCGAACCTTGGTCCGCTGCGGATTATAATTACTTCGCGGCCGCCTCGGCCTTGTAGCTCTTGCCGTTCACCACAATCTCGTTGATCGCAACCTCGACGAAGCCCTGCCGGTGTCCCTGCATCTTCTTGTACTGCTTCTTGCGCTTCAGCTTGAACACCAGGATCTTGTCGAAGCGCCCTTCGCCCAGCACCGTGCCGGTCACCTTCGCGCCCGCCAGATCCGCCTCGAACTTGCCCGCTTCGCTGCTCACTGCCAGCACGTCTGCAAACTCGATCGCGCCGTTCTCGTGCGCCGTGCGCTCGATCTTGAACTTCTCACCCGGAGAGACCTTGTACTGCTTGCCGCCGGTACGAATCACTGCATACATAGCGAAACCTTTGTGCTGGACGCTCGAGCGTCCGCACCCTTCATGAATTGTTTTGCCTGGGGACGCAACCAGAGGATCTCTGTGTCCAGCCAGCCGTCCCGAAACTACCGCCGCCAGAGCAAATATGCACTTACTCGTGCAACCGTCCGCGCGTCCGGAACCTGCCAGCCCTGCACCCGGAGGACCGGATGCATTCGCCAAACCTGCCAAACTTAACAAGTGTATCCCGCTCCGCCACATGGGTCAATCTCATCAGCCCGCGAGCCGCAGCGAATTTACTGTCTCGCTGCGAAATCTGGCTTCCCTTGCGAAGGCGCGACTTGCTTGCTTAGGTGCCAGATCCGTTGATGCGCAATTGACTTTTGGCTCTTAGCCGTATGTCTGTCCTTCGCTCTGCACCCCACCCCCGCCCTTCGCTACACTGGAAGTCCATGCCAACACCGTCCAATCCCCTGAAGGCCGTCCGCGGCACGCGTGACCTTCTCCCGCCCGAGACCGCACTCTGGAACCGCGTCGAATCCATCGCCCGCTCGGTCTTCGCTCGCTACGGTTTCGGCGAGATTCGCACCCCCATCTTCGAAGACACCCAGCTCTTCGCCCGCGGCGTTGGCGAAGAGACCGACATCGTCTCCAAAGAGATGTACACATGGGAAGACCGCGCCCGCGCGCAGTCGGAGAAGGCGCAGTCCCTCACCCTGCGCCCCGAAAACACTGCCGGCGTCGTCCGCGCCTACATCGAGCACAACCTCGCCGACAGCGGCCAGCTCCAGAAGCTCTTCTACATCGGGCCGCAGTTCCGCCGCGAGCGGCCTCAGCGTGGCCGTTACCGCCAGTTCTGGCAGATCGGCGTCGAGGTCCTCGGCCCTGTCACCTCCGGCTCCGAATCCCCCCTACGCGATGCCGAAGTTCTCGAGATGCTCGCAACCCTCCTCGACGAGCTGGGCATTAAAGGCTGGCGGCTCGAACTTAACTCCGTCGGCTCTTCCACGGACCGGACGCGGTACGCGTCAGCACTGCGCGCAAGCCCTCGCCCCCATCAAGCACCAACTCTGCGAGGACAATCAGCGCCGCGCCGAGACCAATCCCCTGCGCGTCCTCGACTCCAAGGATCCCGCCGACCAGGCCCTCATCGACGCCCTCCCGCGCATCGCCGACTACCTCGACGACTCCTCGCGCGACCACTTCGCCCAGGTCTGCGCCGCACTCGACGCATCAGGCGTGGCATACACAGTCAACCCGCGCCTTGTCCGCGGCCTCGACTACTACACCCGAACCACCTTCGAGTTCACCGTCCCCTCGTCCACCGATCCAGCAAGCGGCCTGGGCACGCAGAACGCCCTCCTCGGCGGCGGCCGCTACGACGGCCTCTCCGAGATGCTGGGTGGCCCGCGAGCCCCCGGCATCGGCTTCGCCATCGGCGAAGACCGCCTCATCCTCACCCTCCAAGCCCAATCCACCGCGCAGGCCCTCGAACCTCGAACCTCGGACCTTGAACCTTCCAAGCTAGACGCCTACATCGCCCCCCTCGGCCCCGAGTGCAACGCCGCCGCTCTCGCCCTGGCCCGCGAACTTCGCCGCGCTGGTCTCTCCGTCGAGGTCGGCGACGGAGCCTTCCGCCTCAAGAAGTCCTTCGAGGCCGCCGACCGCGTCGCCCGCCACATCGTCATCCTCGGCGAAGACGAACTCGCATCCGGTATCCTTACACTCAAGACCTTCGCAACCGGACTACAGACCAAGATCGCTCGAAACGAGCTCGCGCAAAAACTGCGCATAAGGGATTAAAGGAACGAGATGAATCTGGATTTTCTAGGCACTTTGCAACGTACCGGGATGTGTGGAGAGCTGCGCGCCGAGAACGCCGGCCAGGATGTCGTTCTCATGGGCTGGGTCAACCGCCGCCGCGACCACGGCGGCCTCATCTTCCTCGATCTCCGCGACCGCTCCGGCATCGCACAGGTGGTCGTCGACGAGCAGGCCACAGCCGCCCACGCCAAGGCTGACGCAGCGCGTCCGGAGTACGTCGTCGCTGTCAAGGGCCGCGTCCGCCGCCGCGCCGCCGGCCTGGAGAATCCCAACATGCCCACCGGCGACATCGAAGTCGTCGCCAGCGAACTCCTTCTGCTCAACGATGCCAAGACGCCGCCCTTCTCGCCCGCCGAAGACGCCATCGCCAACGAAGAGGTGCGCCTGAAGTATCGCTACCTCGACCTGCGCCGGACAGAAATGCAGGCGAACTTCGCCCTGCGCAGCCGCGTCGCCATGGCCATCCGCAACTACCTCGTCGCCGAGGGCTTCCTGGAGATCGAAACCCCCTTCATGACGCGCTCCACACCCGAGGGCGCGCGCGACTATCTTGTGCCCAGCCGCGTCCATCCTGGCACCTTCTACGCACTGCCCCAGTCGCCGCAGATCTTCAAGCAGATCCTCATGGTCTCCGGCTTCGACCGCTACTTCCAGATTGCGCGCTGCTTCCGCGACGAGGACCTGCGCGCCGACCGCCAGCCTGAGTTCACCCAGATCGACCTCGAAATCTCCTTCCCGCAGATGGACACCGTCTTCCGCGTCACCGAGGGCTTCCTCACCGCCGCGTTCGCCGCCGCCGGCATCCCGCTCGCCCCGCCCTTCGTCCGCATGACCTACGACGAGGCCATCCGCAACTACGGCATCGACAAGCCAGACATGCGCCTCCCCGCCATGGTCTCGCTCAGCGGAAATCCTCACGCCCGAACTGCGCACCACGCTCAAGATCGAGCAGTCGCTTGCCTGTCCTCGGCTTTGTTATTCCTGATGCTGGAGAACTCAGCGGACAGCGCGCAAGTAGCTTTACTGAGCGAGATTCGCGGAGGTCTTTGGCGACTGCGGCCTCGACGTTCTTGATGTCTCACGGCTGCAAGCACCAACGAAGCTTTCGCTCCACTTGCCAGCCGTATCGAGGACCATACTCCTCCGGGAATTGCGCCGCTTTTCCGGCGATCATCGAAAAGGTCAGACCACAGGCCATCTCATTATCGTCGTCACGCCAAAGCTCGGCACGCCCGCCTCGTGGAACTACGATCCGCAGTGGATCTACAAGCGCGTCGGCGCGCTCCGCCTCGAACTCGGCGCAAAGTTCGCCGACAAGCATGGCCGCTTCGCCAAAACCGGCACCGCCGCCGACTTCAAATTCTGTCTGGGTCACCGACTTCCCCATGTACGAGTGGAACGAGGAGACCAAAACCTGGGACGCCGCGCACCATCCCTTCACCTCGCCGCACGAGGACGACATCCGCGCCGGCCGCCTCACCAGCGACAAGGGGGCCGTCCGCGCCCTCGCCTACGACATCGTGCTCAACGGCAACGAGCTTGGCTCAGGATCGATTCGTATCCATCGCAAGGACGTGCAGGCCGAGATCTTCCGCTCCCTCGGCATGACGGATGAAGAGGCCCACGAACGCTTCGGCTTCTTCCTTGACGCATTGGAGTACGGCACGCCTCCGCACGGCGGCATCGCCCTCGGCCTCGACCGCATCGTCATGATCCTGGCCGGCGCCACCAGCCTGCGCGAGGTCATCGCCTTCCCCAAGACCGCCAAGGCCATCGACCTCATGGTCGACGCCCCCACCCCGGTCAGCGACCTCCAGCTCCGCGACCTCCACCTCCGCGTCGTCACGAGAACTTAGAGTAGTAATAAGAGGAACACGCTATGCATTGTCTTTCGGAAAGAATGAGCATCGGACGTTTGGTGGTTGAACGGAACGTCATCCAGGATAATCCCGAATATCAAAGGGAATCCGGCGTGTGGTCCCCCGAGAAGAAGCAGCTGTTTCTCGACTCAATTCTCAATGACATTGATATCCCCAAGATCTATTTTCATGACCTCAGGGGGGGGGAAGAGTAAGCATCACTTCGCCATCATCGATGGGAAGCAAAGAATGCACGCCATCTGGGAATTCGTTGATGGTAACTACCGTCTCGCGGACGACTTCGAACTGAGGGAACGAAGCGAAGAACGCGAACCGCTCAAGGGTGCGTCGCGTTATCAGGACTTGTCGCCACATTGGCAGGAGATATTCAAGTCGAAGAATCTCGACATCGTATTGATACAGAATGCACATGTTGAGGACATTGAAGAGCTGTTTTCGCGCCTGAATAACGGTGAACCTCTCAACGCCGCCGAAAAGAGAAATGCCATCGGTGGCAACATGTGTAAGCTCATTCGCGATGTTGCCCAGGATCGGTTCTTCAAGGCGAAGGTACCTACAGACAATACCCGGTATCAGCACTTTGAGCTCTCAGCCAAGCTCCTCCTTATTGAAAAGAGCCAGCGTGACGGGGGAGACGGTTTCTGCGACTTGAAGAAGAAGTTCCTCGATAAATTGGCCAGGGATAATAAAGTCATGTCCGCCAGCATGGTAACCGACCTCAAGGGGCGAGTTGAGGGCCAGCTTGGGACGGTGTCGAGGATATTTTCTGAGAAAGACCCCCTGCTCGCCAAGCAAGCTGCGATCCCGGTCTATTACCTCTTCGTCAAGCTGATGGTGGCGGAGTATGCCGGCAAAGACTTGTACTCATCACTAAAGAAATTTCTCCAAGATTTCAACGCTAAGAGGGTAATGAACCTTGAGAAGCCCGAAGAAGAGCGTGACGCCGCTCTTTTGGAGTTTGGACGGCTTATGCAGCAGGGTACTAACGACCTGAACAGCCTGAGAAGCCGCGTCTCCATCCTTCGCAGATATTTCCTGATTGATTTTCCCGATACGCCGCTGCGCGACAAGAAGCGTGAATTTACAGAAGAGGAAAGAATCGCGCTGTATCATTTGAGCGCGAAGAAGTGCCAAAAGTGCGGCTGCGACTTCGGTGATATTACTGAGATGGAAGCTGACCATAAGCAGCAGTGGGCACACGGCGGCCCCACCTCCCTAAAGAATGGGCGAGCGCTGTGCGGCAACTGTAACAAGGCAGAGGCCAAAGGAGTCTCTTAATTCATCCACCGCTTGTCGTTGGGGTCCTTCTTCTCGTCGGGATCGACGTACCGTCCTTCCCTGTCGAAGCGCACCTTGCGCCCCTGCTTGCCCATGTACACCTCGAACTTGCGCGCCGCCCGCCGCCGCTTTGCCCGGTAGTACGCATTGCGCATCCCGAAGTACCACTCGCCGAACCCGAACGCAATCCCTCGCCGCGGAGCATGACGCACATACAGCCATCCGCACAGCGCACCTGATAGCTGTAGCAGCGCGCTAAAGGCGCCATGGTTCATGAACAAAATTGCGACAGCAATCAGAATATAAATCGTCACCATGTACTTGGCTCGGATACTCACCACGAAGAACAGTAGGAACTCCGTGTCGCCCATGCGCAGGGCAATGGCAACCATCACACCGAATATCCCCGCCCACGCTCCCATGGAGTTGCTCTCCTGGCTCAGCCCCAGCACATGCGTGAACGAAAGCGCCGACGTAATCGCCGCCCCGCCAATCGCCGACGTGAAGTACAACTCCTTCAGCCAGCGCCCTCCGTACGCGCCCTCCAGCAGCGAGCCGCAGAACCACAGCGTCAGCATCGCGAACAGAATCTCCCACAGCCCGATGTGGACGAAGCAGTACGTCGCAAGCTGCCAAACCTCGCCGCGCGCCACCGCCGCCGGCTGTAGCCACAGAATGTCCACCAGCGCTCCCGACACGTCGGGCAACAGCCGTCCCAGCACCAGCAGAAAGAAGAATATCCCCACATTCCACAGCACCAGCTTGCGCACCACCCCAGCGAAGGGTGGGAAGCTCATCGGGATTGTGCTGGATCGCGCCATGGACCTCGCCTCCTCTTCATTTCACCACATCCCGCGCACCCATCCCGCGCCGCCCTTGCCCTTGCCCACAATTTTGAAACCAATTGCCTGTGGGAATCGTCTGTGCTTGACGAACCGCCAGGTCGCTACTACAACTAACCCTAGGCGGGTGTGCCGTTGCGTTTCCCAGGGCGTGGGTCCCGGGGAGGGTGGCGCAGAGTGACCGATGGGGGCATCCCAAAGGTCGAGTATGACTTCTAATCCTGCGGAGGCTCCTACGATGGCTGTTGTCTGTCCCGAATGCGATACCCCAATCCCAATCGACCCCGATGAGGTGGAAGAGGGCGAAACCGTGCAGTGCGATGAGTGCGGCATGGAGCTGGAGGTCGTCTCCGTCGATCCGCTCGAGCTCGCCCCTGTCGACATCGTCGGATACGACGACGAGGATGATACCCTCGCCATCGAAGAGGATGAGGAATAATGCTCTCCCCGGACTGGCATCGGCCATGCCCTGCCCGCGTATAGTAGCCTCTATGGCCCCTCACTCCCATCCTCTCGCCCGGCTGCTCCGCCAGCTGCCGCTTCTCTGCTGCCTTGTTGCGTTGGTGCCGCTTGCCCTACCCGTGCCCCGGCTCTTCGCCCAGGCACAGGCGCAGCGCGTGGTGCAGGGCAAGGTGGTCGATAAGTCCGGCGCTGGACTGAAGGGCGCAACTGTATTTCTCAAGGACGACCGTACCCTCGCGGTCAAAAGCTACATCGCCGCCGACGACGGCTCCTTCCGCTTCGGCCAGCTCGCGCAAGACACCGACTACGAGCTTTGGGCGGAGTTCAACGGTAAAAAAAGCGCGGTCAAGAACATCAGCTCCTTCGACACCCGCGCCGAGTTCAACATCACCCTCAAAATCGACACCGGGAAATAGCTCCCGCTCCTGAACCCAACCCCATCTTGCTCTATCCCGCCATTCGCCCTACTATCGCTTCAGCGTGGAACTTCCCAGAAAGCCGCATCCCAAACCCGTCATCCCCGTCCGTACCCCCGAGGCCGACCGCCTCGTCGCAGCCACCCGTGTCGACGACGATCAGGCATTCGAGCTCAAGCTCCGTCCCAACCGCCTCGCCGAGTTCATTGGCCAGGAGAAGGCGAAAGAGCAGCTCGCCATCGCCCTCCAGGCCGCGCGCACCCGCGGCGAGGCGCTCGACCACGTCCTCCTCTTTGGCCCTCCCGGCCTGGGCAAAACCACCCTCGCCACCATCATCGCCAACGAGCTCGACGTTGGCTTCCAGCAGACCTCCGGCCCCGCCCTGCAGATCCAGGGAGACCTCACCGCCATCCTCACCAACCTGCGCGAGCGCCAGGTTCTCTTCCTCGACGAGGTCCATCGCCTACAGCCTGTGCTGGAGGAAAAACTCTACACCGCGCTGGAAGACTACAAGCTGGACATCATCATCGGTCAGGGCCCCGCCGCGCGCACCCATGTCATGGAGATTCGCCCCTTCACCTTCGTCGCCGCCACCACGCGCCCCGGTTTGCTGTCTTCCCCGCTGCGCTCCCGCTTCGGAATCCTCCTCCGCCTGGAGTTCTACACCGACGACGAACTACGCATCATCGTCACCCGTTCCGCCGAGGTCATCGGCGTGCCTATCGATCAGGACGGCGCCGCTGAAATCGCCATGCGCTCGCGCGGCACTCCCCGCATCGCCAACCGCCTGTTGCGCCGCGTCCGCGACTATGCGGAGGTTCGCGCCTCAGGCCGCATCGACCGCGCCACCGCCCAGGCCGCCCTCTCGCTGCTGGAGGTCGACGCCCACGGCTTCGACGAGCTCGACCGACGCCTGCTGCGCACCATCATCGAGAAGTACGACGGCGGCCCGGTCGGCCTCAACACCCTCGCCGCCGCGCTGGCCGAAGAGCAGGATGCCCTCGAAGAGGTCTACGAACCCTTCCTCATCCAGATCGGCTTCCTCGACCGCACCCCTCGCGGCCGCGTCGCCACCCGCCTCGCCTACGAACACCTCGGCATCGAACTCCCCCGCAAACACAGCCTCTTCTAACCCCGGTGCTACAATTCCCGGCGAGGTCCAGTACGAATGAAAGCGTTCCGCGAGATCCTCGCAGCCTGCGGCCTATTGTTCGCAATCCTCATGGCCATCTACGGCTGCTTCACTCTGCCACAGCGATTCCCAACCCATTTCGACGCCAACAACATTGCCGACGGTTGGAGCGGTAAAGCGTCTCTCTGGTTCCCCGCCGGAATCGCCTGCGTGATCTATGTTGGCCTGACGCTGGTCCGCTACCTTCCCGCGAGTTCCATGAACTACCCCTTTGATCCTGAGAAGCACGCAGCCGCTCGCCCGATTGGCCTCGCCATGGTCGCATGGCTCAAGGCCGAGATGACATGGATCTTCGCCGCAAGCGCCGGGTTCATGGTGGCTGAAGCGCGGGGACAAAGCCCGGATGTCGAGAACACGTGGTTTGTTCCACTGACGTTGGGCGTCGTCTTTGCGACAGTGATCTACCACATCGTGCGCATGGTGCGCCTGAAGCCAGCAAAATCCGGCATGTAATCAACATGATTTGCGAATCGATTTCGGTTTGCCCGTCTTGCTTAAGGGCACGGCTTCAGCCGTGCCGTAACGGTTCCAATAGAGATGGGGCTTCAGCCCCTGAGGTCAGCTTTTCAATCCGATACGCCGACGAATAAGGATATAGTTCGACCGACTCCACCAACCCTTCGCGCACGGGATTCATGAGAAGATACGCCCGCCTCGCCTCCATGTCTGCCGCGTCACGAATACGATGGTCTGTGAAGCCTCGCTGCCAAACTGGAAGCTTGGAAGCTAGACGATGCGAGAAGCCGCCCTTAATGAATCCGACTGCGCGCTCCAGAGCGACGTCTTGCGGAGTCAAAATCAGATGTACGTGACCGGGCATCACGACAAACGCATGCAATTTGTAGTGACCGAGGCTCCGGTAATGTTGAAGAGTCTCGAGAAATAGCTCTGCATTCGCGCTTGTCTGGAAGAGCCGGCGCCGATTATAGGTAGCCGTTGTAATGAAAAAAGTTCCGGGGCGTAATGATCGAGAGGGGATCGCCATATCGATTTCTAAATTATGACCTCAGCGGCTAAAGCCGTTCGCTATTCGATGGCTTGTGGCACGGCTAAAGCCATGCCCTTAAGCAAAGCATAACGCCTCTGATCAAGAACGATGGCAGGCCAGTCGTTCTTATCCCTGAAAATCTGTGCTTGCTTAACTTCGTCGTCACCGGCTTCGATAAGCACATATTCTGTTCTCGCATCGGTCAGGATGATAGTATTTGCACGAGGGTTGTAGCCATGAAATCGCTACGCGAACTCCTCGCCACTGTCGGCCTGTTGTTCGCGATTCTTACGGTAGCCGTCCAGTACTCCGAGCTGCCGCGCAGAATCCCGGTTCACTTCGCTGCCAACGGCCTCGCCAACGGCTGGGACGATAAGTCCTTCCTCTGGTTCCTCGTCGTAATCACCTGTCTGGTATACCTCGGCCTCACCATGATCCCCTTCGCTCCCAAAGGCTCCTTCAGCCTTCCCGTCAGCCCCCAGCTGCGCGAGGCCGCCTTCCCTCTTGCGCTCGATATGGTGGCATGGCTCAAGGCGGAGTTGACCTGGATCTTTGCCGCCATCACTTGGTCCATGGTGGTCGTAGCGCAGGGGCGCAGCAAAGGCATGACCCCGTGGTTCACTCCATTGGCGTTTGGCGTCGTCTTTGCCACCGTGCTGTATTACATCGCTCGCATGTTGGCTCTCAGCGCTCCGAAGCCGGACACACGCAAGAAACACAACTAGAACCCTTCCGCCATGGATCAGTAGCTTGTACGCGTGTCCTTGCACGCCCCATCCCACCTCAACAGATGTGATGAAAATCACAGTTTTTCTCTTCCGTCTAAACCAAAATTGTCATCAAGACGAAAGACGGATAGGTAGAGTAGATAGGAATAGCCACGGACCGGCGCGTGAAAGTAGGGGAAATATCCGCGCTGGTTCGCGGCTTGTTTTTCGTCTACGCGCCCACCGTCGCCGGTAGAATATCTTCCACGTCCACCCACTGTGTCGGATAGACCCCCGTGTAACATGCCGTGCAGAAGCTCGCCGGAGACAGCCCATTCGCCGGCTCATTCGTGGTGCAGGAGTACGTCAGCCCCACCAGCGACAGGTACGCCAGCGAGTCCGCCTCGATAAACTCGCAGATCTCTTCAATCGACTTGTTGGCCGCAATCAGCTCCCGCTTGCTTGGTGTGTCCACCCCATAGAAGCAGGGGCTGATCGTCGGCGGACACGAGATGCGCATATGCACCTCCTTCGCCCCGGCCGCTCGCACCATGCGCACAATCTTTCTCGAAGTCGTCCCGCGAATAATCGAGTCGTCGATCAGGATAATCCGTTTCCCCTCCAGCAGACTGCGCACCGGGTTCAGCTTCATTCTCACCCCGAAGTCGCGCGTCCTCTGCTCCGGCTGGATGAACGTCCGCCCCACATAATGATTCCTGATCAGCCCGAAGTTGAACGGAATCCCACTCTCCGCCGCATAGCCCAGGGCCGCCGTCACACCCGAGTCCGGCACCGGAACCACCAGGTCCGCCTCCACCCCGCTCTCCCGCGCCAGTTGCCGCCCCATCTCCTCCCGTGACTGCTGCACCCATCGCCCGAAGATCTTAGAGTCCGGCCGCGCAAAGTAAACATGCTCAAAGATGCAGCTCGCGGGCGGAGTCGTCTCGGGCGCAAATCTCCGGCTGGTGACCCCGTCCTCGCTCACCATCACCAGTTCGCCCGGCCTCACATCGCGCTCGTACTTCGCATGCAGTAGGTCGAACGCACAGGTCTCCGACGCAAACACAAACGTGTCCGGCTCGCCGTCCAACCCCGCAATCCGCCCAATCGACAGTGGCCGGAATCCATGCGGGTCACGCGCCGCAAAAATTCGGTTGCGCGTCATCATCACAATCGAAAACGCCCCATCCACCTGCGCCAGCGACTCCGCAATGCAGTCCACCAGCATGCTACAGTGCGAGTGCGCGATCAACTGCACTATGATCTCGGAGTCCGACGTCGTCTGGAAGACCGCGCCATCCCGCTCCAGCCGTTCCTTGGAGTTCCCCAGGTTCACCAGGTTGCCATTGTGCGCAATCGCAATCAGCCCCTTGGTCGACTCCACCGAGATCGGTTGCGCATTCAGCAGAGCCGAGTCCCCCGTCGTCGAGTAGCGCGTGTGTCCGATCGCCATACTCCCCGGCAGCCGCGCCAGCACCTCGTCGGTAAAGATCTCACTCACCAGACCCATGCCCTTGATGTCGTTGACCTCTTGCCCGTCCGCGCTGGCAATCCCCGCCGACTCCTGCCCGCGATGCTGCAACGCATACAGCCCCCAGTACGTCATCCGCGCGGCATCCGGATGCCCATACACCGCCATAATCCCGCACTCCTCGCGCAGCTTGTCGAATGGCGTAGCATCGTCTTCGTCTACATTTGCCCCCACAGTATTGTCATCCTGAGCGAAGGTCGCACCGCGACCGCAGTCGAAGAGCCTGTCCTGAGCTTGTCGAAGGAACCTGCGGTTGTCTTGATCAGCCACCATCGCCCTGACCCTTTCGCTCATGCGGTCACCACCTCCGCCGCAAGCTGCTCCTCAAGTGTCGAACTGAAGTGCATCTGCAGTTCCGCAAGCGGGGCATCAATTACAGCATCGCCATTGATGCTGACGCGTAGCGACCTGCCAATGACGCTCCCCAGAGGAGCCACATAAGTCCCCGCGAACTCGTTCAGGACACCCCGTATCTCTTCCATATTCTCAGGGGCACAGCTAGCGATGACCGATGAGCCAATCTCCGCAAACAGTACTTCCGTGTAGTAATAAGGTTCGGATTTGATAGTACGGGTCGCGATCTCCGCGCCCAGATCGCCCGCGATTGCGGCCTTCGCCGTCGTCGTAATAAAGCCACCGTCGCTGATGTCCGCCGCGGAATGGAGCAGCCCACGCTTTGCCAGCGCCGCCAGCGCCTGATGCAGGGCAGACTCTTCCGCCAGATCGAGCACAACGGGTTCCCCCCACAGCGGCCAGCCAGCGCTTTGAGCAAACGCTCCCGACCCCAGATCGCGCTCAGCCTTGCGTCCTTTGCCTCGAAACGCAGAGAGAAAGAGGACCGTGTCACCCGCCCGCTGAAACCCACTCGGCACCGCCTTGCTCACATCCTCCAGAATCCCCACCACCCCAACCACCGGAGTCGGATAGATCCCCTCGCCCCGCGTCTCGTTGTAGAACGAGACATTGCCGCCCGTAATCGGCGTCCCCAGCGCCGTGCACGCCTCCGCGATCCCATCGATCGTCGCCGAAAACTGCGCCATGATCTCCGGTTTCTCCGGGTTACCGAAGTTCAGGCAGTTCGTCGCCGCCACTGGCACCGCGCCCGTACACGCCACCTTGCGCGCCGCCTCCGCCACCGCGTGCATCGCACCCAGCTTCGGGTCCAGATAGCACCACCGCCCATTGCCCGCCAGCGCCATCGCCAAGCCCCGTTCGGCTCCGACGGGCATTGTCCTGTTGCGCCTGTATCGCGCGGGACCGCCCTGTAACCCACTACCCTTGATCCGCATCACCCCGGCTTCGCCGCCCGGCCCCTGCACCGTATTGCTCTGCACCATCGAGTCGTACTGCTCATATACCCATCGCTTGTCGCAGATATTCGCGCTCGCCAGCAGTTTTTTCAATTCCGCCGTGTAATCGCGCGGCTTCTTCAGCTCCTCCACAACCCAAGCCGGCGGGTCTAACGGTACAGGTGCCTTCCACTCCCCACCGGCCTCTTGTACACCGGAGCCTCATCGGTCAGCGCCTTATTGGGAATCTCCGCAACTAACTCCCCATGGTGCGTAACGCGCATCGTATCGTCCACCGTCACCACCCCCACAATCGAAGCGTCCAGCCCCCACTTCGCAAACACAGCCAACACCTCGCCCTCGCGCCCCTTGTCGGCCACCAGCAGCATCCGCTCCTGCGACTCCGCGAGCATGATCTCGTACGCCGTCATGCCTGTCGCCCGCTGGGGCACCAGGTCCAGCTCAATCGTCAATCCCAGCTCGCCGCGCGCGCCCATCTCGCAGGTCGAGCAGGTCAGCCCCGCCGCGCCCATGTCCTGTATCCCAACCACCGCGCCGGTCGCCATCGCCTCGAGGCATGCCTCCAGCAGCAGCTTCTCCATGAACGGGTCGCCCATCTGCACGTTGGGCCGCTTCGCCTCCGAATCCTCCGTGAACTCCTCGCTCGCCATCGTCGCGCCGTGGATGCCGTCCCGCCCCGTCTTCGCCCCCACGTAGATCACCGGGTTGCCCACGCCGGTCGCCTTGGCGTAAAAAATCTCGTCCTTCTTCACCAGCCCCAGCGCAAACGCATTCACCAGAGGATTCCCGCTGTAGCAAGCCTCGAACTTCGTCTCGCCCGCCAGGTTTGGCACGCCAAAGCAGTTCCCATAGCTGGCAATCCCCGCTACCACTCCAGTCATCACCTGCCGGTTCCGCGCGTAGTCCGAACTGTCCGCTGTCTGTTCTTGCTTGTCCTCGAACCGCGAACCTCGAACCTCGAACCTGTTCGGCCCGATCGGTCCAAACCGCAGCGAGTCCATCACCGCCAGCGGCCGCGCATTCATCGTAAAAATGTCGCGTAGAATCCCACCCACGCCCGTCGCCGCGCCCTGGTGCGGCTCCACGTAGCTGGGATGGTTGTGGCTCTCGATCTTGAACGCGCACGCCCACCCATCGCCCACATCGATGATCCCCGCGTTCTCGCCTGGCCCCTGCACCACGCTCCCCGGCCCCGTCGTCCGCGTCCCACGCGTCGGCAGCCGCTTCAAATGCACACGCGAAGATTTGTAAGAGCAATGCTCGCTCCACATCACGCTGAAGATTCCCAACTCGGTCAGGCTCGGTGTCCGCCCCATCTTCTTTTCGATGCTGGCGTACTCCTCCGGAGTAATGCTGTGCGTCTTCAGCAGCTCGGGTGTGATCTCGGCTGGCGTCGGTATCTGGATTGTGTCGGCAGCTTGCGCCGGAGATGCGGAGACTGGCTCAACTCGGGTAGGCATAGCTCGGTTAACACAATTGTCGCACGGCCCCAGCTGCCCCCGCGTCCACAATCGCGCTCTGCGTTGCTCCAAAATCCTTGTCATTCTGAGCGTAGTGAAGAATCCCCGCATTTGTACTGCGCTCGTCCACATCGCCGCACGACCAGCGCCAACGGCGCGACCTATACCAGCCTGGGGCATCGCCCCAGGTATTCGCATCTAGTAAAAATGACCAAGGGCTGAAGGCCCGATCTATACGCGGGCATTGCCGTATTTCATGGATCAATGATGGCCTTGACATTTGACCCATGGAAGCCCTTGGAAACAAGGGGCAGCGGTCGTGGGTCAAAGCTTATCCCTTGTGCCCAACGCTCTGCGCATAAGCTAAAGAATGATCACAACAATGCCGTATCTACCGTCTTAAGGAGTTTTCTTTTCCATTGCTCCCCGAATGCCGTGTAAACTGGGGTCGCATTCCCTGGGCCACGAAATGCGATTAACCTACGTCACCTCGATCTTGATCCTCACGCTTGGCTTTGTCCTGCTTCCAGCACCGACAACCGCACAAACAATCCCACTGGCAACGGACGCGTATTCCTCGGACATACAGGCGTACAGAACTGCTCTGCCGCGTCTGAAGGCTCATGTCGCCGACCTTCTGGCGCACAGCAACTATGAGGGAGCTCGACCGCCTCGCCGATACAATTTGCCTTCAGAAAATCCGAGTGGCTCGCGGTGAGTGGCTATTGGATTATTTCTACTTCGGGCTCTCGACTCCTGTCGGTGCGAATCCCGAAGACCACATCGCACAACTAAAGGCTTGGACAGCCGCACGTCCTCAGTCCATGACCGCACATGTGGCGTTGGCTGGGGCCTACATCGGATACGGTTGGGCTGCCCGCGGGACAGGTCTCGCCAGCACCGTGACCCCCGAGGCATGGGCTCTGTTCAATGCCCGCATCGCGGAGGGAAAGCAAATCCTCGACGACGCTGCCAACCTGACCCCCATGTGTCCGCAGTGGTTTCTGGAGATGCAAATGGTTGCCAGAGCCCAGGGCTGGGATCGCCCGCGCGCCGCTGCGCTCTTTGCCCAGGCCACCAAGTTTGAGCCGGAGGACTTGCAATTCTACATCAACTACGCCGCCTATCTGTTGCCGGAATGGTACGGTCACGATGGAGACATCGCAGAACTCGCCCAACAGGTCGCGGACTCATTCGGTGGCGCTAAAGGAGACCTCTTCTACTTCGAGATTGGCAGTATCGCCTTGAGTAGCAATGCCAGCCAGCCTGACCATCTCGGCTGGGCAACTACCAGTCACCTCGACTGGGCACGCCTCCAGCGCGGCCACCAGGTACGACTCGAAAGGGACGGCCCCACCAACTACGACATGAATAGTTTTGCCCGGCTCGCGTGGGGATTCAGTGATGCCGCCACGGCCAAGCGCACCTTTGCCCAGATGGGGGATAAGTGGGCGATATATTTCTGGAAGACCCATGCACGTTTCGATGAGGCTCGCGACTGGGCGAACAAGTCCACCAATCCCGACATTGCGTCGCCACACTCGATCCCAATGCCCTAGTCGGATGTCCCACGTCTCTCTTTTGAGATGTGGGTTCATCACTTCCCCGTGCTGCCAAATCCCCCCGTGCCTCTTGCCGCTTCGCCCAACTCCGCAACCTCCTCGAAGCTCGCCTCGATCCGCGCCACAATCCGCAACTGCGCGATCCGCTCACCCGCCTTGATCTCAGCCGGCACGGCGTTCAGGTTCGTCATCACCACCCGAATCTCCCCCCTGTATCCCGGATCGATCACTCCCGCCAGCGTTGTCACCCCGCGCACCGCCAGCCCCGAGCGGTCCTCGACTAATGCTCCATGGGTCGGCGGAAACTCCATCGCAATCCCCGTCGCCACCGCTACAGTCGAACCTGCCTCGCCCGCCGCCTCCAGCCGCGCGTCCGCCGACGCATACAGGTCCGCCGCCAGATCGCCGTACTCGCCCACATGGGCATACCGCGGCATCTGCGCCCCCTCCACCAGCTTCTTCACTTTGATCCGAACCATCCCACAATTCTAGCGTCTAGAATCAAGATGCGAATGAGTGCGTCAGACACACGAACGAAGTTGGCCGCATGGATGCGCAGCGGGAGCAACGAGCCGCGCCTGCTTCGCCGCATCTTCTGGACCGGCTTTCTCGTCCGTGTCCTCTACATCACCCTCGCCCACACCTACCACATGCGCCTTATCCTCGATCACTTCGAGTTTGGTTGGGAGATGGGACGCATCGCGCGCGCGCTGGTCACAGGCTACGGATTCGCCAATCCATTCAATGGACACAGTGGCCCCACTGCATGGTGCCCGCCGCTCTATCCCCTGCTGCTCGCCGCCGTCTTCAAGCTCTTCGGCATCTACACCCTTAAATCCGGCTGGGTCATCCTCACCATCAACAGCATCTTCTCCGCCGCCACCGCCCTCGCCATATACCAGATCGCATGGCGCTGTTTCGGCCGCACCGCCCAGGGCCTCGAGGTCGCGCTGTGGTCGGCATGGCTTTGGGCGCTCTACCCGGCGGCCATGCAATACGCCGTCAAATGGGTATGGGACATGGCCCTCACCGCCTTTCTCTTCTCCTGGGTTATCGTCATCGCCCTGCGCATCCGCGACATCGGCATCGAATCTAGTCCATCGCGAACCTCGAACCTTGAACCTCGAACCTCGCAATGGCTCCTCTTCGGCCTGCTCTGGGGACTCATCGCCCTCTCCAACAGTTCCTTGCTCACCTTCCTCCCCGTATGCGGCCTCTGGATCATATGGCCCACCCTCCGCGGTGCGGGTGCCCCATCCAAGCTCCGCTTGGGTGGGATCGGACGCTTCCTCACTGGGCCCCTCCTCGCCGCGCTCTGCTTCGCCGCCGTCATCAGTCCTTGGGTCATTCGCAACGCTCGCGTCTTCCACGCCTTCGTCCCCATGCGCTCCAACTTCGGCGCCGAACTGTACGAAGCCACCATCTTCTCCAACGACGGCTTCCCCTGGATGGCCACTCTCCCTCTTGCCGAATCCGCGCCCGAATTCCGCCGCTACGAACGCCTCGGCGAGATCGCATACAGCAAGCAGCAGGGCGAGATCGCCAAAGCCAAAATCCGCGCCCACCCCGACCTCTTCGCCCGCAACGCCCTCCGCCGTGTTTACTTCTTCTGGATCAGCGTCCCTCATCCCACCGACTCCGGCGTCTCCGTCGAAGCCATCCGCCGCATCAACTTCTCGTTCACCAGCTTCGCCGGACTGCTCGGCCTGGCCCTCGCCATCCGCCGCCGCATCCCAGCCGCATGGCTCTTCTTCTGGGCATTCGCCATTATTCCGTTCATCTACTACTTCGTCACCGTGCAGGCGCGCTTCCGCCATCCACTGGAACCCATGATCTGCATCCTCGCCGTATATCTCTTCCAATCCGCCGACCGCACTCGTACATGGTCATGGCAGAAGCGCGCAGGGCACTCACAATGAAGACAGTTCTCGTTACCGGAGGCTCAGGCTTCTTCGGCGGCATTCTCAAGAATCGATTGCTGGCCGAAGACTTCAGCGTAGTGAACATCGACCTGGTTGCCGACTCGGACAGCCACCAGCACCTTACCAGTGTGCAGGCAGACATCCGCGACGCCGACCTGGTCGACCAACTCTTTGCCCAGCATCACTTCGACGCCGTCCTGCACTGCGCCGCAATGCTGGCCCACGAGAAGATCGACGACGCAACCTTGTGGAGCTCGAATGTCGACGGCACTCGTACTTTGGCGGATGCATGTCGCCGCCACGGCGTCAAAAACCTGGTCTTCACCTCCAGCAACTGCCTCTGGGCGCATAACGCCGGTCGCCCTGTCCGCGAAGACGACCCGCCCGCCCCGGTGGAACTCTATGGCCGGTCCAAGTTCGCCGCAGAGCAGGTCCTCCAGCAATTCCAGAACGACCTCGCCATCGTTGTGATTCGTTGCCCCACCATCATCGACAGCGGTCGCCTCGGCCTGCTCGCCATCCTCTTCGAGTTCATCGACGAAGGCCGCAAAGTCTGGGTCGTCGGCAACGGGGCCAATCGCTACCAGTTCATCTATGCGCAGGACCTCGCAACAGCCTGCCTCCTGTCCATGGAGCTTGGCCGTTCAGAGACCTTCCACGTCGGTTCAGACGATGTGCCAACCCTGCGCGAAGTATATGAGGCCGTCATTCAGGCTGCTGGAACTGCCTCACGCGTGGCCTGCCTCCCCCGGCGTGCAACCATTGCTGCCATGAAGCTGGCCAACAGGCTCGGAGTTTCTCCGCTCGGTCCCTACCACTACCGGATGATTGCCGAAGACTTCGTCTTCGATACCACGCGAATCAAGAACATGCTGGGGTGGAAGCCTTCGCTGTCAAACCAGCAGATGATGGTCAAGGCCTACCTCTACTACTCCGAGCGACGCAACGAGATCGAGACGCGGGCAGGCGAAGTGTCGGCGCACTCCCGGCCGGCCGCCATGGGAATCATCCGTTTGCTCAAATGGTTCTCCTAGTCCACGCCAGCTTCCGCCACCCCCTCCAACCACGCATCTGCATCCTCGCCGTCTTCCTCTTCCAGTCCGCCGAGCATGCAAACGTCCCGCGTAAGCAATACTAGCTCGCACCATCTTTGCAACCATACCGCCAATCGGGCTTTGTACACGCAGGCCTTATACTGGAGGCCTATGGTGCGTGATGGCTACTTCTATGCCTTGGGGATGGGCGTGATCGCAGTTCTTCTGTGGCTACTTACCCAGAAGGCAGCGCTGATCTTGCTGCCTTTGCTGCTGGCGCTGTGTTTCCTGTGGTTCTTCCGCGACCCGGAGCGCGTCATCCCCACGGAGCCGGGAGCGATCGTCTCGCCCGCCGATGGCGTCATCACCCAATCCGAGTGGATCGAAACCTCCAGCGGAAGCCGGCTGCGTCTCAGCATCTTTCTTAGTATCTTCGATGTGCATGTCAATCGCGCGCCCATCTCCGGCACGGTCCGCGCCGTGGAGTACCGCGAGGGCCAATTCATGAACGCTATGAGTGCCACATCGGCCGTCACCAATGAGCAGACCCTGGTCGTGATCGACGCGGGCGACTGCGAGGTCAGCTACAAACAGATTGCCGGTCTGCTTGCCCGCCGCATCATCTGCACCGTCAAGGTTGGTGACCGCATCCAGCGCGGCCAGCGCGTGGGCATGATCAAGTTCGGCTCGCGGGTCGATGTTCTTATTCCAGCCGACGCGGTGCCCAAAGTCGGTCTGGCAACCCATGTGCGCGGCGGGTCTACCGTCCTTGCCGTCATGCCGCAACCGGTCGGTGAGCCTGTTAACGTCGCCGCCGAGGTGGCCTCTTGATGCCCGCCGAGCAGTTGGGCCTGCGCGATCACAACGGCGAAGAGATCCGGCCACGCCGTCCCAGCCGTGGCATGTACGTCCTGCCTTCCCTCTTTACTGCTGGCAACATCGCCCTCGGCTACTACGCCATGACCCAGAGTGTTCAGGGCTCGGTGGCCGATCCGGCTTACTTCGACCGCGCCGCCATGGCCATCGGAGTCGCGGCGCTATTGGACGGCGTCGACGGCTTCATCGCGCGCGTCACCCACACAGCCAGCGACTTTGGCCATGAGTTGGACTCCCTCGCCGACGTCATCACCTTCGGCGTAGCGCCCAGTCTGCTGGCCTATATCTGGGGCTTCCGCATGTTGCCCCTCAGCCACTATCCAGGCCTGCGCGAGAACGTACTGCACGCAGGCGTCTTTGTCTGCTTCCTCTTTCTCATCTGCGGTGCCAGCCGTCTGGCGCGTTTCAATATCAGCGCCAGCACCAATCTGCAGCCGCGCAATCCTGGCAAGCCAGGACACAAGTTCTTCGTCGGCATGCCCATTCCGGCTGGCGCGGGAATCGTCGCCGCCGTCGTCCACTTCTTCAATGGACACCCCATCGACAACCCCTGGATCGCATTGGTCTGGCTCCTTCTGCTGCTCTTCACCGGCTTCCTCATGGTTAGCAACTGGCGCTTCTGGAGCGCTAAGGAGGTCACATCCGGAGACCGCCATCCGGCTCGTTTCTTCACCCTGATTGCGGTGATCTTCAGCCTGATCGCCTGGAACTCCGAGTGGGCGTTGATGATCATTGCCTTCGGGTACCTCATCTCCGGTGTGCTGGCCCGCTTGGCGTACTCCTGGGGACGCAGGCTTCGTCGCCCACAGCAACCCGGCCCGGCGTAGCAGTCATTCTCTTGCAAAGATTTGCGCAGTCAACAAATATTTACTACTACTGAAGAGTGAAAGTATTGTCATTCTGACCCTGAGCGTAGTCGAAGGGGAAGAATCCCCGCATTTCGTCGGCGTGCAACGCCCACAGCTATTGGATGGATGCTCCGGATCGCATCGACGCCGTTCGCTAAATTCGAAGTGAGAGAGGCCCATAGCTCGTGATAGCGGGTAGAGAATTTCGTATTGGCATCGTCGGTGCCTCCTCGCTGGCAGGCAAGGAACTCAGCGACTCCCTGGCCGACTCCACGCTAGCCACCTGCGACATCACCCTTCTCGATGATGACGTCGCAGCCGGACAAATCGCCACCGCCGGCGATGAGGTCTCCTTCATCCAGAAAATCGAACCCGAGTCCTTCGCCGGCCTCGACTTCGTCTTCTTTGCCGGCAATCCCGCAACCACACAGAAATACTGGAAGACCGCGCGCCTGGCCGGGGCCAGCATTATCGACATGACCGGCACACTGGACGCGGAACCCGCCGTTGTCGTGCGCGGTCCATGGGCCAATCTCTCCATAGCAAACCCGCAGAACCACCGGGCCAATCCCAAAACGCGCGAGCCCGACCTCACCACTCCAGCCGTGGTCTCCGCACATCCCGCCGCGCTCATGCTCCTGCTCGTCGCCAACCGCCTGCATGCCAAACGTCCGTTGCGTTCCGTCTCCGCAACCGTCTTCGAGCCAGCTTCCCAACATGACCGTGCCGCCATGGACGAGCTGCATCAGCAGACCGTGAGCCTGCTCTCCTTCCAACCTCTGCCTCGCGAACAATTCGATGCGCAGGTTGCCTTCAACCTGTTGCCCTCACTCGGCAACGCAGCCAGGGTCAATCTGGCATCTATAAAGGAGCTCATCGCAACCCACTACGCCGCGCTCTCGTCAGGCGCGCTTCCGAAACTTGACCTCAATCTGCTCCAGGCGCCTGTCTTCCATGGCTATGTCGCGTCGTTTCTGGTTGAGCTGCAACACCCGGCCACCACCGCACAGATGGAAGAGGCCGTGTACGGCGAGCAGGTGAACCTGGTCGACTCACTCTCCGACCCGCCCAGCAATCTAAGCGCAGCCGGTCAGCCCGACGTTCTGCTGCTGATCACCCCCGCCACGTCTGGCGCTGCGCACTCAAAAAATGCTCCGTTCAATCGCTTCTGGCTCTGGCTCGCAGCGGACAACCTCAAACTCGCTGCCCTTAACGCAATCGCCTGCGCCAACGAGTTGCGCCGCCTCCGGCCGCAAGGAACAGTGCAATAGAATCGAGTGCGCCGCACCGTGCCTCTGCTGGTTCCTCATCCTGCTTCGCCGCGGCACTGTGTTACACTGGTCTTGCGCTTGATTAGTATCGGCGCAGGCATCGCAGGCAAGGACACCCTAATTCTGCAACTTACCCGTTGCATCCGTGTCTGGCCAGAGACTGCGATTTGCCTATACCACCGCAGTTCTTCTGCATCCTGGGCCATGGGGGCGTTGAGTGACTTTGCCGTAACGGCATTCGTCACGGTGCGCCTGGGCCGGATCGGAAGATAAAAAATGCGCTGGATGCTCTGGCTGAGGATGCGTCATGGGACGCGTCTCGCCGTGCAGCAGCAACGCTTCGTATGCGACAGCAATGCTGACTACAAGATTCCCAAGGTGCTTCGGCGCCACTGCATCTCTTTGCCGCTCCATCTACACACATAGAAAAATTGAAAAGGAAACATTTTGACGACCGCAACTCTTGAGCCTGAGGCTATCTCCGAAACATCTAACTACAACATGAACCAGGCAACATCGACCTGCTTTCCGCCTCCTGCGTATGACGCAGCCACCTCCGCGGCCATCGACGCCATCGTCGACGCCTCCGAGATCGAGACCGATCCGCTCACCCACCTCCCCTTCCTGAAGAACGTTCACTTCAACGACTTCAATATCTCCGATGGACTGAAGCACCGCCTCAGCGTGGCCGGCTTCAAGACCCCAACCCCGGTGCAGGCCAAGGCCATTCCGCCTGCGTTGGAAGGCGCTGACATCCTCGCCACCGCCGCCACCGGGACAGGCAAAACTCTCAGCTTCCTTGTCCCCATGATCGAGCTCATGGACGCCAACCCGCTCCCTGTAGTCAAGGGCAAGCGCGGCCCCATCCGATCGCTCATTCTGTTGCCCACGCGCGAGCTTGCCATGCAGGTGCTGGAGCACTACTCCAAGCTCGTCCCCAGCGCCAAGAATGACGCAGTACTCGTCGTCGGCGGCCTCAGCGAGAACACGCAGCTCGACCAGCTTGCCCGTGGCCCGCGTCTCGTCGTGGCAACCCCTGGCCGTCTCGAAGACTTCCTCCGCCGCCGCGCAGTCTCCATCGGCGCGGTTGAGATGCTCGTGCTCGACGAAGTCGACCGCATGTTGGACATGGGCTTTCTGCCCGCCATACGCCGCATCGTCGGAGCGCTTCCCCGCACTCGCCAAACCATGTGCTACTCCGCTACGCTCGACGCCAATGTACGTGAGGTCGTCCGCGACTACGTCCGTAAACCCGTGCATGTCGAGATCGGCCAGACATCGCATCCCTGCGACCAGGTCGAACTCCGCGCCTGTACCGTCATGCAGGACCAGAAGCTCGGCCTGCTCGATCAGATGCTGCGCGAAGAGACCGGCACATTTCTCGTCTTCTCCCGCACCAAGCACGGCGCGGACCGCATCTCCAAAAAGCTGGAGCGCCTCGGCCACGACGTGGATGTGATCCACGGCGACCGTTCGCAATCGCAGCGCACTGCCGCACTCAAAGGATTCTCCACCGGCAAGCATCGCGTACTCGTCGCCACCGATGTCGCCGCGCGCGGCATCGACGTGCAGGACATCGCGCACGTCGTCAACTACGACTTGCCCAATGGCTCCGACGACTTCGTCCATCGCATCGGGCGCACGGGCCGCGCCGGCGCAACCGGCATCGCCACCACCTTCGTCATGCCTCAGGAACGCTCCGACGCGCGCCGCATGGAACGCGAGCTCAAGGTAAAGTTCAATTGGAGCGAGGCCGATAAGGGCCTTGAGAAAGAGGAGCGCAACAAGCCTCTCGATCTCACCGCGCCGGTTACCGATCTTCTCGCGCTTGAAACCCGCGCCTGGAAGTCGGGCGACGCATCGGCTCAGAACCAGGTCAGGACCCACTCCGCCAGCCCTTCCAACGGCAACGGTCGCAGTGGCTTCCGCAGCCGTCATAGCTCCGGAGGCGGTTTCTCCTCGGGACGAAGTGCAAGCGGACGCGGCAACGGTGTCCCTGGCCGCGGTAGCTCGCGCCCCGGCAGCCGCTCCGGTCCCGCCCGCCGCGGCCAATAAATTGCCATTGAATCGTGTGCCCCATATCTCGATTTTGAGAGGTGGGAATTCCGCGATAAGTGGCCAATATATTAGTACGCCGCAATCGGAAGGGCACGGCTTTAGCCGTGCCAATAGATGCTCTCTTTGAAGGTTCGCGTTTTCTTGATTGCGTTGCGATCAAGAAAACGCGATCAGCTTGCAGCTCCGCCGCGCGCCAACCAGCCGCCCAACGAAGCTGTTCTGCGTCAGCCCAGCGTTTCCACGCGTCGATGAATCCCCCCGTCCGCCTACGGTGCTGCGATCGCGGCTTCCAGCGCCGCATCGCGTCCGGCCAGATCGTCGGCCAGCGTTCGCGGTGCGGATATCTCCGGCTGTGGGGTCATCGGCGCTGCCTTCTGGTTCCCAAAGAACTTCGTCGTGTAGTAGACCGCGATCTTGGAGTTGGGTAGCTCGAACTGCTTGATATTGCCATACGTATTCAAGCCATCCCCTGTTGGTTCACCTACCAGCGTTGCTTTCAAATTATTGTGCCGGCCGTATGAATTGATGCCTTGTTGCAGATTGTGCGCATTCATCATGGCAGAGGAGAACGTCCACGGACCGATGAGGACGTACAGACGTCCAATGGACTTGGTACGCGCAGCCAGACCGTCCTGCAGCGGATCGATCACGGACGAGTCGCCGCCGCCATTAAATCGCAGGTCGAGCATAACACGCTTGATTGGGTGCGAATCCACCTCGTCCAGTACTTGCTTTGTGAAGTCTTTAAAGCTTAACTTCGGATCGTTCTCACACTCGTTGTACTGAATGTAAAGCGTCTGCGAATCGTCCAGATACTTGTACCAATAGCTCTTGCTTAGGTGGCTTTGCGACAGAGGAATCGGTATATGCAGTCCGTCTGTGATGCTAATTAATTTCGGCATGGCATCGGCAAGGCCAACCGACACGGTGAATGGCGGCTGACCCGGTTTTTCCAGTGTCATCGCAACCCGTCCATCCGCTCCAATCAGACCGAAGTGCCGCAACACCGCCTCTTCCCGGATGAATTCCGTCGCGCGAACGCGTAACCACGAGTCGTTTTCATAGGAGATATAGGGCGCAATCCTGACCAGAAGCTGGTCCGGCGTCTCGTCTCCTATCTTGAGCACCACTGCTCCCAATGCTCCGGCGTACTCCTGCGACGCGCGGTTCACTGCCAGACCTTCGGGGTACCAGTTGAATCGTAGCGGCAGGCGCGCGCTGAAGTCGCCTCCCTGGGGGAACGCGCCGTTATGCGCCACGTGGGCGCTGCCGATCAGATGGATAAGGCGGAACGATAGTTCATCGTCCGAGGTTGTAGCGATGTCGGCCTTCAAACTGGCAATGGCTGCATTGAAGGTCGCCGGCGGATAAAGCTTGACGAAATCCTTTTGTCCGTCTTTGCGGGCGCTCAGGGTATCCACTAACACTTGAATGTCCTGCTGCCACTTGGCCTCGCGGTCAGGCGACCCGGTCGTCTGCGCTTGTACCGAAAGAGTTGCAATGCAAAATAGCACGGTGATGCACCACGTCTGAAACAGGCCCTTTGACATGATCTTCGCGCCCCGAATTCATGAACTTCAAGTGCGCCTCCATGCTACTACGCCGTTTCCCTGTAAACTTGAAGGTACC
>CAWERM010000092.1:0-58007 GCA_963810995.1 uncultured Acidobacteriaceae bacterium | reverse complement strand
ACATCCAGCGCAACAAAATCCAGGACGGCGAAGGCCGCAGCATCGAAGGCAACGACCCATAAGACAGCCGCGTCCAAGCCTGTCGCACATAGAACCGTCAAGTCCAGAGCCGCAGCGTCCAGAACGGCTGCGAAGAAAACTGTGTTGAGAACCCGTTCGGCGATGCGCACCTCCATCGCAGCTTCGCGCGCCCGCACCTCAATTATCGCCGTGAAGGCAACCACCGCTTCCCGCAAAGGGGCCGCAAGCAGCGCGCGCACAGTACAGACGCTCGGCCACCGAAGCCGGCGCCTCGTCGAGCGCTTCACAGCCAGTTCCTTCACCGATGACGTCACCCTGGGCGACTCGCCTGCCGGCGAAGATCCGGTAGTCCGGGCTGCCGCCGTCCAGGCGTTGGGTAACCTGAACGGAACGACATTGGCGATCGATCCCTCCAACGGGCGTATCCTCGCAATGGTCAACCAGAAGCTAGCGCTTTCCAGCGGGGCCGAGCCCTGTTCTACCATCAAGCTTGCCGTCACCCTGGCTGCGCTGGACGAAGGCCTCATCACGCGCGACACACCGGTCAATCTGGGCGGCCACTACTCCCTCACCCTTACCCCGGCGCTGGCGCACTCTGTCAATCCCTACTTCGAGACGCTGGGCCGCAAGATGGGCTTCGAGCGCGTGAAGTATTACGCCAACAAGTTCGGACTGGGCGAGCTGGCCGGCTACAACATCCCCGGCGAACAACTCGGGGTATATCCCGACACCGAATTGCCTGCCGCGCAGGGTGGTGTCGGTCGCATGTGCTCCTTCGGCGAAAGCATTTCCATGACCCCGCTGCAACTTGGCGCGCTGGTTTCGGCCATCGCCAATGGAGGTACACTCTACTACCTACAGCACCCTCAATCGCCAGCGGAGATTGCCTCTTTCTTGCCCAAAGTGAAGCGCACCCTGGATATCGCCCCGCTCATTCCGGAGATGCGCGACGGCCTGGAGGGCGCCGTCAAGTACGGTACAGCCCGTTCGCTGCGCGCCAGCTTCCGCGAGTTCCCCGTGCTGGGCAAGACGGGCACCTGCTCCAACAACGGCACACGCCTGGGATGGTTCGCCTCCTACGCCGACACACCCACCGGTCGCATTGTTACTGTCGTCTTCCTCGAGGGCGGACGGCCTACCTTCGGCCCCAAAGCCGCCGAGGTCACTGGCCAGATCTACCGCGCACTCTGGGACGGCAGCTACTTCTCCCCCAAGTCCCCCCAACTGGCCACCTCCGTAAGTTCCACCCACGCCAATCCGTGAAGGCAGCGGTAAATATTGTGTAATCAGCTTTTTAGGCTGACCATAAGCCTGTGCGTAAGCGGCTGAAGATTCCACTATCCTGTAGGCACGGTTCTTGATATTATTCCTGATCGGCTCTGCCATACCTGCCCGGAGCGGCGGGTGGTTGCTGGGGTGTAAGAGCCAGTGGCCGTCGATGTACCCTGGACTGAGCAGATGGGTACCCATGAGCTAGCAGAGGGGACTCGCTATTGCCCTGAAACAGGACACCCGCCAGCCCACTTCCAAATATAGTATGGTTTCTTGCTACTATCAGTGCTATAAATAAAGATGGAGTATTAGCCTATGAAGGTCTTCCGCCAATTTTTGGCGGTTGTGGTAATCACATTGATTGCCTCGCACACCGCGTTTGCCGGCATCCCCAATGGCGGTGGCGGAGGTGCGCCTGAAATCGACCCTGCGATGGGGATGGGGGCTCTGGCGTTTCTAGGCGGCGCTATCCTTGTGATTCGAGGCCGCGTCAGGTTCTGATCAGAATCCACTGTTTTGTCCAGGAACATCAAATTTTTGCCGGATAAGGATTCCATCATCGCGAGGGGCGGGTGGTCGAGAATCCTCGGCAACTCTATCTATGCACGCTGTTGGTGGACGGCGTGCATTCTAATGATGGAATGCATTCTGGTAACTGCGTTGCCCCATGCATGGTTACAGGGGTATAGCGGATTCACCGACTTGGGCCAGCCCGTCACCCTCAATCCGCTACCTTTTCGCTGGTTTCAGGCGCGCACCGTTACCGTCTCGATAATTTTCTACTGTGTGGCGCTGCTATTTTTCGGACGAGAAAAACTGAAGGCCTTGCAATGGAAGATGTCTCCGGTCCACAAGGGCTGGGCTGGGCTGCATGTATGCGCGATGGGCCTGTTTGTGTGGATCGATATTTTTCTTACCAACACCGCGATGGCGGGTACAGCACAGGAACATGCGGGAATGTTTGCGTGGTATGGGCTGCTGGCGATATTACCCGTCACGCTGGGTGGGGCCCTGATTCATCTGCCGAAGCCGTTGCTTCTGTTACGTAGCCTGGGCAACGCGTGGGGCCTTGCGGCGATATGCGACTTGCTGATGATGTCTGTGCGCAGCCTGCTGATAATCGCCTGGGACCGTCCGCACTCATGGCTGGGACATCGGATGCAGGAGGCAACCTTCCACGGCGTGACTTTGTTGCTGGGTCTCTTCTACCCCAACGTATTCCGTGACCCCGGGCATTTTATGGTGGGCACCAACATTTTTTCCGTAGTTGTTGCAGACCAATGTTCAGGGGTCGAAGGATTGGCCCTGATGTTGAGCCTGACGGTGGGTTGGCTGCTATTCACGCGCAACGAGTTGCGGCTTCGCCGGGCGTTACTGTTGGTGCCCATCGCGTTGTATCTCAGTTGGCTTCTGAACATGGTGCGAATTGCTACGCTGATCGCAATTGGTAATTCGGGATATACGGCGGTGGCGCTGGGAGGCTTCCACACTCAGGCAGGATGGATTCTATTCAGTTGCGTCGGGCTGGCCTTCCTCATCACGGTCAACAATGTCTCTTGGTTCCGACGCTCTCCCCCCGCCGCTGCGAACCAGCCTGCCCATATACCGCAGGCGGGAAGCGCCGGCGTCAATGTTGCCGCAGTCTATATGATGCCTTGGCTTGCAATTCTGGCCGCGGGACTGCTGGCCCAGGCGGCCTCGGATGGATTTGAATGGCTCTACCCGCTTCGTCTGCTTGCCGCTTTGGCCGTATTTTTTGTCTACCGCCGCCGGTACCTGCAGATGGATTGGCGATTTGGCTGGATGGGGCCGACAGCCGGTGTTGCGGTGTTTGCGTTCTGGATTGCGATCGACCACTGGATCGGCCAGGATTTGAGCGGCAGGGATGCAGCCGGCAGTGGAGTGATCCTGACCAGTGTAGCGGAGGGTCTGGCTCGGCTTAGCAGCGGTCAGCGGGCCCTATGGATCGCGCTGAGGGCACTGGCTGCCGTGGTCACGGTTCCGCTTGCCGAAGAACTCGCCTTTCGCGGATATATCGCTCGCCGGTTTATGTCCACCAATGTGGAGAGCATTCCCTTCGCAAGCTTGAGTCTCTTTGCGGTGGTTGCCAGTTCCCTGGCATTCGGCATCCTGCATGGCAGAATGTGGTTGGCCGGGGTGCTTGCGGGGGTGGTCTTCGCTGTGGTTGCCAAGCTGCGCGGCAGATTGGGCGATGCCGTGGCCGCGCATGCAACGGCCAACCTCTTGCTCGCACTGTGGGTCATCCTGCGCGGCGACTATGCGCTCTGGTAAGTCTTAAGGCTTGATCAACCACATGACCCAGCTCGCCGCCACCGTGCCTGCGACGAACAGCACAAAGCAAAACGCTCCGAAGCGCATCATTTTCTTCGGCTCCGCACGCTGTGTGATGCCGAAGACAATGGAGGTGAAGAGGGAAAACAGCAGCACAGCGCTGAAGTGAGAAAGATTCACGCCTGCTTCCTCCCACTGGCCAGAGAGTGTGCATCCACGGCTGCGACGATGTTCAACAATCCGGCCACTACAATGAACTTAGTCCCATAGTCGGCAACGGCCACCAGCACGGGCGCCTGTCCCCAGCCGAGAAGGCGGGCCAGAAAATACAGCAGACCAGCGCCGAGGTCGCCCGCGAAGCCAAGCATGTCGAGCGGTTCGCCTGTGTTGGGGGTGTAGACCTTGCCCGCGAGCGCGATTCCGATGGCAAACATGCCGACGATGGAGGCCATCAGCAAGGCGGCGCGAACCCACTTGCCCAGAAGCAGGTGTCCCGCACCCGGAACTAGCCAGCCCGCCAGCAAAATCAACGCCGGAGAAAGGCCCGATGAGGCTGCGTCTTTACTACCTGTCTTAACATTCGCCTCTGCGGGCATCTGTACCTTCGTTGTCATCCAGATTCATCATACCAGCCACTCGCCGCTGCGTCAGGTAATGGTCTGCCTGGCAGGCGCATATCGTCCGACTTGGCAATCCTGCTTCAGGCGTAGAGAATCATCGTGCCGGGTAAAATCCGCCAAACCAGTACCGAGAGGACCGGAAGATGACCCAACCGAAGTTTAAATTCGCACTCCAGCACATCGCACTTGTTGCCCTTGTTGCGGGTCTCACGACCTGTGCCGCTGCCCAGACGACGCCTCCAGCAACGCCCACCGCAGTCGCTCCAACCCAGACGCCGCCGATGAACGGCATCGCGCACATCGCCCTCCGTGTGCAGAGCATCGCGGACTCGCTTGCCTTTTACAACAAGCTGGGATACCAGCAGGCCTTCGCATGGACGCGCGGCGATGTCACCACCCAGTCCTTCCTTAAGCTGAACGACACGCAGTACATCGAGTTGTACCCGGTTGGTCCGGCTGCTCCGCCACGAACACCAGCGCCGGATGCCGCGCAAGCAGCTGCGCCAGGCACAGCACCGGCTGCCGCACCAACTCCCCCACGGCCCCCGACGCCGAGCACATCCGCCTTCATGCATCTTTGCTTCGAGGGCGCCGATCTTCATGCGCTTCACGATTTTTACGTGGCGGAAGGGCTGACGCCCAGCCCGGTGAATACGGCGGCAGCGGGAAATCTTCTGTTCACTATGCGGGGACCGCAACAGGCCACCTCTCCGCAGAACATCGAGTACACGCAATACATGCCGGGATCGAAGCACACGCTGGACTTTGGGCAGCACCTGAGTGCAGACCGCGTTGCCGACAAGATGATCGCAGTCACCCTGGCCGTGCAGGACCCCGCCGCGGCGCGCGACTACTATCTGACCAAGCTGGGCTTCACGCCCGACAGCAAATATAAAGGCTGGCGCAACTTTCTTGTTCTCCCCGGCAACTCCGGCGAGATGGTGGAGATTGTTCCCGTGGCGAGCCTTGGCACAAAATCCAAAATCCTGATGACGTCGCCGGACATCCGTAAGACAGGTGAGTTGCTCAAGGCCAAGGGCGTTGCATTTACCGATGGCGACACTATCACCGTCACAGACCCCGATGGCAACATCATCGAGATTATTCCGCAGGCGGGGACGTTCCACGGGCCATCCATGTGAGGATCGGCAACGTACCGGGAACCATCGAACACGCATGACGCTACGCGAAGCTTTGACGCGTGCGACGCAACAGCTCGAGGCATACCCCGACCTGCGCACGGACGCTGGCCGCGATGCTGCATTCTTGCTTCGCCATGCGCTGGGAATCTCACCAGCGGCGATGCTGGCCGATCCGGCGCGTCCGCTAACGCCAGAGCAACAGACGGTGTATGAGGGAATGATTCGGCGCAGGTTGGCCAACGAGCCGATCCAATACATCACCGGCGAGCAGGAGTTCTACGGGCTTGCGCTGCGGGTTACGAACGCCGTGCTGATTCCGCGGCCGGAGACTGAGCAACTCGTCGAAGCTGTGCTGGTGGAGGTGAAGAGGGCAGGGCGGGATTTTGGGCAACCGATACGCATTCTGGATGTGGGAACCGGATCGGGGGCCATCGCCATCGCACTGGCCCAGCACTTGCCCAATGCGCGAATTACCGCCGTAGATCTCTCCGTCGCAGCGCTCGAAGTCGCCGTGTCGAACGCCGCGCGACACGCGCTCGCAGACCGCATCCGCTGCGTTCAATCTGACCTGCTGGATGGGCTTACGAACGGCGAAGTATCGTACGACGTGATCGTCTCGAATCCGCCCTACGTCCCCATCTCGGATCGCGCGGGCCTCCATCCCCAGGTACGCGAGTACGAACCTGCTGCCGCGCTGTTTGCCGGTAAGGACGGGTTGGACATCTATCGCAGGCTCATTCCACAGGCGCGCGCCGCGCTGCTGCCCAATGGACTGCTCGCCATGGAGATCGGATACGGACAGAAGGATGCGGTGGTGTCTTTGTTGAGGGGGTGGAACGAAGTTCGCCTTGTCGATGATCTACAGCAGATCCCGCGGGTTGTCCTTGCACGCAGGCCATAATCTCTATGCGGGCCAGAGCCATGCTGCTCCACGAACTCCGCTGGCGTCTCCGTGCTTCGCTTTCAGCACTGGAGTCGCCAGCGCGCCGCCGCCGAAGAGATGGCGCGCAATCAACACGGGCAGGTGCGGGTAGAGCCGGTCGAGTTTGGATAGCCCGCCTCCGATCACAATCACGTCGGGGTCGAGCAGGTTGACCACCGAAGCCAGCGCGCGCCCAATGCGATCTTCCAGCCGCACGATGCTGGCCTCTGCCGCCGCGTCGCCGGCCTCTGATGCGGCAACAATCTCCGGTCCGGTAAGCTGCTTGCCCGTCACTCGCTGATGGTCGTGCGCAAGCCCGGTGCCGGAGATCCAGGTCTCGAGGCATCCGTGCTGGCCGCAGAAGCAGAGCGGGCCGGGCAGCTCGTCGGGAGTGGCCCATGGCATCGGGTTGTGTCCCCACTCTCCGGAGACTCCGTTCGGTCCCACATGCACCTGCCCGTTTGCGGCGATTCCGCCTCCGCAGCCTGTACCAAGAATCACCGCGAAGACCATCTCCGCACCCGCTGCAGCACCGTCGGTGGCCTCGGAGACGGCCAGGCAGTTGGCGTCGTTAGCGCAGCGGACGGGCCGGGCCAGAGCAGCCGAAAGATCGCGCTCCAACGGCTGGCCATTGAGCCAGGTCGAGTTTGCATTCTTTACCAATCCGGTGGCGCGCACAACGGTTCCCGGAATCCCAACGCCGACCGAGGCCTGTTCGCGGTCGCCGACTCGCTGCTCCAACTCTCGCACCACATCCACAATAGCCTGCACGGTTGCCGTGTAGTCGTGTTGCGGTGTTGCAATGCGCAGCCGGGCAATCTCCGAGCCATGCCCGTCCAGAGCTAGTCCTTCGATCTTGGTGCCTCCCAGGTCGATTCCGATGCGTATCCGTTCCGTCATGTGTCTCCCTGAAGACTGTACCGCATTCGCTGTCTCGCGGGGCATCCTTCCCGAACGGGTCGTGAAATTACTCTAAACTTATTGGCCGGGCATGGCGTCGAAAATGTACACTGTCGCTGCGTTCTTTAGCCAGCCCGCCGTCGTGCGAAAACTCCTGTCAGCGTTTGATGCGAAAGGCAAATTTATCCATGAAGACACTCCGCCGAATCTCTCTCGTCTGCACCACCGCCCTGGTCTACTCGTCCTTGACGCTCATGGCAGCGGCACAGCAGGCCGCGCCACCCGCAGCCCCACCGGCAGGACCACGGCCGGTGCCACGGACTCCATCGCTGATGCAACCTTTGTCTGCACCCATCGATCTGAAGTTTGATTTCAGCGCCGGCCCAGCCAAGCCCGGCACCACGCGTGTTGCGCCGACGGCGATGTATGCCGACGATCCGGGGTACGGTTACGAGCCAGGTGCGCAGGTCTCCATCGGCGACCATGGCAATACCACCACCAGTGAAAAGCCGTTCCTTTTCTCCGCCAAAGTGGCCGAGGGCAACTACAACGTGATTGTGACTTTTGGCGACTCCAGCGTGGCGACCACCACCACGCTGAAGGCGGAATCGGGCCGGCTGATGGATATGCGTGTCCAGGTTCCCGCCGGGCAGGTGGTGGAGCGCACCTTTACCACCAATGTCCGCACGCCGCATTTGCCGAAGCTGCCCACCAATGCCACTGGGCGCGAGGAGGTGTCGCTGGACCAGTTTGATCCCAGCAGTTCGCGCGATTGGGACAACAAGTTGACGGTTGAGGTGGTCAGTCCGCACGCCGCGTTGCGCAGCATTGAGATCGTCTCCGCGCCGACTGCCCCCACTGTCTTTCTGGCCGGCGACTCCACCATTACCGACCGCGATGGCGGCAGCGGTATCAGTTGGGGACAGATGCTCTCCGTCTTCTTCAAGCCTGGCGTCGCGGTTGCCAACAATGGACAGTCCGGCGAGACGATGAAGTCGTTCATGAATGCACTGCGCCTGGACAAAATTCTTAGCCAGATGAAGAAGGGCGATTACCTCTTCATCCAGTTCATCCACAACGACTCCAAGGCAAGCTGGCCGCAGACCTATGTTGAGCCGGAGACCACCTACAAGGCGTATCTGAAGGTGTATATTGCCGAGACGCGCCTGCGCGGAGGAACCCCCGTGCTGGTGACGGCGATGGACCGCGGCGCGCGCGGTACGGGCGCTCCCACCCACGGCCATGGAGGTTATCCTCAGGCCATGCGCGAGGTCGCCGAGGAAGAGCATGTGCCGTTTATCGATCTGTACAGCATAAGCGACACATTTTATGAATCGGCCGGGGCGGACGCTCCCAAGATCCTGGCCGATGGCACCCACTCCACCGCATACGGCGGCTACGAGTTCGCCAAGGCCATCGCGACAGGCATCAAGCAGAACAAGCTGGACCTTGCCAACTACATTGTGGACGGCTTCAAGGACTTCGATCCGGCGCATCCGGACACAGCCGACTCGCTTAATCTAGGCGAGCTATTTACCAGTGGCAGCGGACGCGGGCCACGGCCCGGCGGACCAGGTGCAGCAGGAGCGCCGGGAGCGACGCCGGGGGCGAATCCGCCACCTGCACCCAGAGACCCTGGCCTGGGCCCGCTATAAGGAGTTCACATCGCATATGGTCCCCTCCGTGGTGGGCGCTCAAGGCATCCCATTGATCGCTCACCGCGAAGAGGACTGCCTCGTCAACAGGCAACCGCGCCGACACGCATACCCATTTCCGCAACGTTTGCCAGCCATTCTCCAATCCAGATAAACTTGCCCGCTATGAAGCCAAAAGCCATTCTGCCCCTCGTCGCCATCGCCCTTCTCGCGTCTACTCTTCCGCTTTGGTCGGCGGATGCGAAGTTTGTGCCGCCCACCTCGCCGCGCGTCACCTACAATTTCAACGCCGACTGGAAGTTCATCCGCCAGGACGTTCCTGGGGCCGAGGTGCCATCGTTCGACGACTCGCAATGGCAGACGGTCAGCACGCCGCATACCTTCAACGATGTCGACTCCTTCCGTAGCATCATCGACCACAGCCTCGGCGATCACGGCAAGTACACCGGGGTGGTCTGGTACCGCAAGCACTTCAAGCTGCCCGCCGCGGACTTCGGGACCAGCAGGGTCCTGATCGAGTTCGAGGGAATGCGGCAGGCCGGCGATATTTATCTGAATGGCTTGCCGTTCGGATTGTATGAGAACGGAGTCACCGCATACGGCCTCGACATCACCTCCGGCATACACTTTGGCGACCAGGATAACGTGATCGCCGTACGCATCGACAACCGTGAGTCGCAGAAGTATCAGAGCGGACCGGCTGCGCAAAATTTGAGCTACAAGGAGCGCGCCACGGGCGTTGCCTTCCGATGGAACGCCAACGACTTCAATCCCGACTTTGGAGGCCTCAACCGTCGCATATGGCTGCATGTAACGGGCAATATCTACCAGACCCTGCCTCTGTACTACGGGCTTGGCACTACCGGCACATACATCTACTGCACCGACTACAACATTCCCGGCCATAGCTGCACTGTGAACATCGAATCGCAGGTCCACAACGCCACCGCCAATCGGCAGGTTCCCAGCACCAACGTTACCCTCTCGGCCGTAGTGGTGGACAAGGACGGCGTGGTGCGAGCCACCTACACAGGCAAGGGCGTGGATATGCTGGCAGGCGCCAAGACCGTTCTGACGGTCAATGGCCCGTTGACCGGTGTCCGCTTCTGGAGCCCGGACGATCCATATCTGTACGACGTTTACACCACGCTCACCGTCGACGGAAAGGTGGTCGACGTCACCAAGATCACCACCGGCTTCCGCAAGGTGGAGTTCAAGGGAGGCGCGGGCACCGGCGGCGTCTACATCAACGACAAGTTCGTTTACCTGAAGGGATTCGCCGAGCGGTCGGCGGATGAGTGGGCCGCCGTCGGCGTTGGCTATCCCGAGTGGATGCATGACTTCACCGCGCAGATGATCCGCGACGACCACGCCAACTATATGCGCTGGATGCACGTGACGCCGCAGAAGGAGGACGTGGAATCCTACGACCGCTTCGGCATCATTGAAATTGCGCCAGCCGCCGACAAGGAAGAAGATGCCCAGGGCCGCCAATGGGAGCAGCGCGTTGAGGTCATGCGCGACAGCATCATCTACCTGCGCAACAGCCCCAGCATCCTTATGTGGGAGGCCGGCAACACCGGCGTCACCGGTCCGCAGATGCAGGAGATGGTGGCGCTACGCAAAGAGTACGACCCTAACGGCGGACGCTTCATGGGCTGCCGATCACTCAATCAGCCGGACGCGGTGGCCGCGGCCGAATGGTCCGGAACCATGCTGGGCGGTCCCTATAACGACAATGTCCGCAATCGCGTTCCCCTCATTGAGACCGAAGACTTCCGCGATGAAGGCGCGCGCCGATTCTGGGACGATTATTCGCCGCCATACTACGGATTCAAGAAGGGGCCGAACGACACATGGCAGTACACCTCAGAGAGCTTTGCCGTGGCGCAGGTAAAACGATACTGGAACTTCTACTCCAACCGTATCTCCAATACCGATCCGGCCCACGCCAAATACGCAGCCTACGCCTCCATCTACTTCACAGACGAGGACGCCGATGGACGCCAGGACTCCAGCGAAGTCTCGCGCGTCAGCGGCAAAACGGACGCAGTACGCCTGCCCAAGGAGGCCTACTTCGTGGAGCAGGTGATGCAGAACGAGAAGCCCGACATCCACATTATTGGACACTGGTCGTATCCACTCACGCAGCCCAACGGCAGCCCCACGGTGAAGACGATGTATGTGGTCGCCAACAACGTGGACAGCGTGGAGCTGTTTGTGAACGGAGCCTCCAAGGGTAAGGTGACGACGCCGGACAGCGGCTATCTGTATACCTTCCCAAATATCGCCTTTGCACCCGGCACCATCAAGGCCGTGGGTTACAAGGGCTCGGCTGCAGTAGCAAATTACACACTGACCACTGCCGGCCCACCCGCCGCCATCAAACTCACTCTGCATACCGCACCCGGCGGCATGCGCGCTGACGGAGAGGACATCGCCCTGATCGACTTCGAAGTGGTCGACGCCAAGGGCAACCGTTGCCCAACCGATGACGCCCGCGTCGATTTCTCCTGGAACTCCCCCGCCCCGCCTGCCCCAGCCCCTGCCGTCTGGCTCGGTGGCTATAACTCAGGCAAGATCAACACCACCTACAACCTCTATCTCAACACCGAGGACGGCATCAACCGCGTCGCCATGCGCTCCACTCTAACACCCGGAACCATCAAGGTCACAGCCACGCGCGACGGCCTCAAGCCTGCAACCGTCTCCTTCGACACCAAAGCCATCCAGGTTACCGACGGCCTGTCGCAGGAAGAGGAGGTCACGCTGTCGCCGGTCGTGGCGAAGTAATTCACGAGCAGAACTAAAACCGATGCATCGGCGACGCGGAGGACGTGGCGGCCGGGGCGGACGTGGAGGCGCTGCTGGTGCGCCGCTTGCCGGCATGGGCGGCGGAGGCCGCGGTGTAATCAGGATCGCCAGTTGCTTACAACGATTGAGCAGTTCTCGTATCATGATTCTTATGAAGAATAAAGTTCGCTGGGGAGTCCTCAGCACCGCCAACATTGGCCTCAAGAAAGTCCTTCCCGCAATGCAGAAGGGCGAATACACCACTGTAGCCGCGATCGCATCGCGCGATCTTGCAAAGGCCCGCGAGGCGGCGACTGTGCTTGGCATTCCCACGGCCTACGGTTCGTACGAGGAACTGCTGGCCGATCCCAATGTGGACGCAATCTACAATCCGCTACCCAATCATCTTCACGTTCCCTGGACAATCAAGGCCGCGGAAGCCGGCAAGCACGTTCTCTGCGAGAAGCCCATCAGCATGACCGTCGCAGAGGCCAAGACTCTTCTTGCCGTTCGCGCAAGCACAGGTGTCAAGATCGGCGAAGCTTTCATGGTCGACTGCCATCCGCAATGGGTTCGCCTGCGCCAACTGCTCGGCGAGGGACGCATCGGCGAGCTTCGCACCATCGCCGGATTTTTCAGTTACTTCAACATAAATCCGGCCAACATCCGCAACCGGATCGAGTACGGCGGTGGCGCTCTCATGGACATCGGCTGCTACATGGTCCACGCGTCGCGCTATGCCTTTGCAGAGGAGCCCACGCGAGTGGTGGCCCTCATCGACCGCGATCCCGCGATGCATACCGACCGGCTCACCTCGGCGATTCTCGACTTCCCCGGCGGCCAGTCCATCTTTACCTGCAGCACGCAGTTGGTGCCCTACCAGCGAATCCAGTTTCTCGGCACCCGTGGGCGCATCGAGATTGAAATTCCCGTCAACGCACCTCCCGACCGGCCCACCCGCATCTTCATCGACGATGGCAGCGACCTCTCCGGCAGAGGTATCGCGACGGAGACATTTCCCGTCTGCGATCAATACACCTTGCAGGGCGACGCCTTCTCCAAGTCCATCCTGGAAGACACGGAAGTCCCCGTTCCCATCGAAGAAGCGGTCAAAAACATGGCTGTCATCGAGGCCATCTTCCGCTCCGCCAACACGGGTCAGTGGGAGTCTCCCCTGCTATAAGAAACTACGCACCGCAAGTTGCCAAAGCAGCACCAGGGTCGATATGTCCCGAATTCGCAGAGTTCAAATAGACACTCAGACAGCTTGCAAAGGACCTTACAGAGCACTTATACGTTGTAAATATCAATTATTATCAATAACTTATAGATAATATGGCGGAGAGTGAGGGATTCGAACCCCCGATAGCCTTGCGACTATGTCTGATTTCGAGTCAGGTGCATTCAACCGGGCTCTGCCAACTCTCCGCATTGTTTTCAACTATTTAACATCTGCTCGACTGGTCTAACTTGCAAATCGTGACGAGCTCTGAACTCTGTGTTGCGTCCTCTGTCACCTTCCGCGACTCGTTCCGGACATCCATCATCTTACCAAGTTTCGCCACTCCTGGGTGCAGGTACCGGTTCGTTACTGTGAGCGAGCCGTGGCCCAGCATCTTCGACCTCCGCGCCAGGCAGTTCGAGCAATATCAAGGTAATCTTGCTCCATTCACCGGGCCGATGCTGCGGTTGTACGGTCGACGCCGCCTGCGCCCATCAGTACCAGCGAGCGCTGGGCAAAGGGCGAGTAAACAAGCAGTGCTGTACACGACACCGCCAATCCGATGCTCATGTGATGCAACAGCAGGAAGGGCGAGAGCGACCATAACTCATCAAGTAGAAGCAAGAATGGCCAAATCTTGAGGAACTGCTTGCGTATTCGTGGTGCGTGCATCAGCACAGCGGTGAGTATGAAGGCCCGGACCGGGATCAGGACCGCTGCCGTCACAATCAAGACAATCAGCGCCTGTGTTGCCTTCGGCAGAGGAGTGAAGAGTTCTTCAATCTCCGCCAGATTGGCCAGCGCCCCAATATAGAAGCTCAGGTACATGCACTGAAACAAGACGAAGATCGTCTGCACAACCGGATACGAGGTCTTCGGCAGCTCCTGTGGAGAGGCCAGAACCCGGCTCAGCAGGTCATCTTCAAACTCGGAAAATTGCGCGACGGATTCGAGGGATGGAGGCTCGGGGGCTGACGGGGGCAATTCTTCACCGAGGTCAATCCGTTCCACAGGCGCCACGAAGCGATAACCGCGGCGTGCCATGGTCTCAACGAACCGCGGATTGCTTGCCGTATCTCCCAGGGCTTCGCGGATGCGATTGACCGCTGAGTTTACGCCATGTTCGTAATCGACGAAGGTGCCTTCGGGCCATAGCTCCTGGGAGATGGCCTCGCGAGTCAGCAGTTCGCCGGGCCGCTCCAGCATCATGCAGAGCACCTGAAAGGGCTGGGCATTTAATTTGGTTCGTATTCCCTGCCGGAGAAGCTCTCCCGTGGCGGCGTTTGCTTCAAAGACACCAAAACGATAGCGCCGGGCTGGCCTTGTTTCCGTCATGTTGCAGACCAGTGTATCCGATTGCGCGTTCAATCTATACCTGTTGGCGAAGTGATAACTTTCAGAAAGTCTAATTACTGCAATCTTTTGCAGCGTGAGGATCAACTTTCAACGGGTGAGATTCTATGCATTGATTCGAGAGGCCGGGGTGGAGCATTGTGCAGTTCATGAAGCGAGGCGTACCGATGACGCGATTCCAATTCACACGCTCCCGAACCTTCTTTCTTCTCATGCTCTTTGCGGCTGCTCCCGGCTGCGTTGCTGCAGGCCCCCCGTCGGCAGCGGTTGCAGCCTTCAACTCGTACACCCATGAGGTTGAGACGCGCCTTGCACAGCAGCACCGCTCGCAGAGTACCTTCCTCGCCTCCGTATCTTCCGATTCGCAAAGTGCAGACCGCATGCGCCGGGGGGAGTTGATCGTGGAGAAGCTGGCACCGCCGGCGGGTGCAGACCTTTCCGGAGCGATGCTGCACCACTGGCGCGGCACTGCGTTTGCCCCCGGCGCCAAGGCGGCTGACTTCGAGCGGCTGATGAAGGACTTCAATGCCTACCCGCAACACTTCTCCCCGCAGGTGCTACAGGCAAGAGTGCTAGCGCAACAGGGAGATCGGCTACAAGCAACGATGCGTGTGCGCCAGCGGCACGTCATCACGGTGGTGATGGATACGGCCTACGACATTACATATGAACGGCTCGATGCGCAACACGGATACAGCATCTCGCAGAGCACGCGGATCGACGAGATCGACTCGCCCGGAACATCCAGCGAGCGCGTGCTGAACTCCAGCGAGGAGCACGGCTTCCTGTGGCGGCTGAACACCTACTGGAGCTACGAGGAGCGAGACGGCGGACTCTACATGCAGATCGAGTCGGTCACGTTGACTCGTTCCATCCCAACCGGTCTTGGCTGGGTGGTACGGCCCTTTGTGGAGAGCGTTCCACGCGAGTCGCTGGAGTTCACTTTGCGTTCAACATGCAATGCGCTGCGCAAATAATTTGATCGACGAGCAGAAACGGCGACCAGAAAACCAGTAATCGGAAGGACACGAAGATGAATGCACAATCAGACACAACGAAAGATCAATCAATCATTACATCGGCACGCTCAGTAAAACAGTCCCTCAGAGTCCTGAAGATCTTCGTGGTTTGTATCTGTCTGCTCACAGGCATCGCAGGCGCACAAAGCTCTGGTGCTTATTCCTATTTTGCGCGGGCCGGGTGGGTGTGTGGTGCGGGAGCTTCAAACTCTCCGGTCGTTACGAAACCAACCGTGCAATGCGGCGGAATGTTCAGTGGGCCGTTCTTCGATCTCGAAGTCGGCGTGATGGGCCCTCAGGCGAATCAGAGCACTGTATCGGGTTACCTGAGCACAAATCTGTTCATTCCGCTTATCCCGCTGAACGATTTGGGAAATCGGCATGGAGTACCGCTCTTCGTGGGCGGTTACATCAATATGTTCGAAACTGGCAACGCACTGGACTATGGCTTGGCCTTCGCGCATCCCATCGACCGCTCCCATTCCATTCAATTTGAGGTACGTGACTATTGTGCGTTTTCAAACCCCACTCAACACAACGTGGTCTTCCGCATCGCCTGGCTTACAGGCCTAGCGGACTGAGCCATCTACGCGTAAATCAGCAACCAGAAAGGACTCCGACATGAACGCACAAACAACTACCCTAGGCACTGAAGCGGTATTCACTTCCGCCCGCCGGATCAATCAGTCCCTCACTGCTTCCATCGAGAAGCGCGCTCTGCTTTGGATGGCAGAGCGTGCTCCAGGCTGGCTCAGCTCGGATCAGCTCACTCTGCTCGGTTTAGGCGCTCAGGTCGCGGCAGGGATCTTTTACGCGCTCTCTCGATACAACCGTTACGCCTTGCTTCTGGTGATTTTGTGCATCGCTCTCAATTGGCTGGGCGACAGCATGGACGGGACTCTGGCCCGAGTGCGTCGTCAGCAGAGGCCGCGCTATGGCTTCTATGTGGACCACATGGTGGACATCTTTGGCTCCGTTGCGTTGATGGTTGGACTCGGCTGCTCCGGTCTGCTGCATTGGCCGACCGCGATCGCGATGCTGATCGCGTTTCTCATCCTCTCCAGCGAGAGCTACCTGGCTACCTATACGCTGTCCTGCTTTGAGCTTTCGCAAGGCATCTTCGGCCCCACGGAGATTCGCGTTCTACTGATCGTCGGCACACTGGCAGCGCTGCGCAGTCCATATGCGACGCTGTTCGGCCACAGGATGCTGCTCTTCGACCTGGGAGGAACGATCGGAGCGAGCTGCATGTCCGCGTTGGCGATCGTCATTACTCTGCGCCACACGGCAGAACTCTACCGGCAGGAGCCGCTGCCATGAATCCTCTCATCCGCTGGTGCAAGTTCAATCTGGTTGGAGCCATGGGAATGGTTGTTCAGCTTGTAGCGCTCGCTCTCTTCAACCGGGCTTCGGCGGGCCACTATCTCTATGCCACGGCTGCGGCCATCGAGTTGGCGCTGGTGCATAACTTTGTGTGGCACCTGCACTACACCTGGCGCGACCGCCGCGACCACGCCGCGCTGTTCACTCAATTTATTCGGTTTCATCTTTCCAATGGTCTGGTCTCCATGTTGGGGAATCTTATACTGATGCGAATCCTGGTCCATGAGGCACGCGTACCGCTACTTGTTTCCAACAGTATCTCGATCCTGTGCTGCTCCCTTGTCAACTTCTGTCTGGGAAATCACTGGGCATTCGCGGCTAAAACGGAGTCAAATCTGTACCAGGTGACGGTAACTGCGAGAAGTCTCGCCAGAACCCTCCGCACAGACGTATAGCGTAGAAGTCGCAGTCAATCTTGCAGGCCGGCACCAGGAGACCACGACCGCTGTGGACACACTGTAGTCGTGTGAATTGCGGTTACTCGACGTCGGTTGTCGTCACGGGATCGCCCTGCTTCACAGTAATGGTCAGTCCCTGCAGGTCCACGCTGCGCGCATGGTCCAGCCGGAAGCCGCGCTCCGCCGTGATATTGCATTTCTCAAACGTGACGCCCTGGATCGGGCTTCCCGCCAGTCCGTGAATGTTGCCGACCGACTGCACATCGCCCGTCACATTGATGATCTTGATGTTGCGCATAACGGGCAGCGGGTTCGAGTCCGGCAGCCTCGGCCCCACCATTCGCCACTCCATATTCATCTCGAAGGCCTGGCGCGTAGCATGCACCACGATGTCCTTGTAGGTAATGTTCTCCACCACTCCGCCGCGGCTGGGCTGCGATTTGAAGCGGATGGGCGCCCAGTTGCCGTCGTCGAAGAGGCAGTTCAGTGTAGTCACGTTGCGGATGCTGCCCGAGACCTCGCTGCCCATGGCCACACCACCCTGGCCGTAGGCGAAGTGCGAGTTCTCAATCAGGATGTCTTCGGCGGGCCGGTTGACTCGAAGCCCGTCGGCGTCCTTGCCCGACTTGATGGAGATGCAGTCGTCGTCGTCTTCCAGGTAAGAGTGATTGACATGCACATGCTTCGACGACTCGATGTCCATGCCGTCAGAGGTGGGAATATTGTGCTCGGCCGTGATCTTTATACCGTCGATTTCGACGTTCTGGCTGTAGAGAACCCACAGGCACCAAGTCGCCTGATTGTGCAGGTTCAGTCCAGAAATTTGCACGTCTTTCACATTCTTGATCGCCATCAAACGTGGGCGTCCCCGTTCCTGGCGCGGAGTAGTTGCCGTCGCAGTTGGAGCCGCAACTGCTTGTGTGAGTGCCGAAGCCGATCCACCTCCCGCAGCGGACGCGGGTGGTCTGCGGCTCTGTAGCACCCAGTCTTCACCCGAGCCATCGATGGTGCCCTCGCCGGAGATGGTGAGACCGGTGACGCCGTCCGCATTGACCAGCGCCGCTGTTCCCCCGCCGCGAAGGCCGCCGGGCAGCTCCGGAAGCTCGGGGTAGTCGTCTATATTGGTGGTCCCTTTCAGCACGCCGTCCTTCTCCACCAGCAGGTTGACGCCCTGCTTCAGGAAGATGGAGCCGCTGAGGAAGATGCCCTTGGGGACCACCACGGTTCCACCATTCTTGTTTTCGGCGCATTTATCGATGGTCGACTGGATGGACTTTGTGTTCACCGTCTTGCCGTCGCCCACCGCGCCTGACTCAGTAATGAGGCATCGGCGGGTACGCTTCGGCAGATTGGGAGCGTAGGTCGGTGAACCCTTGACGGCCATCTGTGGAACCACCTCAGCCTCGGCTTCGGCCGTGGTCATGGGCGCCATCAGCGGAGTGGGCCGGTTCGCAGGGGTCGCGGAGGGCGGTGCTGTGGCTGTTGGAGTCTGGGCGGCTAGCGGAATGGTCAGTAACAAAAGCGCGGGGGCGAGGAGGTGCCGGGTCATGTTCGAGAGCATACCGCATGGATACGATGCTTGTGAAACGTCGTCCCGATGGCGCGATGATGGGACCCCTGAATTATTTGATACCAGGCATGAAGCTCAATAAGTGCGGCACCGTCCGGGGATACGGCCAAAATCGGTTCGATTTGAGCTGGAGTATCCTTTCCGCGACGCCATGCTTCAATCCTGGCCCCTGAGGGGTACAATTCAAGCGAATCAGTGGCGGATATATTGATTCCAGCTAAATCGCCGCGGGGTGTAAGCCATGCATGTGCAATCTGTCCGTGCCGTTCTTTTAACAGCAGCACTCCTCGTGCTGGGGGCGGGAGTTTCCGCACCGAGCCAGTCTCAACCTGCAGCTGATTTCAATCCGCAGACATTTAAAGCTCCTCCCGCGCAGTACCGTGGGCACGCCATGGGTAGCATCAACATGACCCGTGACACCGAACAAAGCCTCGTCGCGGAAGTTGATGAGGCCGCCAAATTGAACTATGGCGGTCTCTTCTTCGAACCCGGCGGCAGTACATCTCTCGGACTTTCGGACGCCTATCTTAAAACATTCGGTCGAGGCAGGCTGAGCACTGCGACGGGTGTCGAGTTTCTCAGCCCGGAGTACTTCAAGCTATATGACGCTGGAGTGCAAGAGGCGCAAAAGAAGGGGCTCGAGGTCGTCCTGTATGACGACTACTCCTTTCCGAGCGGAACGGCGGGAGGCCTGCTCTATTCCAAGTTTCCTCAGTATGTAGCTAAGAGCCTCAACATGGTGGAGCAGGATATATCCGGGCCGAAGAAGATCGACATGGTGATTCCCGAAGGCATCTATATGGGTTCGGTCCTGATGAACCGGGACACCCACGAGCTGATGGATGTAAGCGACCATGGGAAAGCCGGTCATCTTATCACACAGGTGCCAAAGGGTGACTGGAAGGCGATGGCCTTCTATCTCGTCGAAGGCAAAGCGCAGGTCGTCGATTATCTGGACCCAAAGGCCATGACTGCATATATGTCCTTGACTTATGACCGATACAACCAATATTTGGGAAAATACTTTGGCACTCTGATAACGCAGACTTTTTACGATGAACCATCGATGCACCATGCCGATCGCATGTGGACGCTGGACTTCAATGCCGCCTTCCAGAAGCGGTACGGGTATTCCCCCATGAAGTATTACCCGGCGCTGTGGTACGACATTGGCCCGCAAACCGCCGCTGCCCGCAATGCCCTGTTTGGATTCCGCGCCTCGCTATACGAGGAGAACTACATCAAGCGTCTGAACGATTGGTGTGTCGATCACCATCTACAATTCGGTGGGCATACCGACCAAGAGGAGCCGGTGAATCCTACTCCCCTTACCGGCGACCTAATAAAAATGTTTAAGTACCAGACTATTCCTACCATCGACGATATCTGGTGGTATGGGCGATCTAACGTCTCTTACAAAATTGTTACTTCAGCCGCGTTTAATTATGACCATCGACTTATTCGCGCTGAAACCTATGCGGCCTATGCCGGGCTGACCGATAAGATCGCGTTCCAGGTGGCCATGGACCAGTATGCGATGGGAATTAATTCCCAGGTCCCGGCGCGCACGGTGCAGCCTAAGCGCGTGGAATTAAATGATTACGTCGGGCGACTTAGCTACATGCTTCAGGGTGGGCGACATGTGGCGGATGTCGCTGTTCTCTATCCTATCGCCGCGCTGCATGCGGACTATCACAATGCGGGCGGGGTGCAGTTCCCATTATCCACCGGCGAAACGGCCCCGCAGGTCTCGGAGACGGCGTATGCGCGCGAAGGCGGCTTAGCCCCAGGCGCGGACTACCAGAGTATCGGCGAAGACCTATTTCGTGCGTCGCGCGTGGATTACACCTATTTGCACCCGGAGGTCCTGGTGGAGAATTGCACCATCGACCACGGAAAATTAATTCTCAATAATAAAGAAAACCGCGAAGAGTACAAGGTTCTGATCCTGCCAGCCGGAGATACGCTCTCCGCTGCGGCGGCCCAGAAGATCAAGGAGTTCTACGACCAGGGCGGAGCAGTCATCGCCACCGATCAGCTCCCCACGCACTCCTCTGAATTCGGCAAAGATCAGGACGTGCAGCAGGCCATGGCGGATATCTTCGGCGTCGCTGTGGATGAGCCCTTAAAGGCAGACCTCAAGCGCGCGCTGGACCGCCAGAACTACTATGTCTTCTGGTATTACATCAAGAAGAACAGCGCGGGAGGGCAAGCATACTATTTACCCAACACCCATCCGTGGCTGATGGACACTATATTGAAGATGGCGCTTCCCTTGCGCGACGTGGAGTTTCAACAGCCTCTAGGCGAGTTGCGGGCCGGCAACGAGTATGAAGGAGCGTTGACCTACATCCATAAGGTGAAAGACGACCGCGATATATACTTCTTCGCTAACTCGTCGCCCAAGGATATTGATACCAAGGTAGTTCTACGCGGGCACAAGACGCTGACGATCTGGAACCCGCACACCGGCACGCAGGAACCGGCGGAGAGTACGCAGGGAGATGCAAATGGTCAACCAATTACCACAGTGCATCTTAAACTAACTTCGGTTTCATCTCTATTTTTCGTTGGAGAGCAGTGAGTGGCTAACGGAAGGGACGGAACGCACATGGCATTTGAAAATCGTATTCTAATCGGGGCCGTGTTATCGGGAATTCTTTTCGGCAGCCTCGGCTGCATGAATGCTCCGAAGCAAGCCGCCGTACCCTCGGCTGCAAAGGCCCCGGATATGCTCGCCGGCGCGCAATCGCAGGCACCGATGTCGACCGAGGACCGCGAGCAGTACCGCGACAAGCTGCTACAGATTCTGCCGCCTGTTCCATCCTTCGACGCATGGCTGAAGAAGACGAATGCCTTGCCACCCGATTTCAACTCGCTGCCGAGAAACAATAGCCTTCCCGATCCGCTGATGTTTCTAAATGGACGCACCGTGACAACAGCAGCCCAGTGGACTGTGCGGCGGGACGAGATTTCGAATCTATCGCAGAAGTATGTATGGGGCACGGTACCGCCCAGGCCAAAGATCGATCATGTCATCCTGCTGGACGAGAAGCACGCGGACGGCTACACGGTGCGCAATGTGCGGCTGGAGTTTGGGCCGGGCGATAAAGGCACAATGCGCGTGCGCGTGTATATTCCCGACGGCGACGGGCCGTTTCCGGTGCTGATCAACTCCAGCCTTCAGGGCTGGGCTGCTTCTCTGATCCGGCGTGGGTACATCTCCGCGGGATTCGCGGGCAACGACGCAATGGACGATGCCGCGGCGCTGTCCCAGCTTTATCCCGACTACGACTTTGCGCTGTTGCCTCGGCGCGGATGGGCCGCGGGCCTGGTGGTGGACTACCTGGCGACATTGTCGCAAGTGGACATGAAGCACATCGCGATCTTCGGCTACTCGCGCGATGGAAAGATGGCGGTGCTCGCGGCAGCGCTGGATCCGCGCATCACGGCGGTGATCGCCGGCAGCACGGGCGTGGGCGGAGTGCTGCCATGGCGCGCGGCGGGCGAGCGCGGATTCGGCGAAGGAATTGAGAGCACCACGCGCTCCTTTCCAACCTGGTTCGCTCCGCAACTGCGCTTCTTCGCCGGACGGGAAGATCGCCTGCCGGTGGATGGCAACCTGCTAGCGGCGATGATCGCGCCGCGCTCCCTGCTGATGGAGTGGGGAAACAACGATCAGGTCTCGAACACCTGGGGCAACGAGCAGACCTACTACTCCGCGCTGAAGGTGTATCAGTTGCTCGGCGTCCCCGACCGCATCGGCACGCTGCGTGTTCCCGGCTTTCATGGCGCGAACGATGAAGAGGCCGACCTGGACTGGCTGGATCAACAGTTTGGGCGCTCCACAAAGATGTGGACCAGCAACTTGATCTTCCAGTGGAACTGGGACACATGGCGCACCAACAGCAGGCAATCCCTCGACCTGAGCAAATATCCAGAGCACACAAGCGACGACCTTCTCCAATCGTCCAGCGGAAAGATTTCTTCCGCGGCAGACTGGGAGAAAAAATCGGTTGAACTCCGCAAGTCGGTGCTCTCGATGTTGGGCGATGAGCCTCCGAAACTATCCAGCGCGGACTCCGCCAGTGCGTTTTTCGGCGCGGGGCCAGTAGCTGACCCAGGTCGAGGTGCTGTTGCGCGACCGGCAGGCGGGGCGGCTCCAGGTACACCGGGCGCGGCTACAGGGACTGGGATTGCAGGCGCAGGCAGAGCTGGCGCGGTGGCTCCCAGCGCAACGGCGCCCGCAGCCATGTCAGCGGCGCCACGCCCTGCTGCATTTGGTCTGGCGATGGGCGTCGGAGGCCCTGCCCCAACTGCCGGGCAAGTTGCGCCGAACCTTCCCTTGTGGGTCATTAACAATGGCGGAAATTCCTACGGCTGGCTGGAGCCGGAGAAGAGCGAAGCAGCCGTGCGCCATATTAACTTCGGTGGTATCGCAGGAGACCTCTATTATCCCAAGGACACTCCTGCGGGAAAGAAGCTTCCCGCCGTGATCTGGCTGCACGGATATAGTTACCCGCTGGGTTACATGTGGGTGTACCACTCGGACCTGCATCCGATTCTGGCTCTGGTGCATGCAGGATACGCGGTGCTGGCCTACGACCAGAGCGGCTTTGGCAGTCGCTTGTCGGAGACAGGCCCATTCTACGACCGCTATCCGAAGTGGTCACACATGGGACGGCTGGTGGAGGATGCGCACTCCGCCGTCGACGCACTCGCCAAGGACCAATTGGTCGATCCGGAACGGATCTACCTCTTCGGCTATTCGCTCGGCGGCACGGTTGCAATCTACGAAGCGGCGCTTGATTCGCGGGTGAAGGGAGTTGTATCCATCGCAGGCTTTACGCCGATGCGCACCGACACGGCGGCCCGTGGCGATGGCGGCGTCGCTCGCTACAGCTACGAACGCGACCTGGTTCCATTGCTCGGCTTCTTCATCGGTCACGAGTCGCAGATTCCCTATGACTATCAGGACCTGTTGGGAATGATTGCGCCGCGTCCCGTGCTGGTGGTCGAGCCGCTCCTGGATCGCGATGCAACTCCCGCGGACGTTGCGTCCGCAGTCTCCCAGGCGAAGCAGGTTTACTCTCTCTATGGCGCGGAAGATAAGCTGGCAATCAATGAGCCATGGGACTACAATCGCCTGCCCAACAACACACTGAACGATGCCGTGAAGTGGATGACCTCCAATCTTCCTTAACCCTTTACATCATCTACGCAGAGTTCAATCTCCTCAGGCCTATGGTTCCAGTGAAATTTAATAGCGGTTCGTACGATCTGAAAGATGGAGTGCCAGGTTGGTAGTCACCAATGGTGGTGAATCCAATCGGTCCTCTTCAATCGTTCGAAACCTATATTTATGTTGGTTCAGAAATATCGAAACGGATAAACGGTCAATCCAACGTCTTCTCTTCCCTGGGGTGACCGCCTCGAGTACGGCTCAACCTATTCGAGAGTTGGATAGTCCGGCCGTTGACTCGGATTGTCGGGCGGAGTTGGATAAGTCTTGCTGCCGTCGTTCAGCTCCAGGCGCACATAATCCCAGACGACTCCGGTGGTGACATCTCCGGCAGGAACAGTGAAGGTGACGGAGTTCTCGCCCGCCTTCATCAGAGAGGCGTCGAACTTCTGGATGTACTGGTACCACACGCCCTTATCTGGAGTTGTACCGCAAAGCGTTGGTGGCGACCGGATGGATGGTGCCGACGGTCTGCCCGTTTACCCCGATGATCAGCCCGCCTTGCGTATCCGAGCCAACATAGGCCGAGCCGCCTCCGGGTCGCGCTCCCCCTGCACCAGCGGCGCGTCCACCGCCGAAGGCAGGGTTGCCGCCGAAGGCAGGGTTGCCGCCGAAGGCAGGGTTGCCGCCGCCAAGCGCGCGGTTGCCGCCGCCGTCCGCACCCGCCAATGCCACGCGCAAGATTGCCGTGCCCTGCGAGGCCTTCGCCATGTTGAACTTCACCGTCCATGTAGTGGCCCGGCCCTGGCCCCACTGCGGCCACGGGTCCGCCGTCGTCGCCGGAATTGCCACCCATCCGAATCGCTGGTTCGCCGGGTCCTTGGCGGCCGGATTCAGCCACGCGGTCGTTGTAGAGTGCGGCACCTCTTCCATGAACCAGTCCTTACGGTAGTCGCTCTTGCCGATGGTGTAAGTAATGTCGTTGGGGAACAGCAGGCTGTAGCGCAATCCCCAGCCCCACAGCCAGTAGTTGGCGGGGTCGCCCTTATAGAACTTATCGCCGGTGCGGTCGGGATAGCCGATCTCCCATATCTGCTTGCCGTAACGGACGGGTTGCCAGTCCAGTTTTCCCAGGTCGATCTTCTTGCCCGCTTCCACCGTGATGTCGGCCTTGGCATATTCGCCCAACACTCCATTGGCAAAGGCATGCAGTGTGTAGGTTCCGGGGCGGACGTTGGGGAGGATGAACCTGCCATCCGCGCTGCCTTCGGTCCAGAACTGGTAGTAGTTGCCGTCGTGCGGCCAGGTAACGATGTCGCCATTGCCCGCCAGCAGGGTATAGCCACTCTCCGACCCCTTGAAGTTCGCATGTGTGAGTCCAACATTCAGGTTGGGCAGCAGCTTGGATGCAGCCTGCGAGTCGTCCAGAACGAGTTGCCCAGTGACCGTCGCGCGGCCATCCTTATGCGGGTAATCCACGCCTTCGACCCAGCTAAACGGCCATGCGGCCTTCTCCGCCTTCGACTTCTCCACCGCGTCGTTCCACAGAGCAATGCCGTTGTCATGCCACTCCGCGGGCACGGCGGGCATCCCGCTGCCATAGCTGGCCGTCAGCTTGTCCAGCTCGGCCTGCGACGGGTCCTTGGCGTCGGCCAGCCGGTTGAAATAAATAAAGATTGGCCCAACGACCCGCCCCCAGGCCTGACCTGCTGGAATCTCCGTGTTATCGCCCGCACCATAGTGGCCGGAGGTCCAGTAGTCGAGAATGTTGCCTGGAGACGCCAGCCGGGAGCCGTCATGTGGTCGATCAGGTCCAGCTTCTCCGGGCCTCCGCCAATGTACTCGTTGGATGGATTCATGAAATACACCCCGATATGGTCCTTCGTGCTGGACCATCCCCAGGCCTGCAGCTTGTACATCAGGGAGTTGTAGGTGTACTTGTGCTCGACCGAATTCTTATAAATGCCGGAGGTGTAGATGCTCTGTTCCTTGGCATGGATCGTGATGTCCGCCGCGCGCGTTGCTCATCAACATATTGCGGTCTTTGTCCACCGAGAGCCAGTCGAAGGTCGGGTTCATCGACTCCAGAATGAAGCGGTTCTCGCCTACATGCACGAAGGGTACGAGGCCGGATGAATGTACTCGGCATAAGTGTAGAAGCCGCTGCTGCCGCGCTCCAGCGTGAAGCGCGTCTCAATGTCCATGCTGCGCGGGTTGACGCCCTTCACGGAGACCTCGGCACGTTCGCCGCCATTGCTCGCCGGGTCGATCGTCACCCGTGCTGTAATGGTTCCGGCGGGCGTCTGCTCCCAGTACTTGCCGTGGCCAAGGATGCTGATGCCGTGATACATCACCTCCGACAGATTGCCGTCGCTCTTGGGGACGGTGATCTTCACGATGCCGTTGTCCAGCGTCCAGCTTGTGCCGTTGTCGGTCAGTGTCACTGGCGATTTGACCGTCACTTTGGCCACCGTCGGCAGAGGATGGGCGACCGGCTGCGCTTGAGCGGCAGCGGCAGGTTTAGCCGGCTGGGCAGCTGCGCTGGATGTCAAGAACAACTGCCAGGGCAAGAAACAGGGATGCGCGGAGGACATTCGCTTGGGTCATGACGGCAGCCTTTCAGAACAACCCTTGACGGGTATGGGCTTCTATTTCCTGAAGCGAGAGAACTATAGGCGGATGCCCGGTCTCCCGTCAACGCAGACAGTTCCTTGCTCGAAAGCGAGCCGAACTTCAAATGAGTTTTCAATATTCAGTTCGCGGTATCGGAGGGTTCGCGTTGCTCTCCATCTCACGCTATGGTCTGCCGTCGCCAAACATTTCCAGGCAATGCATCTCCCCATTATAAATCCATCGTCCTAAATCCGCCCCGCAGTCCTTAGCGTAGCTATCTCCGCATCCGTAAACACCCGCGAACGGATCAGGAAGCGCACGCCCCCGCCGTTCTCAAGCGAGAACATCCCGCCTCGCCCCGGCACCACATCCAGGATCAACTGCGTATGCTTCCAGTACTCGAACTGGCTCTTGCTCATGTAGAACGGAGCGCCCTCTATGGTTGCCAACAGCACATCGCTGTCGCCGGTCATGAACTCACCCAGCGGATAGCACATCGGCGAACTTCCATCGCAGCAGCCGCCCGACTGGTGAAACATCAGCGGCCCATGTTTCGCCTTCAGCTTCTCCATCAACTCCACCGCCGCCGGAGTCGTCAGCACCTGTTGCGGCAGCGCCGAGGAAATGGGCGTTGCCGAAACAGTCGAATCAGCTCCAGTCGTCTTCAGTGCACTCATGTTTAGAAGAATCCCATGGCATTCGGGCTGAAGCTGACAAGCACGTTCTTGGTCTGCTGGTAGTGGTCAAGCATCATTTTGTGGGTCTCTCGTCCGACGCCCGATTGCTTATATCCGCCGAACGCCGCGCCCGCCGGATACAGGTGATAGCAGTTCGTCCATACGCGGCCAGCCTGGATGCCGTGGCCGAACTTGTACGCGCGGTTCATGTCCCGCGTCCACACGCCCGCGCCCAGTCCGTACAGAGTGTCGTTGGCGATCTCCAGCGCCTCATCTTCCGTCTTGAATGTCGTCACCGAAACCACTGGCCCGAAGATCTCCTCCTGGAAGATGCGCATCTTGTTGTGCCCTTTGAAGACGGTCGGCTCAATGTAGAAACCGTCCTTCAAATCCCCTTCCATCTTCTTTTGCTTGCCGCCGATCAGCACTTCAGCGCCCTCCTGCTTGCCGATGTCGAGGTACGAAAGGATCTTCTCCATCTGCTCGCTGGAAGCCTGCGCGCCCAGCATGGTCAAGGAATCCAGCGGATTGCCCTGCTTGATCGCCTTCACCCGCTTCAGCGCCCGCTCCATAAAGCGGTCGTAGATCGTCTCCTGGATCAGCGCGCGCGACGGACAGGTACATACCTCGCCCTGGTTCAGCGCGAACAGTGTGAAGCCTTCCAGCGCCTTGTCGTAGAACGCATCGTCCTCGGCCAACACGTCCGCGAAGAAGATGTTGGCTGACTTTCCGCCCAGTTCCAGCGTCACCGGAATGATGTTCTGCGCGGCGTACTGCATGATCAGCCGCCCAGTGGTGGTCTCGCCCGTGAATGCAATCTTGTTTACGCGTGGGCTGGATGCCAGCGGTTTGCCCGCTTCCAGGCCAAAGCCGTTGACCACGTTCATCACGCCCGGAGGCAGGATGTCTTCGATCAACTCCAACAAGCACAGGATCGACATGGGCGTCTGCTCGGCCGGCTTCAGCACCACGCAGTTGCCCGCGGCCAGCGCCGGCGCCAGCTTCCATGCTGCCATCAGGATGGGAAAGTTCCACGGGATGATAAGCCCCACCACGCCCAGCGGCTCATGATAGTGATACGCCACGGTGGTCGAGTCGATCTGGCCGATCGAACCCTCCTGCGCGCGTATCTACGCCCGCGAAGTAACGGAAGTGGTCCACCGCAAGCGGCATGTCCGCAGCCATGGTCTCGCGGATCGGCTTGCCGTTGTCCCAGGTCTCAATGGTGGCCAGCATCTCAAGGTTGTCCTCGATCCGCTGCGCAATCCTCTCCAACAGGCGGCCGCGCTCGGCTCCGGACGTTTTGCCCCAGGCTGCCTTGGCCGCGTGTGCCGCATCCAGAGCCTTATCCACATCCGCGGCCTTCGACCGCGCAATCTCGCATATCGCCTGCCCAGTCACAGGCGTTATGTTATCGAAGTACTCGCCCGCAACCGGAGGCGTCCACTTACCTCCAATGTAGTTGTCGTAACGCTTCTTGAGGTTGACCGGGAACCCATAGGCGCCTGGGTGAACTTTGGTCATCGTGGTAGGCATGGGTATGTGCTCCTTTGCTAATGAAATGACGGCGAGCATTGGCCCACACCCAATCGTCTAAGTCGCGAATTGTAATCCTCTGCTGCATCACATGTCTCGTGGCAATGCCCCCCGCCGGCACTTTGTCATGCAAGTTTTACATCCCTCGGGATCGGCCCAGCCTAGAGCGGAACCAGAGTAGGTATATCCGGGGCCAACGAGTTTAGCGCGGTTTTCTCTCAAGGAATACCGCCTCGCATACACTTCGCTAGGTCACGAGAACTCTGGTTCCGCTCAAATTCGTCATTCCCGAAGCTGGGGTCCCCGGCGAGCCTGTTGCTCGTCGGGCTGGAAAGATAATATGTTTCTGCACTTGCTCTTGATCGGCCCGACATTCTGGGCCAATGTGAGTGTTACTCTTCGGCTGGTTTGAAGTAAATCCTATGCTGGACATGTGCCGTTCTTGTCGCCTCCAGTTGCATCACGACGGGGATGCACTCAATCCTTGACGTTGTGGCCGGAGCGATTGCCTTTCTGTTGATTCTCCGAACGGAGGAGATCTGGATAGCGATGCTTCACCTTACCGAACGCGTTTCTACAAATCTTCACGAGTTCTCCAATTTCTCGAATGCAGCCAACGCGTCGTGGAGTCTATTGAAGATCCGCGAGGGATCGATGACCTCGGTTAAATGATGCCGCGCAAAGTCCGATTTCAGGTCCCAGGGCATCCTGGCAAAACCCAATTCAGTCCCACAGTCGGTCAGATTCTGCTGTAGTTCCAGGACAACGCGCGCAGCGGTGTAATCCAGATGCGTGATGGCCTCCGCGTCGACAATCAGCCAGCGGACCTGGGAAGGCGCTTGCCCTGCCAGGCAAGTCACCTCTTCCGCGAAGCGGTTCGCGTTGGCGTAAAAGAGCGTCGCTCCAAAGCGGTACATCACCAATCCGGGTTCGGTCACCACGCTTGGCGCAACCGGATGCAGATTCCAGGTTCCGTTCTCGTTCAGGACCATGACACCCGTATGAGGGCGGTAGCTGAGCTTGACAACGCGGAACAGCGAGAGGGTCATCGCCAACACAATGCCCTGCTCGACACCCGCCGCCACGACGACAACCGCGGTGGTCAGAGCTAAGGCAAACTCCTCCGGGCTCTCGCGGCGGATCGCGAGCAGGGTCCGCAACTTGATCAACCGGATCGCGATGATGAAGACCAGGGCGCCGAGTACACATTGCGGCAAGTATTCGAGCAGTCTGGTGAAAAGGAGCAAAACAACCGCGACGATCGCCGCGGTTGCAAGCTGCGCCACCTGGCTCTGGGCGCCGGCGCTTTCGACCATCGCGGTTTGCGTTGGGCTTCCGTTGACCACGAAGGTGCCGCTCAATCCGGCCATGGCGTTTGCCGCGGCAAGGCCGGTCAGGTCCTCATTCTCGTCCAACTGCTGATGATGGCGCGCCGCATAGAACCGCGCGGTTGCAGCACTTTGCGTCACGATCATGATGCAGCACGTTGCGGCGATGGGAATCAACGGCGGAAGGTCCCTCCAAGTTACGCTAGGGGCCCCAAGATGGGGAAAACCGCCCGCCACCGCTCCGATGATCGCAATGCCATGCCCGCTGAAGTTCCAGATTGCGCTCGACGCCACGGCTCCCGTAACTGCTATGAACGCGCCCGGAACTTTCGGCGCAAACCGGTTAAGCAGGAGAAGGGCCCCCACTACTACGGCAGAAACGGCTAAGGTTGGCAGATGCACTTCCGGTAGTCTTCTCGAGATTTCCTCCAATTGCTGGACTGTTCCGCGAGCGGAAACCGGCACTCCCAGCATCTCTCCAAGCACTGCGATTCCGACCTGGAACCCAACTCCAGTGAGGAAGCCGGCGAGCACCGTCTGTGAGAGAAAGTCAGCGATAAAACCCAGCTTGAGCAATCGTGCCAACAGCAAGAACCCCGCTGTCAGCAGGGCAACCGCACCCGCCAGTGCCACATATCGTGCGCTGGATAAGGGTGCCAATCCGGTGACTCCACTGGCAAAGATGGCCGCAGTCGCGGAGTCGGCGGAAACCACCAGATAGCGGGAGGAGCCGAAGGCCGCGAATGCCACCAGCGGCAGCAGTAGCGAGTAAAGACCTGTAACCACGGGCATGCCGGCAATCTTGGTGTACCCCAAGGCTTGCGGTATATTCATGGCCGCGAGCGTGAAGCCGGCAAAGGCATCGCGCAAGGCTGCTGCACGCTTGAATGGCCGTATTCCTTGAAATAATTTCAGCAAAGTCGAACTCCAGAACAGCAAGTTACCGCACGTCCGGAGTGTACATTCTCTCCGCCGCGTCGAGTATCCAAATGCTTCTTTGGCGCCCTTGTCCTGCAACCCTCCCGATGGGTTGGGAAGTCTCCCGGACGACTCCCGCGCCCGTCACTTTACTGAGACCGCCCCGTGTTACGGGAAGTTCGACCGCCGCTAATTTTCCGAGGGGTGCTCGGCATGGTCGATGACGAACTTTTCGACCGGCCCTTTCGCCTGCGTCAGCTTCAGCCCCATCTCATTCACCGCGGGCAGATACAGGTTCATTACATTGGTTCCAGGATGATCGAGGCGGACTCGACCGCTAGTTCGTTTCCCCTGCCAAGGCATACAACACCCAGACTCAAGTAAACGCAGATGCGGTTCGGCACACCGAAAAGCGCGGCAGTCGCTACGATTTCCACTACAGTGCCCATTCCGTTACATCGGGGGGTCACTGTAAATTATTGAAATATTGGAGGCGCGGGCCGGGATCGAACCGGCGCATAAAGGTTTTGCAGACCTCTCCCTTACCACTTGGGTACCGCGCCCCGCAGGGCCGCGCTTTCGCGCACACCCGGCTGATTGTAGGAAGAGTGTATCGCAGAAGGGCTGGTTATGGAGCGGGAGACCGGGGTCGAACCGGCGACATCTTCCTTGGCAAGGAAGCACTCTACCACTGAGCTACTCCCGCTCACACATGCTGAAGTATATCGGCCCGCGTAGCCACGGGTCAACGCGCGTCCGCTGCGATGCCAACGGATGCCGCGCCGCACTCTCTGTGTCTCGACCCAAGCGCGTAGTCACTGAGCACACAGTGTGTCGCGCAGCGGATGACTTGCAGGGATTCTTTCCCATCGACAAGCCACGCTCGGAAGAACCCTTTGCATTGCTTCCATGGCAATCGAGATCTTCTCTAATACGATGCCAGCGGCGGCACCGCAATCCTCGGGCTGGCCACCGTGTCGGAGCGTCGCCGTACCACATGAGGCGTCACCAGGATGACAAGTTGACTGCTGTTCTTTTGTACATCCTGCGTCACCGGCATCTGGAAGCCCGGCAACTCGCTCAGTCCGGGAATCCCCGACATCGCCGCCGTCTCGGTTTTACTCACGCTGCTCACCAGCATCGCACTCTCTCCCTCGCCCACCGTGATGTTCGATTTAAAAACCCGGTTCTCAAGGATGGGGTTTCCGTCGTTTGTGCTGCCCGACAGCGCCTCGATCTTCATATCCAGCAGCAGACTGATACGTCCCGACTTCAGGATGGTCGGAGTCGCATTCAGGGTTATGCCAAGGTCCTCATAGGTCACCTGGGGAATGGTAACGCTGCTTCCACCCGCGTACTGTGACAGAAGGCTGGCAACGCTTACGCCATTGATGGTCTTATTGCCCAGAGCGGAGGCCGCGGTGGACAACCCCGAGCTATAGGTGGATGACACAATCGGATATCGCGAACCCTCGCGGAAGGTTGCCATCTGCCGGTCGCCTACCCTTAGCTGCACATCGTCCAGCGCCTTCGTCTCGCTGGAATTCAAGCCCAGGTTGAAGGCAATATTGCCCGTCTCGGTAATGCCCGTCAACGTGGTGCCTCCGCCCACTGCGCCAATTGTGCTGTTCAACAGGCTGCTTTGCACCAGTCCCGACCCAATCAGCTCGGCGGCAATCGTAAGATTGCTGGCCGTCGCGCTCACCAGGCCCTGCGCAATCGCCTGCTGCACCAGACTCTGGTTTGCATTCACCAGCGCCGTGGCTGCCTGGTCCACGTTGTAGATCCCGGCCGCTGTTGGAATGTTTGCCCCGCCGTTGGCGCTGCGCGTGGAGGTCAGCTCAAACAGCTTCACCTCGACCAGCACCTCGCCGGTGGCATCGACCAGGCCCTCGATCACCTGGTTTATCGCCGGCAGGACGTCTTGCGGGGCGCGTACCACAATGCTTCCGGAGCCGGCCTGTGCGCTTGCCTGCCTCACCTCGAAGACGGTGAGCACTAGGCCCTTGATGTCGTTGATCTGGTCCTGCGTGGACTCCGGCAGATAGATCGTCTCCTCCACCATGCGCTCCATCTGCAGCCGGTTCGATGGGAGGTTGCGGGCTACCAGCACGCTGGTCTCATCCAGAGGCACTACGATGACAGTGGTCATGTCCTTTAGCACCTTCATGGCCTGCTCGTAGTTCACTTTTTCCAGATCGAAGTCAAGCACCTTGCGCGCGACTGATTCATCGATGACGGCGCGAATGCCGTACGCTGCCGCCACTTCGCGAATTACATCCGCGGCGATACCGCGCGTATGAAAGCTCTTCACTTGGTTGCTGGGTTGCAGAGTAATTGCGCCCGCCAGCACTGGCGCCTCAATGCGCCACGGCTCATGCTCGTTCCCGGTGGAGAGCATCCGGGCACGGTCCGCCATCGGCTCCGCTGGCGTGTTGGTTGCTTTCTCGCTAGGTATTCCCGCGATTTGATTGGAAGCAATCTGGCCGGAAGCTGCGTTCGCTGCTTCTTCTGCGCTTGTCTGCCAAGCCGGTCCACTATGCTCCAGCACCAAGGGATTCTGCGGATCGATGGCCCGCGCCTGGGCCAGCAACTCCTCCGCCTTCCCCTGGTTTCCGGCCAGCTTCTCCCTGCCCGCCTGCTGCACCAACTCCATTAGCCGGTGCTGGCGTGCCATGGTTATGGCGATCGCATAATCCCGATTCTGCGGATTCAGTTTCTGAGCGCGCGTAAAATCGCGTTCCGCTCCGGCCAGGTCGTCCCGTTCTAGTTTCTTCGCGCCCGCCAGATACGCGTCCTCGGCCGCGCGCTGATTCAGTTTGCCGGACGCAGACGCCACTGGCTGCAAGCTGGCGTTCATCATCGCGTTCCCAGTGCTCGCTGCTTCGGCCGGCTGCGCTGGCGCCTGCTGGGCCGGGTCCTTTTGATTCGCTTCCGCCGGACCTTGCCCCGCATCGGGGGCGGGTATCTGCTGGGTCTGATTTTGCACTGTCTGGTCTTGTGTAGCCGGTGCCTGTGCCAAGGTCTCCCCAGGAGAAATTGCCAGGACCAAGCAGCCCAGCAAGCACACCGCGAACCACTGCCCGCTGCGTGTTGCACGAAGATGGGTTGGGAAAGACATGCTCTGCTATCTTAGACGCGCCGCTCCACAATCCGGGGCTGCGAACGGCATACTTGCACTGCGGTCCACCAACCGCAGGCCTCATCTGGTTCCCTGTTCCCTGATTAGGCTTGCCGCACGGTTCCCGCAATCTGCATTCTTGGCCGCAGGCCCATCATCGACCTCTGACCCAGCACTGGCCGCTCGCTCATCACCGGTCGGCGCATCCCTTTGCGGATCTGCGCGGAGTCCATATCCAGTTCCGCCAGCGTGCGGCTGAGGGTGTTGCGATGCATGCCAAGTTCGGTCGCGGCCTTGCACTGGTTGCCCTTGTGGTGCGCCAGCACTTCCAGTATGTATCGCTTCTTGAACTGCCGCATGGCATCCGCATAGGAGATGCCGGCACTATGCATCTGTGAGATCAGGGTGTCCAATTCGCGCTTCAAAGGTCGTACCTCGTTTGCTGCTCGCTACAGGATGAACTCCTACTGTAATCCACTTCACGTCCATTGATCCAGTGCAAAGGATTTTGCCGGTCTAGGGAAGATGGTTCCACTCGAAATCCAATGCGCTGTCACAGTATCCGTTGTTGAAGATACGCAGGTATGAGGAAGGATACCTCATGCGCCACGGTAAATAAATAGGGTCTTAGCGCGGATTGAGCGACAATCCTGGACTGCGGCGCGAAGGCCGACATCGCGATCAACAGAGAAAGTCCGATCAGGCATCCGCGGGCGAAGCCAAACCCCGCGCCCAATATGCGGTCGAACGTACCCATCCCGATCGTCCGCAGCGACTTGCGCGCGGCCCGGCCAAGAATATCGAACAGCATCACTACCACCAGCACGGTCAGCAGGAATGCGACCGTTCTCGCCATAGACTGCGATGTAATCCAACCCCGCTCCCTGATGCCCTCCGCGAGGTCGATGTACGCCCAACTGGCAACTTCATACCCCGCAATAAAACCGGCCAGCCCGGCGATGGCGCGCACCAGCCCGGTGATTAAGGCCCGCACCATCGAGAGTGCCACGATCGCAACCAGCACCCAGTCAAACGCGTTCCAGTTCGCTACGTTCATCGTGCCGCCTTAGCGAGGTCTATTGTCCGCCGCCCAGCTCGTCCAGCCCTGTCAGCAGCCGGAATGCATCCAGGTATTTCTGCCGAGTATGAGATACCACGTCCTCGGGCAGCGCGGGAGCGGGGGCCTGCTTGTTCCATCCGATCGATTCAAGATAGTCGCGCACATACTGTTTGTCGAAGCTGGGCTGCGCTCCGCCCGGAGCGTAGCTGGCCGCCGGCCAATAGCGGGAGGAGTCCGGAGTCAGCACCTCGTCGGCCAGCACCATCCCCACGCCATCGATCCAGCCGAACTCGAACTTCGTATCGGCCAAAATCAATCCCTTCCCAGCCGCGTACTCAGACGCCTTGGTATAAATGTCCAGCGTCAGCCGGCGCAACTGGGCCGCGGTCTCCTCGCCCACCATCGCCACAACCTCCGCGTACGAGATGTTCTCGTCGTGCCCGCCGGTGTTGTCCTTGGTCGACGGAGTAAAGATCGGCTCCGGCAGTTGCTGCGACTCGCGCAGCCCCGAAGGCAGAGGAATTCCGCACACTGCGCCAGTCTTTTGGTAGTCCTTCCATCCCGACCCGGAAAGATAGCCTCGCACCACGCACTCCACGGGATACATCTTGGCCCGCCGTACCACCATGCTGCGACCCTCAATCTGTTGCTGGAACAGCGGCTCGGACTGAATCTGTTGAGCAGAGAGATGTCTGCCAAAGATCGTTGCGGACGCCGGTTCCAGCAGCGCGGCGATCTGCGGTCCCTGGATCGCCAGTAGATGGTTCGCCACGGTGTCCTTCAGGAATTCAAACCAGAAAGCCGAAATCTGCGTCAAAATCCTCCCCTTGTCCGGAATGCCCGAGCCAAGCACATGGTCGAAGGCGGAGATGCGGTCGGTTGCCACAAACAGCAGTTGATCGTTGAGGGCATACAGGTCGCGGACCTTACCCCGCGCCACCAGGGGAAGGCCACCAAGATCGGTCTTCTGAACAGCTTTCGTCATATTTAAAACGTACCATCCTCTGCGTAAGGAAAAGTCTTGCTACGGCAACTTTGCTTCTCTCTTAAAGTAGGCGGCGAGCGCGTCGGCCAGCGCGGCAACCGTGGGTTCGGCCGCTTCCAGATGAGGCGGCAGGCCGAGGTCGCATAGCGCGCGCGAGGTGATCGGCCCTATGGAGGCGCGCACAACGGACGCAGGCAGCATGTGGCCCGCGGCTTCCAGTAGCACGACCAGGTTTCCCGCCGTGGAAGCGCTGGTAAAGGTGACCGCGTCGGGCGCCTTTCCGGCTTCCCCAAACAGGCCTGCAACCGCCGCCAATGAGCTTTCGGGAACACGGTTGCTATACGCCGCGGCCACGGTCACACTCGCTCCGGCTGCCGCTAGCGCGGATTGGAGTGTCGCGGGCGCCTGCTCGGCCAGCACCAGTAGAATGCGTGCGCCGGGAACTTCGCACAACACGGTCTGGATAATAGACTGGGACAGCGATTCGGCGGTAAATATGGGTGGTACCAGATCGGCCTGCAAGCCCATGGCCTCAACCGCGCGCTTTGTTGCCGTGCCGACTACGGCGATACGGCGCGGCGCAAGCGAAATTCCCAGGAGCTGTGCGCGCTGCTGGAAGGCCTCCACCGCATTAACGCTGGTGAACGCGACCAGATCGAAGCCGGTGAGCGACGCCAGCGCAGCATCGAGCCCCGCATACGAAGCAGGCGGCGCAATCTCGATGGTGGGAATGTGAATCGCAGTCGCGCCCAGTGCGCTCAGTCGCTCCGCCAGATGCGAGGCCTGATGCGTTGCTCGCGTAATCAGGATGCGTCTGCCGCTAAGGCCGCTTCCCGGTCCCTGATGCTCGCTCACGGTTTTGCCGCCTGGCCGCGTGCGATCACGCGATCGTAGTACGCCTCATACAACGGAATAATGCGGGTGGAACAGAAGCGCTCGCTGGCCGTCTTGCGCGCCGTCGCAGCCATCGCAGTCAACCGCGCCTCATCGCCCAGCAGTGCAATCGCCGCCGCGGCCATCGCCTCTGTGTCGCCCAGGTCAAAAAGCAGGCCGTTGACTCCATCTTCGATCAGCTCTGCGACGCCGCCAACCCGCGTGGCAATGCTGGGAACGCCGCACGCCATGGCCTCCAGCGCGGCCAGCCCAAAGGACTCCATCTCCGACGGCATCAACATCAGGTCGGCCAGCGGCAACAGCTCGTTCACATTGTCCTGCTTGCCCAGGAAGTGGACGCGGTCGGCAACGCCGAGACGCAATGCGAGGTGTTCTGCGGCAGATCGGTCGGGCCCGTCGCCGATCAGCATCAGCCGCGCGGGCAGGGCGGAGGCTACCCTAGCGAAGACATCGATCACATCCAGAACGCGCTTCACCGGGCGGAAGTTCGAAAGATGGACAAGAAGTTTCTCAGTGGCATTGTCTCCGCTCGCCGGGGCGGTGAATCGCGGACGCATGGCTGCTACCTTGGCTGGGTCGCGGACATATACGTCGCAGTTGACGAAGTTGCGAATCACCTCGATCTCGCCTTTAATATTGAAGGCTTCGCGGGTTCGGTCGCGCAGGTAGCTGGAGATGGCCGTAACCCCATCGGACTGCTCAATTCCAAACTGGGTGATGGGAAGATACGACCGGTCCAGGCCAACCAGCGTGATGTCCGTTCCGTGCAGCGTGGTGATAATGGGCAGGTAGCGGCGGCGTTCAACCGCCTGCTGCGTCTCTGTCATCTGGCGAGCCAGCAGCGCGGAGATGGAGTGCGGAATGGCGTAGTGGACATGCAGCAGATCCAGCGAGTAGAACTCCGCGACCTCCGCCATGCGCGTGGCCAGCGCCAGATCGTAGGGTGGGTGCTCGAACAGCGGGTAGTGGTACACATCCACCTCGTGGAAGTGGATGTTCGCCTCGCGTCCGCTCAGGCGAAAGGGCAGCGACGAGGTGATGAAGTGGATCTCGTGACCGCGCGCGGCAAGCTCGATGCCAAGCTCCGTGGCAACCACGCCCGAACCGCCATAGGTGGGGTAGCAGGTGATTCCGATCTTGCGACGGGGAGATCGACCGTTGGGCGTATGGACTGCAGGCTTCATGGGGCGTTTCGTCTCCGGGGCCGGGGTGGGCACGACTCGCCCCCGCCTCGTGAAATCTTACTCCCACGCCCTTATACCCCGAATGCTGCCCGGTCGATTTAGGGCATCTCTGTACAATTCCGCGTTTTGAAAGGGACGGGCTTCAGAGGCTGCTCAAACACTCTGGTTTGTTAAGGGCACGGCTTTAGTCGTGCCGCAATCCGCTTGTTTTAAACGTGGCTTTAGCCGCCGAGGGAATCTCGAATACCTGTGCAGACATTCCTTCTTGTGGGTGCAGCGATGATCGCGATTTCCGTGCCTGCGATTCGTGAAATGCTCTATCGCCTGATTTCCGCGGCGGGTACATCCAGCTGCGATGCGAACGCCATGGTCAACACCGGGCATGGGGCCTCGGTGATGATGCGGTATGCAATATGCAACGGCGCATGAGAGTCCGCCAGCGAAGCCTTGCGCACCCCAAGGACAATCAACTTGGCCTTCTGCTGCTTGGCGTAGTCCACCACGGCACAGGAGACCTCGCTGCCATAGGTGGTGGCGCAGATCGGTTCCTGGAACACCACGCCGCTCTCGGCGGCAAGCTGCTGCAGCGCCTCGGACATGATCGCCGGCACTACCTGGCACTGGGTGCAGGCCTCCAGTGTCCGCGGCATCACATGAAGGCAATGCAGCGGCGATGTGGTCAACTGCGAGAAACATGCCGCGAAGCGGATCGCATGAATGGTGATGAAGTGAAAGTCGGTCGCGAAGATGACAGGCCCATCCGACTGTAGCGCCTTCTCAGGGTTCAGCGCCCGAGGCCCCACGGTCAGCACCGGGCAGGGCGCCTGGCGCAGGACCGCCTCCGTCGTCGAATCGAAGACGATACGGTCCAGGCCGTGCAGCGCGCTCGTCCCCATAATCGCAAGATTGATTTTTTTTGCCTTCAGAGTGTTCAGTATCGTCGTGGTCGTGTTGCCGCTGCCCAGGATGGCCTCACAGTCCACGCCTGCCTGCACGGCCTGCCGGCGCATCGCCTCCAGAGCGCCCAGACACGCGTCGTGGTGGGCCTTAGCATCCAGTTCCTGTTCGCCTGCCTCACGCCCATCTGTCTCCGGAAGCCCCGGCTTTGACGGCTGGAAGACATGCAGAATCACCAGACTTGCCCGAAGCGCAATGCACGTATCGATGGCCGTTTGGCAGGCAGCATGGGACGCAGCCGAAAAATCGGTTGCGACAAGCAGTCGGTCGAAGCACGGCATGATATCGTTCGCGGATGTGGGCATCGGAGGCATCTCTTTCTTACGCGCGGCGGCGTATCGGGCCGGTCGCTAGAAACTATGCAGCCTCAAACTACAACGGGTCGTCTCCAGGATTGAATTCGCTAAGACCGGCCGTTCCCCTTCCTTGCTGCCCTGCTTATGCCGCATGGCATGGGGCACTAGACGGAGGCTGGCTTCGGGACGGGGGTGATATGCATCTCCCTCTTCGCCTCGGAGTCTTGGAACGACGCCGCCCGACGCATCCAGATGCAGTTCAAACTGCGCTGCGCTCTCAGGGCATAGCCGGTAGAACTCTGTACTCGCGGTCTGCCGCTCCAAGGCGTAAAAATCGCCGCGATCGAGGAGTTTGAAAACAGCCTGGCAGACGGGATTAGCGCAGTTATTGACCATCACCGCCCCTAAAATCCAAATCTTAGGGGGTCTCAGGGTTGAATGCTGTGATACTGGTCACGGCTCTACAGAGATCAAAGTGGAGGACGGCACAAGAAATGCGCACCCGATCCCTTGCGCAACACGGACGCGGCCCAAGGCAAGAGGCAAAGACAAGTAAACAAAGGATGAACGTCCGCTCTATGTAGAAAGGGAGAAAAAGGATACGGATGCTCTCCACTGGCCTTAAAGGCTCAAACCGAGATCCGTTCCAGCCTTTCCGGAGAGAGAATTACGATGGAGACGCCATGGATCTGGATTAGCTTCTCGCGCTTGAAGCGGCCCAGCATCCGGGTCATCGTCTCGCGCGAGCAGCCAACCAGGTTGGCTAGCTCCTCATGGGTCAACGCCATGGTGAAGCGCATCTCAGGCTTGCCGCAGGACTCCGCCCTGCCCCAGTCCAGCAGCACCGCTGCCAGCCGCCCGGCCGTGGAGCCGGAGAGCGCCAACCGCCGAGCATCGAAGAATGCCGCCTTGTACTCCTCGCTCAACGCCTTGGCGGCATGAAGGCTCGCCTGCCCATGCTTCTTCAGAAACCCCAGAAACTCATCCCGCCGTATGCTCTTGATCTCGGTAGGCTGTACTGTCTCCGCGGTCACTTCGTACTTGGAACCGGAGATCACCGCACCCAGTCCCAGTATGTCGCCCGGCATGGCGATCTTCAGAATCAGCGTCCGCCCCTCCTTCGAGGTGCAGGACAGCTTAACCTGTCCGGTACATACGACAAAGACTGCCTGACTCGGCGCATTCTCCAGAAACAGTGTCGCGCCGCGCGGAAGCGTCGTGCTGGTGCCAATCAAATCGAAGTCCGCGAGAGCTGTATCGTCCAGACTGCAGAACATACGCAGTGATCGCAGATCGCAGTTGCCGCAATGGCGCGCTGGGCGAATTATGGGCGAGAGAGGCATACTGAGTGGCCTCCCCGCCATGACACAGACGGGGGGTACGACCGTGGCGGTTAGGATGTGACTGAGCTATGGCCCCTCGATCACATCGTCTGTGAAGGCGAGATAGAACTGTCCCGTCACGCGATTTTAGCACACCGTCATCACGGGACAAGTGGCCTCGGCCAACAAGTCGGGCGTCAGGCCATGTTCCACATGGGTCAGCCAGAACGAGGCCTTGCGCGAACCCAGCACAATCAGGTCCGCCCCAACCCGGCCGGCCAGCTCCAGAATGGCTTTGCTGGCGTCGCCATGTTCCACCACGGTCTCCGGGCTGCACCACTCGTAGGTGGACTCGGGAATCATTCGCTTCAGTGCGGCCTTGAAGCTGGAATCCAACAACTTCCGATCCTCGGGCGCGGCATCCGCCCCAGCCACATAACAGAAGTAAAGGTGTGCGCCGCTGTCCTGCGCAAACGAGAGTGCAAAGACCGCCGCCTTGGCCGCCTTGGGCGAAAAGTCCGTGGCATACACCATCGTGCGGAACACCAGAGGCCCATCTCCCGGCTGCTTGGCGTGCGGTCCGACCGTAAGCACCGGGCAGGCTGCCATGCGAATCAACTGCTCCGCCACCGATCCCAGCACCAGCCTCTCCAATCCCGACCTCGAGTGGGTGCCCGCGACGATCAGGTCCGTCTCCTTCTGCTTCGCGGTCTTCAGCAGCGAGACATGGGGCAGGTGCCCCTCCAGCAAGGAGCTCCCCGCCTCTACTCCACCGGCGGCAAACTCCTTGCGCAATCGCTCCAGGCCCTGGACACAATCACGCTGCCTCGGCTCGGAAGGTTTCCCAAGCGCCGCCTCCAGGGAAGAGAGCACCCGGGACGGTTCATAGACATGGGCAATTTCAACCGCGGAGCGGAAGTTCAGCGCCAACGCCTTGGCGTAGCTGGCCGCCTTCTCCGAGACCGGGGAGAAATCCGTTGCCAACAGAATGTTTTTGACAGAAACCGAGACGCGTTGCAGTACCGGCATGGGACACCTCGATCGCTGGGCACCAGGCGCAAGCAGAATCGGCTTGCACAGCTGGCCCAATCCTTATTCAACGGCGCGTGCCAGGTGCCTGTCCGTGATGTACGTCACTTTGCTGCGCGACGAGACTGCAAGGCACGTCAGCGGGTGCTGTAATAGGGACGATGTCTTGCCGGATTAGCGTGGGGTTTTAACCCCACGAATAAACGGCCTCATATCAGTTTCGGCTTTAGCCGCGGGCACTCTCTCTCCGCCGCTATAGGACTTTTTCAGCACCCTCGTCAGCACATCGCCCGGCTGCCCGGACAAAATACAGAAAGAAAGTGTCTTATATAGATATCGAATGACCGAATGCAAACTTGCGCCGCAGTCTGTACGGCCCCAAATTACGCTTCGTTCGCCATGGCGCGGATCGATTCCGGATAGAGCGCGCGCAGCACACCCCGCTCCGTGATGATCGCAGTCACATACTTCGCTGGAGTCACATCGAAGGCCGGGTTCTCGATCCCCACCCCATTCGGCGTCATCTGCCTGCCGTTGATGTGCGTCACCTCGCCGCTCGCTCTCTGCTCAATCGGGATCAGGTCGCCGCTGCTCGTCGCCAGGTCAAGCGTCGACCACGGGGCCGCAACGTAAAACGGAATCCCATGCTCGTGTGCCAGGATCGCGACGCCGTAGGTCCCTATCTTGTTGGCCACATCGCCGTTGGCCGCAATCCTGTCCGAACCCACAATCACCGCCTGGATGCGTCCCTGCCGCATCAACGTCGCCGCCATGTTGTCGCAGATCACCGTGGTGGGGATGTTGTCCTTCATCAGCTCCCACGCCGTCAGCCGCGCGCCTTGCAGGAAAGGCCGCGTCTCGTCGGCGAAGACGCTGATCTTGTGCCCCTGCTCAATCGCCGCGCGAATAACCCCCAGCGCCGTGCCGTATCCGCAGGTGGCCAGCGCGCCCGCGTTGCAGTGGGTCAGCACCGTGCCCTCCATCGGCAGCAGCGCCGCGCCGTGCGCTCCCATCTGCTTGCACGCGGCAATGTCCTCGTCGTACATCTCCCGCGAACGCGCAATCACCGCGGTCTTGATCTCGGCTATCTGCGTGTCCTTCGCGGCCAGCCGGTTGTACAGCCCGCGAATCTCGTCTATGCCCCAGAAGAGATTCACAGCGGTGGGTCGCGTCTCCGCCAGCGTCTTCGCCATCATCGCAACCTCTGCCGTCAGCGCGTCAATCGTCGTCGCATCGCTGCGCTCGATGCCCAGCGCCATTCCCATCGCCGCCGCCACGCCAATCGCTGGAGCGCCGCGCACAACCATGTCGCGAATCACGGTTGCGACCTGCCGGTAGTCGGTCGCAAGAACGTACGTCTCTTCCAGCGGAAGCTTCGTTTGATCGAGAAAATTGACGCCTTCCGGCAGCCATTCAAGGGTTGGAATCATCTCCTTCTATTTTAGCGAAGTCGTGGTTTTCTGAGTTACGATTGGGACGTGGGCAGTATTTCATTCGATGGAGTAAGCTTCCGCATCTACGTGCATGACCATCATCCGCCGCACGCACACGGATTCTACGGTTCTGTCTCAGTTGTAGTTGAGTTTGGAGATTCGGAGAACATCGGAGTGCGCGGCGGCTCGGTGCAACCTCCGAACGCAAAGCGGAACGAAATTCGCAAGATCGTGGATACGGCAGTGGAGCATTACCCCGAGTTGATAAAGATGTGGGAGGCTACGCATGGCTAGATTGAGCGCTGACATTGACGAACAGATCGACCGCGCAATCGCTAACGCCCGTGATCCCTACGACTACGAGGTCGCAGTCTCCGCAGAGTATGACCGGATTCATGAATTGCTGCTTGTAAAGCTGAAATCCGGGCAACGGCTTGCAATCCCACGAGAGGACCTACAGGGCCTCGCCGAAGCAGACCCAGACAAGATCAGCAAGGTCGAGATTGAGATGCTCGGCAAGGCACTCCACTGGGAAGAGCTGAATGAGGACTTTCTGGTGGACGGACTGCGGCAGGGCCTCTACGGCAACAAACACTGGATGAAGCATCTCCATGAGCGATGGCGTCGCGAAGACGCCACCGCTGCCCTGTCGCGAACGGCGTAAAGCTATAAGAGTTCTACCGCGCTCAATTTTTCGGTGATGTTTTGTACTCCCGCTTCATTCCAGACGGCATCAATGAGCATAAATCGGTGGCTGTTCGTATGGGTTTGCTGCTTGGCGAGTCGTTTGACAATTGCGTATGGAATGATAGCAGCCCGAGAAACACTGTAGTTAGGCGAGAATATTACTCCGACGAGATAATCAAAATCAGCGTCTGCGAGATTCCTGATTGCGCTGAGCTGGCGCGATTTATCTTGCGGTGAGCATTTTCTGGCTTTGATCTGGTAGCGAGTTCCATCCGGGCCGATTGCATCGACTCCAGCTTTCGAATTCTTTTCTGGCTGCAACTCGTAGGCTTTGCAAAACAAATGTTCTGCGAGGTCTCCTACCGGGTTGTTAGAAGTGCGGAGAATGCCACGCTTACACAATTCCTCCACTATTTGCGAGTGGAACTCAAGCAAGGCTTTGGATGATGTTTCGGCTAAGTTCATGGGTGGCTCTTCAACCCCACATGTGCCTTGCGCACGTCTTTGGCGGTGAAGACGCAGATAAACGGAATGTCCTGGTCCGACGGCACCTCGGCTAGCGCGCGTTCGATGATGAGTCGCCCGCCCTGTTCGCGGTCCACCAGGCACAGCACGCCGGCCACCGTCATTCCCGCCTCGCGCGCCGCCTCGATCGCTGTCACCGTAGACCCGCCCGTAGTGCAAACGTCGTCGACGATGACCACCTGCGCATCGGGCTGTAAAAAGCCTTCAATGCGTCGCCCAGTGCCGTGCGTCTTCTCCGCCTTGCGCACCAGAAAGCCATGGATCAGCGTGGGCGCCGGGCCCTGGTCCTGCTCCTCTAGCTCCAGCACTTTTGAGAGTGCGAGCGTCTCGTTGTAGTCGGCCAGCGCATATGCGCTCGCGCTGGCGACGTTGGAGACCAGCGGATCAGCCCCCATCGTCAGCCCTCCCACCGCAACCGCCGACGGCATGTGCTCGCGGACGAGCTCATACATCACAATCCCGGCAAGCCGCCCTCCCTGGGCGTGCAGCGTGGTGGTGCGGCAGTCGATGTAGTAATCGGACTTCAGTCCACTGGCCAGGGTAAAATCCCCTAGCTTGAACGAATGAGTGGCAATCAGATGGAGCAACGCGCTGCGGTGGTTGGTTGGCATGGCTCAGCAATTGTAGCGGAGAATGGCGCAGTGGGGTGCGCAGCGGTCACTGTGAATTTACGATTATTGCGTCATGCGCTCCAGATGCCTGTACCCGCCGGTCTGTAGCATCACCATCAGAAAGACAAATCCGTTGTAGGCCCCATGCACCAGTGTGGAGGCAGCCACCGAGCCGGTCTTCAGGCGCACCCATGTCAGCAGCAGCGAGATGGAGAAGAGCACCAGCAGTGCGGTCCACATATGCGCCACCTGGGTTGAGTGCAACAGAGCGAAGATCAAGCTGGTCAGCACCGCGGAAAAAAACAGCGCTGCCGGCGTCAGTGCAGTTGTCGTCTGCCAGCGCATTCGCGCATGTTCGGTGCGTGGCAGGCTCAACCAGTCGTACGCAATCGCGCATGCGGGCACCAGAAAGCCGCGAAAGCATATCTCCTCAAACATCGGCGCCAGAATGGTTCCGAATAAGGTAATGAGCCACGCATCCAATGGCGTCAAAAAAAACTCGTCGATGGGCAGCGTCTTGGGGGATGGTATGAAGCGGGCCACCACCTGCATCATCATCCCAACCAACAACCCCAGCGCAAGCAGCTTTCCCGCCTGGTTGCGCGCGGTTGCCCAACGCCATTCGATCCCATCCAGAAAGCTGCGCCCCCACATCCTGGGAAAGAAGAACCACGCCGCCAGCAGGCTCGTCATATAGGTCGTCGCCAGCAGGGCGATCTGTAGCTTCGGATGCAGCAGTGTGGTCACGCCGCCATGCACACTTCCCGGCGCTCTGCCCAGCGCCGCAAGCACTAGTTCAAGCAGGATCAGCAGCACTCCGGTGAAGTTGATAAACACCAATGCGTGGCCCAGGTGAGGAATGCGCCGAGGCGGAGTGTGATCCAGACCTGCGACAGGCTCGATGCCGGGCGCCTCTTCGAGGCTCGGCGTTTCGTGCGGTTTCGGCGCGTCGTTTGGATCGCTGTGGGGCAACAGACTCATGCCAATTTCCCTCTCTTGAGGAGCTCGTTTTTCGATGCGGTCTTCGCCGTAGCGTTCTTTGTGGGACCCGATTTACCAACCGCTTTTTTCCCAGCATTGGCAGGCCGCGCCACCGGCACACCGGTCTTCTTCTGCGGCGCAACAAACTTACCTCGTGCAGCCTTCACTCGGTCTGCCGCCGCAATCTCCAACGGCTGCGGTCCCGCGTGGTTCACGCCGCCGCTACCGTTGGACGAGGTTCGATTCGTCCAGTTCGATCCAGCGTGGTTCGCACCATAGTGCCGTGCCAGAAAGTTGCCGGTATACGATCCGGCGACCGTGGCAATCTGCTCCGGCGTGCCATGCGCCACAATGCGTCCGCCGCGCTCACCGCCCTCCGGCCCCATATCCAGCACATAGTCCGCGTTGCGCACAATATCCAGATTGTGCTCGATGATGATGACTGTGTTGCCCAGATCGGTCAGCCGGTGCAGCACCTCCAGCAGTTTGCGCACATCGTCGAAGTGCAGCCCGGTGGTCGGCTCGTCCAACAGATACAGCGTGCGCCCAGTCTGCCGCTTGGATAGCTCACGCGCCAGCTTCATGCGTTGGGCCTCTCCGCCGGAGAGTGTCGTCGCCGACTGACCCAAATGAATGTATCCCAGCCCGACGTCGACGAGTGTCTGCAGCTTTACTGCGGCGGTTGGAATGTCTTTTAGGATTGGCAGCGCGTCGGTGATCGACAGGTCCAGCAGGTCGGCAATGGAGTGCCCGTTGAAGCGCACTGCAAGCGTCTCCTGATTGTAGCGACGGCCGTTGCATACATCGCACAGCACATATACGTCGGGCAAAAAATTCATCTCGATGCGCCGCTGGCCCTCGCCCTGGCACGCCTCGCAGCGTCCGCCGTGGACGTTGAAGCTGAAGCGTCCCGGCTTATATCCCCGCTCACGCGACTCCGGAAGCATGGCAAACAAGTCGCGGATTGCCGTAAACACGCCGGTGTAGGTGGCGGGATTGGAGCGCGGCGTGCGCCCAATCGGCGATTGGTCGATCTCGATCACCTTGTCGATCTGGTCGATGCCAACTACCCGCCCATGCGCTCCCGGCTCCTCCCGCGATCCATACAGTTCGCGGGCCAGCGCGCGATAAAGGATGTCCGTCACCAGCGTCGATTTGCCCGAACCTGACACGCCCGTCACCACCGTCATCACGCCCAGCGGAAAGTGTGCCGTCATCTGTTGCAGATTGTGCGCGGTCGCATTCTCCACCGTGATCCACTTGCCGGTCAGCGGCCTCGGCTCGGCACGCGCCACAATTTCGATCTTTCCCGCCAGATACTTCCCTGTCAGCGACGCAGGATTGTCCATTACCTGCTGTGGCGTTCCCGCGGCAATCAGCAGCCCGCCGTTCTTGCCCGCGCCGGGGCCCAGGTCCAGGACATAATCCGCTTTGCGGATGGTGTCCTCATCGTGCTCCACCACCAACACCGTGTTTCCCAGATCGCGCAGGTTTTCCAGCGCCTGGATCAGTCGCTGATTGTCGCGCTGATGCAGCCCGATCGATGGTTCGTCCAGCACATACAGCACGCCGCGCAGGCGAGAGCCAATCTGCGTCGCCAGCCGTATGCGTTGCCCCTCGCCGCCGGAGAGTGTCGCCGCCGAGCGGTCCAGCGACAGATAGCCCAGCCCCACCGCGTTCAGAAACTCCAGCCGCTCCACAATCTCGCGCTGTAGCCGGTCTGCCACAATGCGGTCGCGCCCCGTAAAGTTCATGGCCCGCGCGCCCTCCATCGCACGTTCCAGCGACAGCGCCGTGAACTCCGCAATCGACTGGTCCTCGCCGTCGATTGCCACTGTCACCGCCAGCGACTCCGGACGCAGCCTGCGGCCCTTGCAGCGTGGGCACATCGTCGCGGACATGTACTGCATCATGTACTCGCGATAGCCCTCCGACTTGGTGTCGTCCAGGTTGGCGCGCAGATACGCAAATATCCCATGAAAGCCCGTCCGACCCAGTTCATTCTTCGGCGGCCCGTACAGCAGCAAGTCCTGCTGCGCCTTGGTCAGTTCACTGAAGGGTAGATTCAGGTCGATTTTGTACCGCTCCGCCGCCAGCTTGATCAGACGCAGCAGGTACGCCGATCCCGATCCCGGCCCCATCGCACCATCCAGCAGCGGCTTCGACCAGTCCGTAATCGTCTTTGCCGGATCGAAGTCATAGGTGCTGCCCAGCCCATTGCACTGCGGGCACGCGCCGTAGGCCGAGTTGAACGAGAAGCTGCGCGGCTCCAGCCTGGGCACGTCGATGCCGCAGTCCGGGCACGCCATCGACGAGGAATAAAGCGTCTCATCCTGCGCGCGGTTCGCCCCTTGAATCCCGATCAGCACCAGCCCCTTGGCCATCTGCAGCGCCTTCGCCACCGACGTTTCCAGCCGCCGCGTATCGAACTTCGCTGCCCCGCCATTCGCCTGAGGCCCAGCCTGCTCCGCCAGCGGCTTCAGGATAATGCGATCCACCACCGCTTCCACCGTATGGTTCTTGCGCTTGTCCAGCCGCATGCCCTCGGTCAGCTCTGTCATCACGCCGTCGATGCGCGCGCGGAATCCTTGCCGGTCCAGCGCCTCCAGCTCCTCGCGGAATTCGCCCTTACGTCCCCGCACCAGCGGCGCATACACCGTAATGCGCTCGCCAGATGCCTGCGCCACAATGCGCTCCACAATCTGCTCCGCCGTCTGGCGTGTAATCGGCAGCCCACACTTCGGGCAGTGCGGCTGGCCCACCGACGCGTACAGCAGGCGCAGGTAGTCGTAGATCTCCGTAATCGTCCCCACCGTCGATCGCGGACTGCGCGACGTTGTCTTCTGCTCGATGGAGATGGCCGGCGATAGGCCATCGATCGCGTCCACATCGGGTCGCTCCATCTGGTCCAGAAACTGTCGCGCATAGGCCGAAAGCGTCTCCACATAGCGCCGCTGCCCTTCCGCGTAAATCGTGTCGAACGCAAGCGACGACTTGCCCGATCCGGACAGCCCCGTCACCACCGTCAGCGTATTGCGCGGTATCGACACCGAAAGGTTGCGCAGGTTGTGCTGCCGCGCGCCGCGCACCGTGATGTGTGTGATTGCCATCGCTATCGGTTTGGCCACGCACTCCACTGTGCTGCATGGAGTTGAAATGGCCAATCCTCAGGATACGGCATCCCGCCACGCCCAGTCTTCCCCGCACCAGATGCGTGCCCGATCAGGCTGCATTGTTTCCGCGGCAGGCAAGCTTCTCCCGCTCAGTTAGCGTCTATTCAGTTAACGTCGATAAAGAAAAGGAGACCTTGGAACCCTGAAAACTTCCGTCGCCGCTTTCGGATTGGCGTGGGGCGATAACCCCATGAATCAATACCCATAAATTAAAAGGGCTTTCGAGGATGCTGAAAAAACTCATGGTTTGTCTTTCCGGATTAGCAGGGGGCTTCAGCCCCCTGAATCAGTCAAATGGATTGATTGGGGCTTTAGCCCCGGGCCAACTTTGCCGTCGCCCCATAATGTACCCCAAGCAGCATTAACCAATTCGTCATAGCCCGTTGCATCCTTGGCAATCTTTGTAACAATAAATCTCGATCGACTGCGCATCAGCGCATTCTGCATCTAACCCTGCTAGAGAACGAAAAGAGGAATGTTTCTGTGAGTGATTCGGTGGTTCTTGTGTGTGCGGTTCTTGCGTCAATGGCCTTTGGCGTCCTGTTGGCGTATGGAGTCTGCCAGGCCGTCTTCGCTCTCTTCCGCATGCACGCTCTGCGTTCGCCCGCGTCCTCTCCGGTGCGTGTCTCCAGCCGCGTCACCGTCGTCGAAGGCTAGTTGTCCTCCGGATCGGCGATAATCACTTGCGTGACCCGTCCAGTCGAATCCGCTCCTTCTAGCACCACCCCCAATCTCCGCCTCACACTCGCCGTCACCGGCGCCAGCGGCTCCATCTTCGCCGCGGAGATGCTGCGCGCCCTGCACGCGGACCAGCGCGTCGCCCGCATCGACTTCATCCCCAGTGAAGCCGCGCTGCGTGTCTTCGCCGAAGAGATGCAACTCAGCGGACGCAATGGCCTGGTCGAAAAGCTGCTCGGCGCGTCTCCCACCCCCAACAAAATCGTCCAGCACGCCGAGGCAGACATCGGCGCCAACGTCGCCAGCGGCAGCTCTCCCTCCGACGGAATGATCGTGTTGCCCTGCACCATGGGCACGCTGGCCGGCATCGCCAACGGTATGGCCTCCAACCTCATCGAGCGCGCCGCCGATGTCTGCCTCAAGGAGCGCCGCCGCCTCATCCTCTGCGTGCGCGAGACGCCCTTCAACCGCATCCATCTGCGAAATATGCTGCTGGCAGATGAGGCCGGGGCCACCATCTTTCCCGTCATGCCCACCCTCTACAACCTGCCGCGCGACACCACCGAAATGGCGCGCCAGTTCGTCCAACGCGTCCTCGCCCACATCGGCCTGCCCCAGCCCGGCGCATACCAATGGAAGCCCGATTAGGCCTTAATCCTTCACCCGCGCATCCGCCATTGCATCTCGCGCAGCATCGCCGCAAGCAACGCCTTCGTCTTGCTTCCAACATTGTCCCGCAAAGCAGGCGCACCGAACGCCTTCATCGCCGCCGCGCGTGACGCCGTAAACTCCCCCTGCTTTCGCAGCAGATAGGCCAACGATTCGTATCGCTTACCCTTCTCCGCGCGCACCAATCGATGCCACTTGTCCGGCAGCACGCTCTCAATCTTTTCGTAGAACTCCGCATCCATCCGCCGCCAGAACAGTTCTCCCCGGCTCGTCATGGAGCTGCCCGGAGCCAACACGTAATCGGCCATCAAGCCATCCAGCAACACCACATCGCCCTCGAGAGCAGCCAGCACCCAGATCGGCCAGTCCGATAGCGACTCCAGCTTGAAGTACCACGGCGGCAGCTTGCGCTGAACCCCATTGCGGAACATCACCGAAGGCGTAGGCATAAAGTTGTGGCGCAGCACCTCGTCCAACCCATACCGTCCGGCATCCAGCGACGGATATTTCTCCCGCGCCACCTCTCCTTCCGGCGTAACCCATCGCACAAAATGGCAGCAAACACTCACCGCCAGGTCCGCTTCCAACACCCGTACCTGAGTCACCAGCTTCTCAGCGTCGATCCAGTAATCGTCCGAATCCAGCCATGCAATGTATCTCCCCCGGCACTGGTTCAGCGTCTCGTACGTGTTGCGTTGCACGCCCAGGTTCGTGCTTCGCTCCAGCACCCGTACCACACCTGGGTTCTGTTCCTGATAGGCGCGCGCAATCTGTAGCGTCGAATCCTTCGAACAGTCATCCGCAATCACTATTTCAATGGAAAAATCCCTTCGCTGCCGCAGCACGCTATCCACCGCGCGCGACAGCCATTTTTCCGCGTTGAACGCCGTAATCGAGACACTCACCAGCGGAGCGGCCCCACTCATCCCCGCCGAAGCCTCGCTCGTCATACCACCCATCTTCACGGTCACTCCGGATCAGTCGCTCATCTAACGATAGACGTAGTACAAATCATAGGGGTTGATGGCGTTGTCATACGCAACTAGAAGATGGACCTTCAGCCCCTCTTCCTGCTCCTGCGTCAGCGGTGTCCCCATAATCAGAACGGCAGCTCCCCTGCCCCCTGAGACCTCGTCCAACTCGGCTCGGCTTGGAACGTGCTGATTGAGAAACTCATCCCGGTTGTAGAGGATGAAAGAAGCCATGCGGTGCTGCTCAAGGTCATAGGCTCCGGGCAGCTGTAGATAGGCCAGCAAGGGTGTGCCAACGTCGTCCGGCTCAAACACCAGCGGTACCGAATCCAAATCGTGGCTGCGCAGGTAAGCCACCAACTGGCGCGACGACGAGAACGGATAGCGCAGGCTCACCGCCACCGCGAACAGGCCGCCGTAGACCTGGCACACCAGCACTACCGACAGCATCCATCGTTGCCATCGCGGCCTCTCCGTCTCGCGCATCGTTCCGTCCGCAAACTCCATCAGCAACGCGAGCACGAGGCATACAAACAACCAGCCAATATGGCGAATGCCCACGCTGCGGGTGATGCTCAGTTGCAGCAACAGGGTTCCGCTCCCAATGAGGAAAAAATACCGCGCCAGCGGCCTCCGCAGGTACACCGCGAACCCAGCCAGCAGTACCCATCCCAACAGATCGAAGACAACATCCTGGCGGTGCGACGGCGGATATAAGATGTTTGAATCCCAGAACTGGTGGGCGAATACGGGGACCGGCAGGTACGCGCTGGTCAGAAATTTCCCGCTTCGCAGAAAGATCGCAATCGGTCCCGTGGCACGGCGCGCCATCATGAGAAAGAGCCCGGTATCCACGGGAGGGCGAATCTGGAGCGCAGAGACAAGCGCGCAGACTCCCACCAACAATGTGCCCAACAACAACTCCGCTCGCAGCATTCCGCCCAATCTTGTCTGGTCATTCCTGCGCGCCTCACCCAGCTCACGCCCCGCATACACGCACCAAATCCCCACAGCAAGAATGAGTGCGGGCAGCGATGACATGGCCGCCAGCGACAGCAGGATGGGAACGGCCCAGAATCTCCGCCGCCCGTTTCCCGTGGCCAGCAGCGCCGCCCCAACCAGCAGCATAACGCCCAGCATGTAGTTGCGGTCGATTACGCCGTATTCAAAAAGAAATAAATAAGAGAACGCAATCCCGACTCGCGTCGTCACGCTCAACCGCCGGCAGAACAGCACCAATCCCGCAGCCGCCAGCGCGCAAATCAAATTCGGCAGCTTCATCCATTCCGGGTTCCAACTGAAGCGCGTAATGCCATACAGCAGCAGGTGCCACAAAGGAGGGTGGGTTTCGTAGTGGAGGTTCCGTATCAGCACGGCAAGCGAGGAACTATCGCGCGCGATAAGCCACGCCTGTGTCTCATCTCTCCAGAATGTATGGCGCAGCGTTGCAAGGCACAGAAGGACAGTGTCCAGTAAAAAGAGTCCTGCGCAAACCCCACGTTTGCTTTTCCGGAGGGAGCCGAGGGCTTCAGAGGCTGCTGAAATAAGGTCGATTTTGTCTTCCCGGATTAGCGTGCGGTTTTAACCCCACGAATAAACGGCCTCCTACCAATGCGGGCTTTAGCCCCGGGTCTTCTGCATAACAATGACGATCAACCCTCGTCCTCGCACTCTTTCATGCCGTGCGTTGCCATACCCGCGGTGCGGCTTATATGCCCACGCTACAGTCGGCATCGGGCAACTCGTCGCCGGAGTGGGCGTAGAGATCGTAGGGAGTGCGGCGGTTGAACTTGTATCGCTGACGGATCTCTCGACCCACAATCAACCCAATCGCCAGCGCCCCAAGCGCAGCCGAGATCCAGCCGACTGTCCTCAGCAAATGCGACTCATTCGCTTGGGCCTGCTCGACGGCGGCTACTGGCTCCTCCGGCGGACCGCTGGAGTCTTTATTCTCTCCAATCGCTTCACAACCGTGGGACGAACGCCTACAGCAGCCGAGTTTAGGAAGGAACCTCATGCCTGCATGATACCGCAAGAAAGCTATGCATCGGGAGTCAAATTGATTGCATGTGTACCGAAACGGAACCAGCTCTGGTTCTCTTTCTGGACTTATTGGACTTCGACCTGCTCGAAGCCGAGCGCAACCATCTGCGCGGTCACCAGGTCGCGTGCGTTCTTGCTCGCCGCGTCCAGGATGCCGTCTTTCAGCGCAGTCTCCTGCAACTGGTCCTGCGCGCTGGCGCGGAGGTCGGGTGTCAGGGACTGGTCCGCCGGTGCCATCGTCCCGGCCGTGGGCGAGTAGGCCCGCGTGCGCCGGTCGTCCAGCGCAGTCGAGAATTGTTGCGAGGCAGGCAGCGTCACATGGATGCCATGCCCACCTGCGTCGATGCTCACATCCTCCGGCTTGAGCTGGGCCAGGTCGATGCCGGCGATCGACTCGCCATGCACCACCAGCAGCAGCGGTTCGCCCGGCTTGTGGCGTGTGGGCGCGGACGGCGCGCCCTCCACCACCGTGTCCACCGAGTAGACCGCGGTCTGCATTCGGCCTAGGCGATGGAGTTTCTCCACCACCGCGGGCGCCGAGGTGTCCATGCCACTGGCGCGCCCGGTGATCAGTGCGACGATTCGGGCTGCTCTGCCGGTGGTCGCATGGCGCACAAAAACGGCGAACGCCGCCGCGCCCAGCGCCAGTGCCAGCAGGAATCGGAAGAACCTGCCGCCGTAGTTTGGCCCGGTATAGTATTGCGTCGTCATCGCCGCTCCAATCCCATTCATCATAGCCCGATTGCCACGGTCCCGGCCTAGCTCCGTGGTAGGTAGATGAACCTGGAGTGGCGACTAAGTCGGATACTTCCAGCCCGTAATCTCCGCCCGGTCGATGCCGTTTTGGTGCGCGTAGTTCACGCTCTCCACAATCTGGTCCTTCAGCCACTCGCGAGTGTGCGCTGCCGTCGCCTGCAGTCGTGGCTCACGGTCAATCACGTCCAGCGCCAGGTTGAAGCGGTCCGTCTGGTTCAGGATCGCCAGCTCCAGCGGAGTATTGATGTTCCCCTTCTCCTTATATCCCCGCACATGGATGTTCTCGTGGTTCTTGCGCCGGTAGGTCAGCTTGTGGATGAGGTAGGGATACGCGTGGAAGTTGAAGACGACCGGCTTGTCTGTGGTAAACAGCGCGTCAAACTCCTTATCGCTCAGCCCATGCGGATGCTCGCTCTCCGGCATCAGCTTGAACAGGTCCACCACATTGACAAACCGTATCTTCACCTCCGGACAGCGCTCCCGCAGAATCGCCACCGCCGCCAGCGACTCCGACGTAGGAATGTCGCCCGCGCACGCCATCACCACATCCGGCTCCGAGCCATCGTCGTTCGAGGCGAAATCCCATATCCCAATCCCCTTCGTGCAGTGGTCGATGGCCTGTTCCATGTTCAGGTACTGTAGGTGCAGTGCCTTGTCCGCGACGATGACGTTGACGTAGTCCACCGACCGCAGGCAGTGGTCGCCAACCGACAACAGGCAGTTCGCGTCCGGTGGAAGATAAATCCGCGTAATCTCCGGGCTCTTGTTCGTCACCACATCCAGGAATCCGGGGTCCTGGTGGGTAAATCCGTTGTGGTCCTGCCGCCACACCAGCGAAGTAATCAGCAGGTTCAGCGACGAGATCGGTTCCCTCCACCTCAGTTCCAGCTTGCTCTTCTCCAGCCACTTCGCATGCTGGTTGAACATCGAGTCGATGATGTGGACAAACGCCTCGTAGCTGGAAAAAAATCCATGCCGCCCGGTCAGCAGATAGCCCTCCAGCCAACCCTCCAGCGTGTGCTCGCTCAGCATCTCCATCACGCGTCCCGTGGCCGACAGGAATCCGCCATCGTCGTCCTCCGGCTTGCGTTCCTCCATCCACGTCTTGGGGCTCGCCGCGTAGATCCCGTCCAGCTTGTTCGATGCCGTCTCATCCGGCCCGAAGACACGGAAGTTCGTCATGTTGCGCCGCATCACATCTCGCAGCATCACGGCCAGCGTCGCGGTCGACGACACCTCAATCTGCCCCGGCTGCTCCACCTTCACCGCGTAGTCGCGAAAATCCGGCATCTCCAGCGGCTTGCGCAGCAGCCCGCCATTGGCATGTGGATTCGCCGAAATCCGCCGCGTCCCCGTCGGTGCCATCTCCGCAATCTCCGGCATAAGCCTGCCAGCTTCGTCGAACAACTCTTCTGGCCGATAGCTCCTCATCCACTGCTCCACTAGCTTCAGGTGCGCGGGATTCGTCGCCGGATCGGTAATGGGAATCTGGTGTGCGCGCCACGAGCCTTCCAACTTGTGCCCATCCAGCTCCTTCGGACACGTCCATCCCTTCGGCGTGCGCAGGATCATCATCGGCCAGCTCGGCCGCACCGGAGTAGCATCGGGATTCGCCCGTGCCTCGGCCTGGATCGCGCGAATCTCCAGAACGCAGTGCTCCATCACCGAGGCCATCTTCTGGTGCATCTCCGCCGCATCGCATCCCTCCACTACATACGGCGTATAGCCCAGGCCTTTAAACAGCATCTCCAACTCTTCCGGCGGAATCCTCGCCAGAATCGTCGGGTTCGCGATCTTGTAACCATTCAGGTGCAGGATCGGCAGCACCGCGCCATCGCGCACGGGGTTCAGAAATTTATTGCTGTGCCAGCTCGTCGCCAGCGGCCCCGTCTCCGACTCGCCATCCCCCACCACCACCGCGACGATCAGGTCGGGATTGTCGAACGCCGCGCCAAACCCATGCGACAGGCTGTATCCCAGCTCGCCGCCCTCGTGGATCGACCCCGGAGTCTCCGGCGTGCAGTGGCTGCCAATCCCGCCCGGAAACGAAAACTGCTTGAAGAACTTCTGCATCCCCGCCGCGTCCTGGCTCTTGTCGGGATACACCTCCGAATAAACACCCTCTAGATAGCTGTTCGAAAGCGTCGCCGGCGCGCCATGCCCAGGGCCAGAGATATAAATCAAATCCAGATCGTATTTTTTGATCAGCCGGTTCAGATGCACCCAGGTAAAGGTCTGCCCAGGGTCCGATCCCCAATGCCCCAGCAGCCGGTTCTTGATGTGCTCTTTCTTCAGCGGCTCGCGCAGCAACGGATTCGCCTGCAAGTACAGCATTCCCACGCAGCAATAATTGCACGCGCGCCAGTACGCATCCATCCTGCGCAGCTCATCCGCTGTCAGCGGTTGCTGGTCAATCAACGTCTCACTGTGCGTCGACATTGCTGTGCCCATGCTGCTCTCCCTTTTCGATGGATACGATCTGCTTAAGGGCACGGCTTCAGCCGTGCCGTAATCCTTCGCGGACAAGCGGGGCTTTAGCCACTGAGGTCTCTCTTCTGCGCTACACGATGCCGCTTGCAAACGACAGGCTTTGACTCACTCAGATGCCAGCTTAAGGCCAATCGCCGTACGCTTACATCCCAGCCAGATCAATTTACGTTGATTGTGCCCCGGTTTTCGGTGATTCGCGGCACATCTCCGCCACGTGCCGCGCGATCATCCGGTCTTCTTCGGCGGGTACAACGTAGAGCGCCAGGCGCGAGTCCTCTTCGCTGATCTTGCACAATCCCTTCGCGGGTAGCTCGTTGGCAGCGTGTTCCATCTCCGCTCCGAAGGCCCATAGGCCAACCGCGATCGCTCGCCGCGTCAGTGCGTCATGCTCTCCAATGCCGCCGGTGAAGATCACGGCAGACGGGCTGTGCAACGCCGCCAACCCCGCAACCGTCTTCACCAACGTGCGTGTAAACACGCGAATCGCCAACCCTGCCCGCTCATTTCCCTCCGCCGCCCGCTTGCGCAGCTCGCGCATATCGTTCACGCCGCCCAGCGCCTTCAGCCCCGCGTCGCCGTCGATCATCCGCTCCACCGTGTCCGCCGTCGCGCCCTCGCGCCGCATCAGGAACAGCACCACACCGGGATCGAGGTCGCCCGTCCGCGTTCCCATCATCACGCCGCCGGTCGGCGTCAGCCCCATCGTCGTATCCACCGATCTGCCGTCCACGCACGCCGTCACGCTGCATCCGCTGCCCAGATGCGCAATCACCATCGATCGTGGGAACTTCACGCCGACCGCCTCCCTCATCTGCGCCACCACCGACTCGCACGATAGTCCATGGAACCCGTATCGCCGCACGCCCTCCCGCCGCACCGCGTAGGGCAGCGCATACACCGTCGCCTCCTCCGGCATCGTCTCGTGGAAGACGGTGTCGAAGCAGGCAATGTGCGGCACGCCCGCAAAACGCCGCATCGTCTCGCCAATCATCGCCAGTGCCTCCGGATCGTGCAGCGGAGCAAACTCGCACGCCTCACGCAGCTTCGCCAGCACCTCCGGCGTCAGCCGCTGATGCCCGCGCAGATGCGCCCCCGGATGCACCACCCTGTATCCCACCGCATCGATCGATGGAAGCCCATGCAGCCCCACCGAGCGCTCTACCAGCGCAATGGCCTCCTCCATCGATCCGGGCTTCACCGCACCCAGCCTGCCGCTTAGGTCCTTCCCTGCCGCATCGCGAAACTCCAGCTTCTCCCGCCGCCCGCCAATCCCGCCCAGCTCGCCCGCATACAGCGTGCGGCCCTCCGCCGTGCCCTCCGCAACTT
>CAWERM010000091.1:0-7042 GCA_963810995.1 uncultured Acidobacteriaceae bacterium | reverse complement strand
TCGGCCTCATCGGGGTCCTGCTTGTCTCCATCGTCGACTCTTCCTTCGTTCCGCTGCCCATCCCCGGCCTCACCGACCTCATGATCGTCGTGCTCGCCGCACAGCACACCAATCTCTTCCTTCTCATCGGCGCGGCCACCCTCGGCTCCTTTCTCGGCGGAGCCATCAGCTACCAGGCCGGCCACGCAGGAGGCATGGGCTTCCTGGAGAAGCACGTCCCGCCCCGCATCCTCAAGCGGACCTGCAACTGGATGCAGAACCACGCCATCCTCTCCGTCGCGTTGCCCGCCATCCTGCCCCCGCCCATGCCGCTCTCACCCTTCGTCCTCGCCGCCGGAGCGCTCAAGATGTCGCGCCAAAAATTCCTCGTCGCCTTCACTCTTAGCCGCCTTCTGCGCCACGCCGCTGCCGCCGCGCTGGGCGTCTACTTCGGCCCGCACGTCTTGCGTCTCTGGAACCACTTCACCCGTAGGTGGGAGGTCCCCATCCTCATCGCCATCTGGAGCATTATCTTGATCAGCCTCGGCCTCGGCTTCTGGAAGCTCTACAAAACCTCCCGCACCCTCACCGTCCGCAAGCCATCGCGGCACGCAGCCACCCCCACCGAGGCCTGACCCTCGCCGAGTATTCCTCGTACCTCGAACCTGCCCTTCAGATCTCCCACTGCAACAGCGTCGCCGCCACCGTGAATCCCGCGCCCGCGCTGGCCAGCAATGTCAGGTCGCCCTTCTTCAGCCGTCCCTCTTCCATCGCCGTCTGCATCGCCAGCGGGATCGTCGCCGCCGTCGTATTCCCGAAGCGGTCGATGTTCACAATCACCCGCTCCATCGGCATCCCCAGCCGCTCCGCCGTCGACACGATGATCCGTTTGTTCGCCTGGTGTGGAATAAAGCAGTCCACATCCTTGCCTGTCACGCCGTTCTTGGCCAGCACCGTCTCGGTCGCCTCCGCCATCTTGCGCACCGCGAACTTGTACACCGTCGCCCCGTCCTGGTGGACATAGTGCATCTTCTGCGCCACCGTCTCCGCCGACGAGGGATGAAGGCTCCCGCCTCCCGGCATATACAGCGATCCCGCGCCTGACCCATCGATCTCATGCCAGTAGTCGATCAGCCCCACCTCGCCCTCCGCGCACGGCTCCAGCAGCACAGCGCCCGCCCCGTCGCCGAAGATCACACACGTCGTCCGGTCCGTATAGTCGATGATCGAGCTCATCACATCCGCCCCCACCACCATCACCTTCTTGTGCGCGCCGCACTGCACCAGCTTCGCTCCAATCTGTAGCGCATACGGAAACCCCGAGCACGCGGCCGACAGGTCGAATCCCCAAGCCCCTTTCGCCCCAATCTTCTCCTGGATCAGGCACGCCGTCGCCGGAAACTGCATGTCCGGCGTCACCGTCGCCACCACGATCGCCTCCACCTCGCTCGCTGCGATCCCACGCTTCGCCAGGCAGCGCCGCGCCGCCTCCGCGCCCAGGTCGCTCGACGCCACTCCCTTCTCCGCAATGTGTCGTTCGCGGATGCCCGTCCGCTCCGTGATCCACTGGTCGTTGGTCGCCACCATCTTCTCCAGGTCCGCATTGGTCAACAGACGAGGAGGTACATACGTCCCCACCGAACTGATCTTCACCCGTACACTCTGCTGCGCCTTCAACGTCAAACTCAATCCATCACCTCACGGTCGTTTGGCCTGCCGCCATCCCATTCTCTGCTTCGCACCTGGCCCCGAATCATTCTCTCCGACCCGCGCCCCAAGAACAAGTGCCCGCCCCACATCCGCCACAGACATGGGTGCCCCATTCATGGCAGTTTCATCGCCATGAGTGGGTCTCGCGCAACCGCGAACCATGCTTGCAGAAGGGGCGATACCGAACGGCAACTGCAGTCGCCACTCACAACTTACAACTCATAACCGTACTTATAAAAGTACCGGGCGACCTACTGCACCCATAATGGCCCGTTGCCGTTGCTTCCTTCCGGACCTGGCGGGGTTGGCGGGATTACGTCGCGTAGGGCCCGGCACTGCTCAAGTCTACCACCCACCCCGAATCCGCATCCTACCCTCAGGCCCTTCATCCGGCCGCTCTAAAATCCTCTCTCTGAACGGAGTCCTCCATGCTTCTTATCATTCTTCTCATCCTCCTGATCTTCGGCTCCGGCTTCGGCGGCTACCGCTTGGGCCCCGGCCTCGGCTACTACGGCGGCGGCAGCATCTCGCTCGTCCTCCTCATCGTGCTCATCGTCCTACTCCTGCGCTGAGCCGCCGCCCGGCTTCTGTATGGAGCATTTTCACTCCACATTCCATATGAACTGGCGTATCCTGTAGCCGACGAGGGCCCATACGCCATGTTCAATCTACGGATTGCCTCCCATGCGATGCCACTTTTCGGCGTCCTCCTTCTCTCCACATTCGCAGCCGCCCAAACCACACCAACACCCATGCCGCCGAACTATACCGGCGTCCAGATCCACATTCCTGGCGTCTCCATCACGCCTGTTCCCAATGCTCCCTTCAGCGCGGACGTCACCATCCTCTCGCATCAAAAACTACCTGACGGCACTGAGGTCATCACCACCACCGTCAACCACATCGCCCGCGACGACCAGGGCCGCTTCTACAATGAGCGCCGTCGCCTCGTCCCCACCACCTTCCGCGGCGAACCCCAACTGCTCGAAGCTCACATCTTCGATCCTGTCACCCGCGTGAACACCTACTACGACCCCGCCGTCCACCTCGCTCGCCAAACCACTCTTCTTCCACCCGTCGCCGCCCGGCAAATGCCCACACAGCCGCAGATTCCTGCCTTCGCTGTCCCGCAGATGCGTCCCACTGTTGTACCTCCGGTCATCACCCAAACTGACCTCGGCGAGCAGACCGTGGACGACACCATTCTCCGTGGCACGCAGAAGCAGCGCACCATCGACGCCGCCGCCAGCGGTACAGGCCAACCCGTCACCATCACCGACCAGTACTGGTACGCGCCCGACCTCTTCCTCTACCTCATCGTCAAACACAACGATCCCCGCACCGGAGAGCAGATCGTCGCCGTAACCCACATCGATCGCCACGAACCTCCCGCTGCAAAATTCGCCATCCCCGACGGCTACAAAATTGTTGACGAGACACCCCCGCCGCCCAAGCAGCAAACCGTTCGCTAACCAGCCGTCCAGCGTGGGGTGCCGGGTGCCCCGCATCTCTTTCTGAGATGTGGGATTATTGCCGGGTGCCCCATTCATGGCAGCCTCATCGCCATGAGTGGGTTCCTCATTTCCCCCCTCCACTCCACGCGGGCACATCTAGCTTCCACAACCGCTCGCAAATTTGACGCCCCACCCCGCTCACATCGTCCCACCCCACCCGTCTCACCTCTACATTCAACAAAGAGGCTCGCCGATGCACGTCCGCATAATCCTTTTGCTCGCTACTGCTCTCGTCGTTCCCATCGCCCATGCGCAGAGCACCGTAATGTCCATACCTGACCCTGCCCCAGCTATGCAGCCCGCAGCCTCCGACACCAAGCAAATCACCTTCGATGTCGTCTCAATCAAGCAGAACAAATCCGACAGCATGGGCGGCTCAGCCCGTTCCTCGCCCGATGGAGTCACCTTTGTCAACACCACACTGCTCTTTCAGATCGCTCCCGCCTATGGTGTCGAAATCGACGAGGTCTCTGGTCTACCTGACTGGGCTAAAGATAACCACTACGACATCCAGTACAAAGTCGCCGCCGAAGACATCGTAGCCTATCGAAAACTACCCCGCGCCGAAAGTCAGCGCATGACTCAGGCCGTCCTTGAAGATCGCCTCAAACTCAAAGTCCACTTCGGCACAAAAGAAGTTCCCATGTATCAGCTCGTCATCGCAAAGGGTGGCCCCAAACTCCACGAGGCCAAGCCCGGCGATACCTATGCAAACGGTATGAAAGCACCCGATGGAACCCCCATCACCGGTTCAGGTATGAGGATGGGTCGGGGTATGCTCACCGGACAGCAGATTTCCGTCTCCTCGATTCTCAACTCACTCAAAGCAGCAACCGGCCGCGATGTTATCGACAAGACAGGCCTCACGGGCAAGTACGACATCGATCTCCACTGGACGCCGGATTCGCTCTCTGCCTCCGAAACCGCATCTACTGACGCCTCCGGCCCTGATATCTTCACCGCACTCCAGGAGCAGCTCGGCCTCAAGCTCGAACCCACCAAAGGCGACGTAAAAACCCTCATCATCGACCACATCGAGCCTCCCACTCCCAACTAGTCGCTCCTTTTCCCGAATCCAAAACGTGTATCCTCCTCTTGATGCCCAGCCCCCTCCACCCAACCTCCGCCCCCAAGCCTATCCTCCTCAGTTGGAGCGGTGGCAAGGACAGCGCATGGGCACTCCACCTCCTCCGCCAGCAACCGCAGTACGAAGTCGTCGCCCTCCTCACCACCATTAACGAAAAATTTCGCCGCGTCGCTATCCACGGCTTCCGCGAGGAGCTGCTCGACCTTCAGGCCGCCTCCATCGGCCTCCCGCTCTGGAAGGTCGATCTGCCCTTCCCCTGCTCCAACGCAGACTATGAATCCCGCATGGCCGCCGTCTGTGCCCACGCCGTCGTCCAGGGAATCTATGGCATCGCCTTCGGTGACCTCTTTTTGGAAGACATCCGCGCCTATCGCATCGCCAATCTCGCCCCCACCGGCCTCGTCCCCATCTTCCCTGTATGGACCGCGGACCTCGGCATCTCCACTGCCCAGCTCGCCCGCCAGATGGTCGCCTCCGGCCTGCGCGCACACCTCACCTGCATCGACCCCCGCTCCCTCGACGCCTCCTTCGCCGGCCGCGCCTTCGACGCCGACCTAATCGCCGACCTTCCAACCTCGGTCGACCCTTGCGGCGAGCGCGGCGAATTCCACACCTTCGCCTGCGCCGGCCCCATCTTCTCGCGTACCATCTCCGTACTTCCCGCGGAGACCGTATCGCGCGACAATTTCATCTATGCCGAGCTTCGCCCCGCTCCCCAACCCTCCGTCCCCCATGCCTGACCGCATGTGCAGGTTGCCCCTTCCATCCCATCGGGTGCCCCATCCATGCCGCGCTCTTTGCGGAATGGGTGGGAAATATCTCCTCCTCCTCGCCCTCCTCCTTGCCACCGCCCTCCCCTCACCCGCGCAGACCCTTGCCCGCCCCGGCATGGCAGGTCCCGGCCTCAACACCGATCTCTGGTGGAAGCAGGCAGTCTTCTATCAAATCGCCGACACTCCCGCCGACTACAAATCCATCGCCGGCCAACTCGATGCACTGCACACACTCGGCGTCGACGCGCTGATCGTCCCCATGCCCGCGATCCCCACCCCGCAAACGCCCGATCCTGCCCTCGACGACTTCGACCAGCTCATCCATCAGGCCAGCCAACGCGGCATCCGAGTCCTCGTCACCTTCCCCGCTCCGTCCGCCATCGCCGATCTCGCCCCAACCGCGCGCTTCTGGCTCAGTCGCGGAGTCGCCGGCTTCCACCTCGTCACATCGCCCTCCGCCAGCCCGCAGGACACTCAGTCCCTCGTGCAGGCCCTGCGCAAGATCACCAACAGCGCAGTCGGCCAGCGCATCGTCCTCTCAGATTTCAACCCCGGCGCAACCCCCACTCCACTCGCCGTCTCCGCCGCTCCCCCGTCATCCCGACGCGCATCCACCGTGCGCTCGAACCGGCCCGGAGACTCCTCCACCGCTCAACTCCAGATCGATTCACAACTGAACCACATAGCTCTTCCCGATGCCGCTAGTCTTCGTTCTATACTTGCACAATCACTATCTATATCTAACATTATGTTAGATTTCAATCAGTCATTCACGCCGCCAGGATCACCGTATCCCTATCCCGCGCTGGCCCGCTCCATGGCCGCAATCCTGCTCACCACTCACTCCGCCGCACTCATCGACGCAGACCAGAACCTCGACCTGCTCCCCTCCACTCCGCCCGCCTCAACCTTGGCAGATTGGGTCAGCAAGCTCAGCGCACTCCATCATGGCAACCCCACCGTACGTTACGGCAGCGTGACCTTTCTCAACTTCGACACCCAGAACGCGCTGATATGGGTTATCCGCCCCGCGTCCAACTCCGCTCTCGCCCCGCCGGTCGTCGTGGCCTGCAACCTCTCGTCGTCCCCGCTGCAGTTATCCCTCACCTCAGCCATCCACAGCCTCAACCTGCGCGGCTCTTATCTACTCACCGTTCTGCGTTCCGACCAGGCAATGGGAGCGCAGGATCTCGGCTCCGTCACCCTGCCCCCCTTCGCCGTCTACATCGGTGCACTCCACCGCTGACTAACATTGAATTGTCATCTTGAGCGATGCAGCTCGCGTTCTTTGCGAGTTGCGCAGTCGAAGGACCTGCGGTTGCCTGCTCAGCCCGCCGCCGTCTCTCAGCGGCTCTTTTCCAGCTTCTTGATCTGGTCTGCGTCCATCTCGCTGCGAAGCTGCAGTAGCAGGTGTGTATTGGCCTTCTCCAGCTCCGCGCGCGCCTGCGCCACCCGATCGATCTGCGCAAACAGGGCAGCTTCATCGGGAGCGGGAGACCTGGACAGCTCTTCCATCTGCCCCTCCGCCTGTTGCACCGCCTCGAAGCGCGTCAGCAGAGCTCCCGGTTCTGCTCGAAGATCGCGTCCATATGCGCCTGCTGATCGTTGCTCAGCTTCAGGCTCTTCACCATCGATTTGTCGTCCCACCAGCGTCCCGGCGGCCCAAGTTGCACCCCGGCCCGGTTCTCCGCAGGCCCCCCACGTTGTCCCGGCCCGCCTTGTCCCGGCTGCTGCAGCGGCGGCCCTCCTGGTTGTCCAGGCCCGCCTGGCCCCTGCCCAGGACCGGGAAACTGCGGTCCGCCCATTCCTCCGCCACCCGGCCCGCCTCCTGGTCCACCACCCGGCCCTCCGCCCGGTCCACCCCCTCCACGTCCCTGCGATAGCGCGGTCGTGGCAGCGCCCACCATCAGGCAGGCCCCAATCACCGCGACACGCGCCCATGCTCTGCTCGTTCTCATTAGTTGGATGTCCTCTTCGCC
>CAWERM010000090.1:0-30614 GCA_963810995.1 uncultured Acidobacteriaceae bacterium | reverse complement strand
GGGTCGGCGTCGCTCATGGCCTCGGGTCCGTGCCCCCAACGGTACGCCGGCCCGGCGCGCCAGGCACGTCCTGAACCGGTCGCGCCGCCCTAGATCCGGCGGATCATCTCCCGCTCGACGCCTCGCGGGCCCGCCGGACCCGGGGTGCGAGCCGGTGCTCGCGGAGCGCCTGCTCCATCTGCCGAAGCAGGGAGTAGAGGTTCTTGACCGCCTTCACGAGGTCTCCGACGTCGGCGCCCGGCGGCACCTCGATCTCGGCGAGCGCGACCCCGGAGGCCCACTGGTGCGGCGCCACGAAGTCGAAGGAGAGCGGCCGGAGGGTTGCGACGCCGTGGTGCTCCTCGATGGCGGCGAGCCGCTGGAGGTCGGTGCGCCGCGGCCCCGGTATCCCCGCTCGACGCCGCGGCTCGGGCAGCGGCACCGGCCCCTGCTCCTGCGCCTGTGTGGAGTGTCGGATCGGTAGACCTGAGCGGCTACATCGACGGCTACTTCAGTTACAACAACAACCGCCCCAGCAACGCCGCTGACGGTCAAACCAACCAGTACTATACCTTCGACGACAAGACCGACCAATTTAGCCTGGAGGCCGCCAAACTCACCCTCAATCACGACCCCGACCGAGTCGGTGCGCATGTGGACCTTCTCTTCGGTCGTACGAACACCTTGATCCATACCAACAGTCCGGCAGAAGGGGCCACTGACAACTACATCGAACAGGCATATCTCAGCGTAAAGCCTCCCAAGGCCAAGGGCTTCGAGATGGACTTCGGCCAGTTCGTCACCTCAGCCGGTCAGAAGTCGTTGAGACCATGAGCAACTGGAGCTATTCGCACGGCCTGCTCTTCTCCTACGCCATTCCCGTCTACCACTTCGGCCTGCGCACCTCTGTGCCCGCCTCCAAGGTTTGGACAGTGGGCGCGCAGGTGGTCAACGGATGGAACAACGTATCCAGCAACAATGGCGGCGTCACCATCGGCCTCACCAGCTCGTTGGTCAAGCCCAAGTACACATGGAACACCAACTACTACGTTGGGCCTTCAAACGTCGATTCCCAGAAGGGCTATCGCAACCTGATCGACACCACCCTGCTGTTGACACCAAGCGCCAAGTTCAACTGGTATGCAAACTACGACTACGGGCAGAATCGCACGGTGGCGGGCGCCTTTGGGCCTGGCAGCAAGGAAGATTCGAGCTCACTGGCAAGGGATTGCCACCTCAGCTCGCGGACAGGTCACCGGGAACGCGGCCCTGATTGGGCGTTATGAGTACTTTTACGACGACCAGGGCTTTGCAACAGCCTTCACGTCGAAGCAGATACTCAATGAATTCACGGGCACCTATGAGTACAAGTGGCCTGTCGGTCTGCTGATGCGAACAGAGTACCGCTACGACTGGTCGGACCATGCAGCCTTCCCCAGAGGCAACGGGACGTTGGTTAAGAACCAATCCACCGTGACCATCGGCCTCATCGCTTTCTTCGGGCCCAAACGTTAGAAATGTTTGATCAATACCGATGAGAGCGGCCCTTCATTTTGCTTTAGTTATCGCGGTTGTGACCGGCTCGGTTTTAGTCATCGGGGCAATTGTTGATTGGTTTCACCGGGAGTAACTGCCCTCGGACTGAGAGGACATTAATCCACAGTTCGAATGGCCCTTTACTTGCATATTGATTGACTGCATAAAGATTTTGCAAAAACCGGTTTGTACCACTCGCACGTCGCATGAGGCACTGAGGCAACCCCCTGGAGAGGCTTCAAGGCAGCCGTTTTGAAGCCTCTACTTCTTCAGTCAACCAGTTCCAACTCAATATCAGCTTCAACTTGCATTTAGCTCTATTTCACATTACTCCGGATTCCAGAACTGCCGTACCCCATGCATCGCGGCAGAACCAAATTCTTCAACCCGGCGGCTAACGCTGGAGACGTCGACCAACTAGGAGAGCACATGGCAGAGACAACGACAGGCGAGATGAAACAAACGCTGGGCCTTACCGGACTCACAAGCAATGCGATGGCCTTGATTGCTCCGGGCGCATTTCTTTGGCTCACCTATGCCATTCAGGCCGCTACCGGCACCACTGGTCCGGCCATGTGGGCCGGTATCATTGCCGCGCTGCTGCTGTGCCTGGCCACCGCGGTCTGTTACGCCGAGATGGCAAAGCTCTACCCCGGTACGGGCAGCTCCTATTACTTCGCCGAGCAGTCCTTTCTGAACCACGACAAGGCGTGGAAGTACGCCCGGCTCTCCAAGTTCATCGTCGGATGGGCCTCCCACCTCTACTACTGGATTTATCCCGGTGTGATGGTTGGTGTCATGGGTATCTTTACCGGCTTCATCGTCGGTACCCTCTATCCCACATTCATGAGCTCGTCCAATCCCGGCATCTTCTTTATGATGGCGTGCGCGATCTTTTACGCCTTTGCCATCGCGTATATCGCACACCGCGGTGTCAACAGCTCGACAGGCGTCAATCTAGCCATCAACGGCATTCAGGTCTTCGCGCTGCTGGTCTTTGCCGTACTCGCGCTACAGTATCGCGCAAGCCACCCTGTAGGTTCGGTTGCCTTCCAGTTCGATTCCACCAGCGGTGAGGCATATACATATCAGTTCCAGACCTCGATGGTGAACGGGACTTCCACCATCACACGCGATTCATCGGGCGTTCCTCTGCCTCTCAAGGACTCCTCCGGCAACATCGTTCCCTTCCGCATCGATTACAACGCGACTGATTCCTCCGGCAACTTCCAGGCCCACCCCAACGCTGTCTCGGTCATTAGCCCGCACCACTTTAGCTGGATGTTCATTCAGGCCACGGTCGCCATTCTCATCCTGGTCGGCTTTGAGTCGGTCACGGCCATGGGGGGGGAGGCAAAGAACGCCAAACGGGACATCCCCATCGCCGTCATCACGTCACTCCTGGTGCAGGGGGCAGTCTTCTACTGCTTTGAGTACTTTGCCGCCAATTACTTTTTGAATAGCGGGTATCCGATGTCGACCGCCAGTGCCTCCTCCGCGCCCATCGGAGACATGATGGTGGTGGTCGGCGACGCGCTCTTCGGCCAGGGCCATGGACGTACTTTCATGCTGTGCGAAGCGTTCACGGTCTTTCTGGCACTGATCGGGACCACCCTATCCTGCATCAACACTGGAGCGCGCGTCACCTATGCGATGGGCAAGGACAAGGAAGTGGGCGGCAACTTTGGCGGCCTGCACACCACCAACCTCACCCCGCACCGCGCGATCTGGACGTTGGCAACGATCTCCGCAGTCATCGGTTGCGTAGCTGTATGTCTAGCCTTTGGCGATGGCGCGGCCCCCTCGGCTACCGCTCTCTCTTCGATCCCGCAGGGCTTCTGGTCGAGCTTCGGCTATACCACGCACGAGAAGATGGCCGCGCTGCCCAACAGCCTGCTGACGGTGACGCTGGCCTCCAACTTCGGCACCTTCCTGCTCTACTGCGCTCAGTTGCTTTACCTGCATGGTCGCCTACGCGAAGCATCCCAACTACAATGTGCTTCGCCATGGGATCATTCCCGTATTCGGCATAGTCGCCAATCTGGCCTGCATGGCCTTCTACCTGATCGGACCGTTCATGGGATACGGTACCAAGATGGAGCCTCTGCTGGCGCTCGGCATAGCCTTTGCCTGGGCCATCTACGGTGCGCTGCACTTTGTCAGCATCGGCAAGGCCCACGGCAAGCCAACCTTGCTGCAAGACCGTAATGCTGCATAATAGAAGGGCGTCCGGAGAAGTTGTAAGTTTGCTCCTCCGGGCGCCCTATTTCTTTTCTTTGCACAGCCCACTGACCGAGCGGCCGATCCCCTATGCTTGATCTCGAATTCGCTGAACTCTCAGATTCCGGCCTGACGCGCGATCATAACGAGGACTTCCTCGGTCATGTGGTTCCTACCACACCCGCCCAGGTCCAGTCGCAAGGATGGCTCTTTGCCCTGGCGGACGGAGTCGGAGGCCAGGAACGAGGAGAGGTGGCCTCCCGTCTTGCCATCGAGACCGTGCAGGCCGGCTTCCGCAAGATACCCAAAGGTATCATGCATGTCTCGCTTCTGCCCCGCCTGGTGCAGGAGGCCAACCACGCGATCATGGACATGGGCAACGCCTCCCACGTCCACTCCGACGCACGATACTCCGATCCCGGCGGCGCCATCCTGCCCGGCGGATCGCATATGGCAAGCACGTTGGTGCTCTGCGCCCTGCGCTTCGACTCTGCTGTCGTCTCCCATGTGGGCGACTCGCGATGCTACCTCATCCGTAACGGCAATATGACCGCCCTAACCCACGATCACACCATGGTGGATGAGCAGGTGCGCCTCGGTCTTATCTCCAAAACCGAGGCTGCCACGGCTGTCAATCGCCATATCCTGACTCGCAGTCTGGGCAGCGAGCTCTTTGTCGCCGCCGACACCATCACGGTCAACGTCATGCCCGGCGATCTACTCCTGCTGTGCTCCGACGGCCTGCACGGTTATGTCTCCGACGCCAATATCCAGCAGACTATTGCGTCCGCGCCCAATCTCGATCAGGCCGTGGCCACCCTGGTTGCCGCCGCCAACGCCGCCGGAGGGTACGATAATGTCAGCGTGCAACTGATTCGTGTACGCTCAGTAGAGCGCATGGGGCTTTACCGCGGGCGCCCGTACCGGCTGCTATAAATGTTCGCACCAAACCTTACGATTCGTGCTGGCGACCAACTAGACCACTACCGCCTCGAAGAGCTGGTGGCCACCAGTGGCATGTCCACCGTCTTTCGCGCCATCGACGAGCGTACAGGCACGCAAGTCGCCATCAAGGTGCCCCATCCCGAGGTGGAGTGCGACCCCGCGCTCTACGAACGCTTCTCCCGCGAAGCGGACATCGGCACTCGGCTCGACCACCCAGGTGTCATGAAGGTCTTCCCCAACCCCGGTCGCACCCAGGTCTACATGGTCATGGAGTGGGTGGAAGGCCGCCTGCTCCGCCAGATCATTCAGGAACGGCCCAAGATGTCCATCGACCGCGCCGTCAAGCTCACCATTGGCATCTGCCGTGCCCTGGAGTATATCCACGCCAACGGCGTCGTCCACCGCGACATGAAGCCGGAGAACATCATGGTCGACACCGACGACAACATCCGGCTGATCGACTTCGGCATTGCCGCCAATGCCGGCGCACGACGCCTCACCTTCGGCAACTTCTCCACCGCCCTGGGCACGCCGGACTATGTATCGCCGGAGCAGGTCCGTGGTAAGCGCGGAGACGCGCGTAGCGACATCTACTCCCTGGGTGTCATGCTCTACGAGATGCTGACCGGGACGGTTCCCTTCACCGGCCCCAATCCCTTCGCGGTGATGAACGATCGCCTGCTTCAACTATCCACCGCCACCCATGTCGATCGAACCTGCGATCACTCCGCAGCTTCAGGAGATCATCTACCGCGCCATGGAGCGCGATCCCAAGAACCGCTACGCCAGCGCACGCGAGTTCGCCCACGATCTGGAGCACCAGGACGAGGTGGGAGTCGCCAACCGTGAGGAGGCCGCCAGTTGGAAGCGCAAGGAGTCGCCCCCCGCGCACCGCAATCTCCTGATCGGCACCTTCATCGTCATACCCCTGCTCATCCTGATCCTGCTGTTGCTCGTCGCACACCACCGCTGAGTTTCCGATCTAACAGGTCTATCGCGGAACAAACTCATCGGCGTGAATCACGAACTCGGGATAGGCTCCCGCACCCAGTTCGCGAACGTCCATGCCGTGCCAGTGTCCATCGTCGTCCACGCGATAGGTGGACCAGCGGTTGAGCAGTAGATTTCCCCCATGGATCAGAGGCAGCATGAAGCCAAGCAGCGCGCAGATGCCCACAACCTGGGCCAACAGATGTCCTCCACGTGTTCCATCGGGAAAGTGTCCGAAGAGTCCAAGCGCGAACAGCCCCCAGATGCCCGCCAGCGCATGCACCGAGACCGCGCCGCCGGGATCGTCCACGCGCAGATGCAGCTCGAAGATCTCGATCAAGTAAGTGGACAATACGCCAGCCGCCAGACCGATGTCGATTGCCGCCACCGGCGAGATCATGGCGCACGCCGCACTGCCCGCAACCAACCCTGCGATCCATCCATTCGCGCTCAACGATGCGTCCGGTTTGTGGTACCGCGCCCGCGTGACTACAAGCGCAGCCATGCAACCAGCCGAGGCTGACAGTATTGCATTGATCACCACGCCGACAACCTGTTGCGGCCCCGCACCGTAAAACAAGATCGAGGCAGCCGCATCGAGTCCAATCCAGCCCACCAGAGCCAGCAGGCAGCCGAACAGAACCTGCACGATGTTGTGACCTGGAATCGCCGCGGGGATGCCGTCGTCGGAGTATTTACCGCGACGTGGCCCTGCGATCCATGCCACCGAGAGCGCCGCAAGCCCGCCCACCACCTGGACCACACCCGCGCCGCCTACGTCAATGAAGTTGGCGATGCCGAAGTTCGCTCCCAGTCGCGCCAGCCATCCCCCGCCCCATACCCAGTGTGCGAACAGGGGAAAGATAACTCCGCCCAGCAACGCGCTAGTGAGACAGATCGGCCCGAGCCGCCAACGGTCCGCCCCCGCGCTGAGCGGTATGGTGGCAGCCAGTCCAACCGCCAGCAGCTCCAGGCACAGTACCAGTGACCGATTCAGGCCGGCTGCATCCTGTCCGTCGAAGCTGATGCCGCGCGTAAAGAATGGGGCAGCGCCGAACCAGTCCCAACGCACGCCTCCCGCGGTAAAGGAGTGAATGGCCGAGCCTGCATATCCTGCCCACGAAGCGCCAAATAGGACGAAGACGATGGCTGAAACCGCCAATGCGCAAAGGCTCGCGAGCATGGCGTGGGCCGCGCTGCGCGAGCGTCCTAGCCCTTGGTGGATCAGTGCCAGACCAGCCGCCGCGAACGGGATCAGCATCATCGAAAACAGACTCATCTCCGGGTTCATCGATGCTCCTTGCGAATGGACCGGTAAGACTGTGTGAGCAGGGCCAGACCAAGAATCTCCACGCCAAATCCTGCCCCGACAAAGGCAGACCGCTGCCCCAAGGATGTCAGCAACACCAGGGCTGCGAGAACGATAAAAAATCCTGAAAGAAGCAGCACGCAAGCAACCAGCTTCAAGGAGTCTCCTATGAGTCAGTTCCTGTTAGAAATACTCTGGGTGCTTCAGTCTATCAACAATACTTCCGCATCCGGAAGGTCTCGCAGTTGCTGCGCCTAATTTAGTACCTGTAGTGCTCCGATTTATACGGCCCCTCCACCGGAACACTCAAATACTCCGCCTGCTTCTGGGTCAGCGTGGTCAGCTTTACGCCGATCTTCTCCAGGTGCAGCCGCGCAACCTCTTCGTCCAGCTTCTTGGGAAGAATATAAATGCCCACCTTGTAGGTATCCTTGTTCTTCCACAGGTCGAGCTGAGCCAGCGTCTGGTTGGCAAAGCTGTTGGACATCACAAAGCTGGGATGGCCGGTCGCGCAGCCCAGATTCACCAACCGTCCCTCGGCCAGCACGAAGATGCTGTTGCCGGCGGGAAAAGTGTACTTATCCACCTGCGGTTTGATGGTCAGCTTTTTGATGCCCGGCAGCGCGGTCAGCTTCTCCATCTGAATCTCGTTATCGAAGTGGCCGATGTTGCACACGATCGCCTGGTCCTTCATCCGCTTCATATGCTCCACGGTAATAATGTCTACGTTGCCGGTGCAAGTAACGTAGATGTCGCCACGACCCAGCGTCTCCTCGAGGGTTGTGACCTCGTAGCCCTCCATGGCGGCCTGCAGCGCATTGATGGGATCGATCTCGGTGACAATCACCCGCGCGCCGAGCCCGCGCAGCGACGCCGCCGAGCCTTTGCCCACGTCTCCGTAGCCGCAGATAACCGCGACCTTGCCCGCAACCATCACGTCAGTGCCGCGCTTGATGCCGTCGACCAGCGACTCGCGGCAGCCGTACAGGTTGTCGAACTTCGATTTGGTCACCGAATCGTTGACATTGATCGCCGGCACCAGTAGCTTGCCCTGCTCGAACATCTTGTACAGCCGGTGTACGCCGGTGGTGGTCTCCTCGCTGACGCCACGCCACTGCTTCACTACATCGCGCCAGCGCGTGGGATGTTCCGCATGGACCTTCTTCAGCAGCGTCTTAATGACGTCTTCCTCGGTCGAGCTGGACAGCGAGTTCACCCACGGATCGCCATTCTCCATCTCATATCCCTTGTGGATCAGCAGGGTCGCGTCGCCGCCGTCGTCGATCACAAGCTGCGGGCCGAGCAGCCCTCCCTTGCCGTCTGGGAAGCTGAGCGCCTCGTTGGTACACCACCAGAACTCCTCCAGAGACTCGCCCTTCCAGGCAAAGACGGGAACGCCCGCCGTCGCGATTGCCGCCGCCGCGTGGTCCTGGGTGGAGAAGATATTGCAGCTTGCCCAGCGCACATCTGCGCCCAATGCCACCATGGTCTCGATCAGCACCGCGGTCTGGATGGTCATGTGCAGCGACCCCATCACGCGCACGCCGGCCAGCGGCTTGCCCGCGGCGTATTTGTTGCGGATCGACATTAGCCCCGGCATCTCCTGCTCGGCGATGTCCATCTCGCGCCGGCCAAACTCCGCCAGCCCGATGTCCGCAACCTTGTACTCCGCCGTACCAGCCAACACTTCCTTCTCGATCGTCGCCGTCGCCATCCAAATACCTCTAAACTTGTCTGTAGGATTGTTCGCAATAGGCATTGCGAACCTTTATTAGAATAACATCGCAAGCTGTCGCTTCGCCCGAACCATGGTGAGGATGTAGCGTAGCACAGCGCCGCGCTGTACTCTCAGATGCGATGCCCAACTACTGCGACGTTGCGCTGCCCATCCCGTTGGACCGGACCTTCACCTATGCGGTGAATGGTGCTGTGCCCTCGGTTGGTGCGCGCGTCCTGGTACCCTTCAGCGGACAGCGGTTGATCGGCGTCGTCGTCCGGCTGCATGACGATCGGCCCGCCGATGCGTCTGCCATCAAGCCCGTGCAGCAGGTGCTGGACGACGCACCGCTCTTATCCGATGAGTTGATGCATCTAGCAAGGTGGGTTGCGCAGTACTACATCGCACCGTTGGGCGAAGCGCTTCGCAGCATGATGCCGCTGGCCGCCGAGGTGCGCCGCCACTTCGTCTACCGCATCGCGGAGGTCGGCCGCCGCGTGCTGCGCGAGGGAGAAACACTATACGGCGGCACGGTGAAGAGACCTTCGCACCGCTCGCGCGTGCCTGCGGAAGACGAGGACCGCGAGTTCGTTGTGCTGCACTATCTGGCCGATGGCCACGCAGCCACGGTCTCCGCCGTGCGTTCCGCAACAAAGGCCAACAAGGCGCTGCTGGACGCTATGGTGAAGAAGAAGTGGCTCACCCGCGAAGCTCTCGCTGAGGAACGTGATGCACGTCGCACCGAGCGCATTGCGGTCTTGGTACCGGACGCACGCATTCCCAAGCTGAATGAGAACCAGACCGCGATCCTTGCCGAACTTGCTGCCGCTGGCGGTCGCATGCGCGTAGACGATCTGCGCGATTCCATGCCCCTGCGCGAGTTCGGCGTTCCCGCATCAACATTGTCCACGCTGGTCAAGCGCGGCCTAGTCGTGATGGAAGAGGCCCCGGAGGACTTTCATCTCGGCGGCATTCCCTACAACGGCAAAAAAAACGCCCACGAGCATGCGCTGAACGAGGCACAGATGGAAGCTCTCTCCTCGATCGCAACCGCTATTGCGAAGAATGGATTCAAGCCAATGCTGCTCTACGGCATAACAGGCTCGGGCAAAACGGCCGTCTACTTCGCCGCGATGCAACGCGCGCTCGACGCGGGGCGCTCCGCGCTTCTTCTTGTACCTGAGATAGGCCTGACCCCAGCGATGGTGGGACAGATGTTCACCGCTTTCGGCTCGCAGGTCGCGCTGCTGCATTCGGGTCTAACTCCCGACGAGCGTGCCGAGCAGTGGCACCGCATCCGACGCGGTGAGAGTCGCATCGTCGTCGGCACTCGCTCGGCTGTCTTCGCGCCTATGGCCGATCTCGGCCTCATTCTGGTCGATGAGGAGCAGGACGGCAGCTACAAGCAGGAGGAGATGCCGCGCTACCACGCGCGCGATGTAGCCGTTATGCGCGCCAAGTTCAACAATGCCGTCGTCGTACTCGGCTCCGCGACGCCCTCGCTGGAAAGCTGGGCCAACTCAGAGCGCGGCCGCTACACCCGCATCTCCATGCCCTCCCGCGTAATGGACCGCCTGCTGCCCAAGGTCGAACTCGTCGATATGCGCATCGAATTCAAGGACACGGGCAAGGAAGAGATATTCTCGCGCCAGCTTGTCGCCGAGACACAGGCCGCGCTCGACCGAGGCGAGCAAGTGATGATTCTGCTTAACCGGCGCGGCTACTCCTTCACCGTGCTCTGCCGAAGTTGCGGCGAGAAGATCGAGTGCGAGAACTGCGCCATCGCCCTGACGTATCACAAACCGTCGGCGCAGATGGACCTGCACGTCCGCGCCGGCGACCGGCTGGAGTGCCACTACTGCGGCTTTCGCCGCTCGGTCCCCAGGCTCTGTCCGAAGTGCGGAAGCGAGCATCTTTTCTATCTCGGCGCCGGTTCGCAACAGGGCGAAGAACGCTTACAGAAACTTTTTCCCGGCGCACGCATCGGGCGCATGGACCGCGACACTGTGCGTGGACGCGACGACATGGAGCGGCTACTCACGCGCCTGCATTCGGGCGAGATCAATCTTCTGGTCGGAACGCAGATGATCGCCAAGGGACACGATGTCCATGGCATCACGCTGGTCGGCGTGGTGGGTGCCGACTCCTCGCTCGGTCTACCCGACTTCCGCGCCGCTGAGCGCGTCTTCCAACTGCTGACCCAGGTCTCCGGCCGCGCAGGTCGCGGAGAACTTCCCGGCCGTGTGCTGGTGCAGACTTACCACCCTGAACACTATGCCATCCAGTGCGCTGCCGCGCACGACTACGCCGCATTTGTGGCCAAGGAACTTCATTACCGCCGCTGGATGCACTACCCGCCATCCTGTGTGCTGGCCAATCTGGTCGTTCAAGGGAAGACGCTGGAGGAGGCTTCCGCGTTGGCTGCGACGTTGGGCCGCTGGTTCGAGTCCACCCCTCTGGGCAAGATCCGCGTACTCGGCCCCGCTGCTGCGCCAATTGCGCGGCTGAAGCGCATCTACCGTTTCCACTTCGTACTCAAGGCCGAGCGCCGCGACGCTCTGGGCCATGCCTTGCGTGCGCTGCTCGCCTATGCGGAGAGTCTGTCTATTCCGCGTCGCAACCTTATTGTGGACGTGGATGCGATCCATCTGATGTAACTCGTTGCCTGCTGCTATGCTGAAGCTTGCCGGTCTCCGGCCTATCTGATCGAGGAGTGATCTATTCATGTCTGAAGCTGTAAAGATTACCGTTCGACCCAACGGCCCGCTACAGGTCGAGGGAGCGATTGAACTAACCGATGCCAACGGCAAGCAATGGGACCTAGCCGGCAAGCCTGCGGTCTTCATGTGCCGCTGCGGCGCCAGCGAGAACAAGCCATTCTGCGACGGCGCGCACAAGAAGATCAGCTTCCAGAGCGCACCCACGCCGAGTACGCCTCCGGCCTAAGTTCCATGTGATCTCGGTCCCGTGAGCCATCGGATTCCTGCAAAGACGCCTGTACGACCGCGCATATCGATGCGGTCGCGTCGATGCGTAATGCATCTTCTGATCGCTCTTGCGGCGCTAAGCCTCGGTTCGGCGACTCTGTGCTCGCAGCAACCTGCCTTACCCGCCGGCGCTGGGCTAGCTCAGACGACGGCAACTCCGGCCGCTCCGCCTCGCGCTTATACACGCCAGGAGGCGATGCTGCCCATGCGCGACGGCGTGCATCTTCATGCGGTGATATTGCGCCCGGTCGATCTCAGCGATGTGCCTTCTGCAGGTCTGCCGTTCTTGCTGGAACGAACGCCCTACGGGGTGGACGATTTCGACTCCGATAGTATCAACCGCGACAAGCCCGAACTGGCAGCCAGCGGATACATCTTCGTCTACGAAGACATTCGCGGACGCTACAGGTCGGAGGGTAAGTTCGTGATGAACCGGCCCATTGTCGCCCGCAAAAGCAAGCGCGACGTGGACGAGACCACTGACACCCACGACACCATCGACTGGCTGCTGAAAAATGTCTCCGGCAACAATGGTCGTGTCGGCGTTCTCGGCCTCTCTTACGACGGTTTTCTGGCCATGATGGCCGGTATAGACGCGCATCCGGCGGTGAAAGCCATCTCGCCCCAGGCTCCGATGACCGACGTATGGATGGGCGACGACTTCTTCCACAATGGCGCCTTTCGACAGAGCTATAGCTTCGACTATGTGCAGCAAATGGAAGCGCAGAAGACCGATTTGCTGGTGGACATGAAAGATGACACCTACGATTTTTTTCTGCGTAATGGCAACTTCGCGGGAGCAGCCGGATCCGTACCAAGGATGAGCAACCTACCCACCGCAAAGGCCTTTCTGACCCAGCCCGCATACACCTCTTTCTGGCGTGCGATGGCGGTGGAAGATCGAATTGGCAGCATGGATGTGCCGACCCTCGAGGTCGGCGGCTACTGGGACCAGGAGGACATGTGGGGGACACAGGCCGAGTACGCCGCGCTGAAGAAACACAATGACCCTGTTTTTCTGGTGCTTGGGCCCTGGAACCATGGCGGCTGGCAGAGTGCGGCGCGGCGGCTGGGCTCGGATTTTGGCAGGTTGGACTTCGGCGAACCTACGGGAACTGAATTCCGCAAACGATTTGAGGCCCCTTTCTTTGAAAATTATTTAAAAGACCGAGGTTGGTTTGACCTAACGAATAGCGATGGGCAAACAGTTGCAAGTTACAGGACCGGCGTAAACCAATGGATGCGATATAAAGTTTGGCCGCCTACCGATGGCTTCGAGCCGGCAAAGCTCTATTTGGAACCGGGTAAAAAGCTTAGTTTTGCCTCGCCCGCGCCGATGAATGACGAAGTGGCGGCGTCCTATGTGTCGGACCCCATGGATCCTGCTCCCTACCGCCATCGACCGATCCAATCGACCTACGCAAAAGGCACGAAGTGGTACACCTGGCTGGTGGAGGATCAGCGCTTTGTGACCGAGCGCAAGGACGTGGCCAGCTTTACCATGCCCGCTCTCGACCACGATGTGACCGTCACAGGCGAGGTCACTGCCGACCTCTTTGCCGCAACTACGGGAAGCGATGCGGACTGGATCGTCAAGTTGATCGACGTTTACCCGGACAACGATTCACCCCAGCAAGCGAATTCGCCGGGGACACAGATTGCGACCACTGCGGGCTATCAACTGATGGTTGCAGAAGAAATATTTCGCGGACGCTATCTCAAGAGCTTCGAAGAACCTGCGCCGCTGTCTCCGGGTGCGGTGAACGAGTTCCGCTGGAGTCTGCACGGCGTGGACCACACCTTCCTGAAGGGGCATTCGATCATGGTCGAAGTGCAGTCGAGCTGGTTCCCGCTCTATGATCGCAATCCGCAGACCTTCGTGCCCAACATTATGGCCGCGCCCAAGAACGCGTACAAGCCTGAGACGGTGACGATCTATGGCTCGCCACAGTACCCATCGCATCTGGAGTTTGAAGTGGCTAAGTAGGGATGCCGCAAACGGAATCCCCCCATCGCGATAATTCAAGGATGCAGAAGGCACACAGTTTACGGAATGCTTTCATTTGCGCACGGAGCGTTCGGGCGTAGAATGGCTGCGACCGGAAACGCTGCAAGGCGAGCCGGCCCAATCCCATTAATTGTCTTGTAGAAATCCATAAGGCGGCTCGAAATGCATGTGAAATGGAAGTCGGTGTTCGGTGTAATCCTGTTTACAGCCTCTATGACTCTTGCCTGCGCGGCACAGAATGCCTCAGGCGTTCCTCACCTGCAGAGGCAGGGCAATGCGACCCAACTGATTGTGGATGGCAAGCCGTATCTGGCGATGGCCGGCGAGTTGAGCAATAACGCCGCTACCAGCTTGGAGAACATGGACACCATCTGGCCGAAGCTGGTGGCCGGCAATCTGAACACAGCTCTGATCGGCGTAACATGGGCGCAGTTTGAGCCGGTGGAGGGACAGTACAACTACGTGCAGTTGGATGGCGTGATCGCCAAGGCGCGCGAGAACCACATGCATGTGATCCTGATCTGGTTCGCCAGTTGGAAGAACGGCACTTCGAGCTTTGCGCCGTACTGGGTGAAGAAAGACTATCAACGCTTTCCACGAATTCAGATTAACGATGGCAAAACGGTTTCAATGTCCGGACCGCTGGAGTTGCTGAGCACCTTTGGCGACGCCACGCGCGACGCAGACGCAAAGGCATTTGGCGCGTTGATGAAGCACGTCGGTGACGTGGACGGCACCCAGCATACAGTTTTGATGGTGCAGGTGGAGAACGAGGTGGGGGTGTTGCGCGATACGCGCGATCGCTCGCCTGCCGCCAACCGCGCCTACGCCGGACAGGTTCCGGCCAAGCTGATGCAATACCTGGAAGCGCATAAGGATTCACTGATTCCGGAGTTCCGCGATGTTTGGGCGGCCAACGGATACAAGAAGTCCGGCACATGGGAGGAGGTATTTGGCCCCGGTAAGCCAGCCGATGTGGTGATTCCCATCCAGACCACCAGCCCGCCGATGAGCGCACTAGAACATGAAAATAGCTGGCAGAGCCTGCACTGGCCGTCGGATGAGATCTTTATGGCCTGGAACTACGCCAACTATGTGGAGAAAGTTGTGGAAGCCGGCAAGGCAGCCTACAACATACCCATGTTCGTGAACGGTTGGCTACAGCAACCCAATCACGCATGGCCAGGCACATTTCCAAGCGGCGGACCACTACCCGAGGTGCATGACCTGTGGCGGGCAGGCGCACCCAGCATAGACATCCTTGCGCCGGACCTCTATCTGGAGTACTTCGACGAGGTCTGCCAACGGTTCACGCGCAATGGCAACCCGCTGTTCATTCCCGAGACCAGCACCAACCCGGCCAACGCCATCGTAGCCGTGGGCAAGTACAACACCATCGGCTTCTCGCCCTTTGGCATTGACGGCAACCGGCCCATCGGGGCGGACCTGTCGGGAACGTACAGTATGCTGGAGCAGTTGGCGCCGATGATTCTCGCGCGCCAGGGCACAGACGCTGTGACTGCAGTGCGCATGATCCAGGGAGAGGACCCCAAGAAGGTCAGTTTGGGCAACTACACGATGACCTTTACCTACACGGGACGAACTACACGATTGCCACCTCAACCCCGAGGCCAAAACGTGGCATCTCCTCCGTCCCCAGGAACGGCTGCTAACCCAACTGAAGCTCCCCTGGAGGCTGCGGCCGTCATAATCTCGACCGGCCCCGACGAGTATTACTTTGGAGGCGGCGGAATGCGCGTCGACTTCACCGCCAACATGCCTGGCCCAGGCAACGTGGGACTGGGGGACGTGCAGGAGGGTAAGTTTGTGGACGGCAAGTTTGTGGTGACGCGCCAGATCGCCGGAGACGACGACGCGCAGGGAGAGATCCTGGTGCTGCGTCCCAACAACATCGTGCGGGTGACGCTATACCGCTATCCATAAGGCTGGTGAATGCTGCTTTGGTACTGTCAATGGCCTCACAGAGATATTCCGCGCAAGGGTGCGTGGGATTTCTATTGAGGCCATTGCTGTCCAGGCGGCGGAGTGGAACGGGACTCTGGAGAATGATTAAACGTCAATCAATCCCTCCTCATTCAGTCGCTTCAGCACCTGCTCCACCGACCAGTCCAGCGCATCTGTTCCTTCCACGATGATGGATGCGCGCGTCGCCGACGGCACAACGTACAGCTCCGCCATGGGCCGCGCAGTCGCGGCAAACTGCGCACGCACCGACTCCTCCGTTCGCCCACGTTCGTGCATGTCGCGATAAATGCGGCGTACCAGGCACACCTCGTGCGGCGCATTCACATAGATGGTAAAGCCATAGCACGGCAGCAACTCCGCGTAGTGCAGCGCTAGAATTCCCTCCACAAGCACCACGCGCGTCGGGGCAACCGTCTCAAAGACGCCCGCCACGCGACTGTGGGTTTTGAAGTCGTACACTGGCCGATGGATCGTCTGCCCCTTGGCCAGCGCGCGCACATGTTCCACAATCAGTTCGCTCTCCAGCGAGTCGGGGTGGTCGAAGTTGAGCTTGCTCCGCTCGTCCAGCGGAAATTGCGACAGATCGCGATAGTACAGATCCAGCGGAAACTGAGTTGCGTCCAACTGTGCCGCCAACTCGCGCGCCAACGTCGTCTTACCCGAGCAGGAGCAGCCCCCAATCCCAATCAGCAGCGGTCGTCGTTCGCCTACAGCCATGGATTAACTCGCCACCGTCATCTGCGGCACCAGCGCCGTTAGCAGTCCTGTGAATTGCCGCTCCACACGCCGCCCAATCTCCATCACCTCTTCGTGGTGGATCGGTGCATCCAGCACTCCCGCCGCTGCATTCGTCACCAGCGATATCCCAAGCACCTCGATCCCCATGTGTCGCGCCACAATCACTTCATGCACAGTGGACATCCCGACCAGGTCCGCGCCCAGCGTGCGGAACGCGCAAATCTCCGCCGGTGTCTCGTAACTCGGCCCCAGCACGGCGATGTACACGCCCTCGTTCAGTGCAATCCCCTGCCGCTCCGCCTCAGCGTGCGCCAGCTTGCGCAGCCTGGGCGAATAGGCCACCGTCATGTCGAAGAAGCGCTCTCCCGCGCCTGCCACGCACGCGAAGCGCGGCTCATTCGGTCCCAGCGCAGAGTTCGTCCCGGTCAGATTGATGTGGTCGCTGATCGCCACCAGCGATCCCTGCGCAATGCCCGCGCGTATCCCTCCCGCCGCATTGGTGACGATCAATGTGCGCACCCCCAGCAGCCCCAGCACGCGCGTCGGAAACGTCACCTGATCCATCGCGTAGCCTTCGTACGCATGCACGCGTCCCTGCATCACGGCCACACGAACGCCGCCAATCGTCCCCAGAACCAGCTTGCCGCTGTGGCCCGCCACGGTCGATTGCGGAAAGTGAGGAATCTCCGCGTACGGAATCGAGACCGCGCCCTCCACCTGCGACGCAAATCCACCCAGCCCCGAGCCCAGAATGATCCCCACCCGCGGCTCAATCTCCGCTCGCTCGCGAATCGCGCCCACCGCCGCCTGCGCCTTGCTGAAGAGGTCCATGCACTTCGCTCCTGTTCCGTTCCAGCTAGTGTACGGGAGCCGCGTTACTCCTCCTCGTCGTCATGAACGGGCTGCTTCGCTGCGGCCAGGACCTTCTCTGCGATCGCCTGCGGCACCAGATCGTAGTGGTCCATCTCGATGCGGAAGCTGCCACGCCCCTGTGTAATCGCGGTCAGCGTCGTTCCGTATGTCAGGATCTCGGCCATTGGAACCTCAGCCCGAATCACCGTGCCAGTGCCACTGCTCTCCATCCCTTGCACACGTCCGCGACGGCTAGTCAGGTCGCCCATCAACGCCCCAGCAAAATCGTCCGGGGCCTCGATCTCGATCTTCATGATCGGCTCCAGCAGCGACGGCTTGGCCTGCTCCATGCACTTGCGGAAGCCGGTGCGCGCGGCGATCTTGAAGGCCATCTCGCTCGAATCCACATCGTGATAACTTCCGTCGAACACCGTCACTTTGATGTCCACCACCGGGTAACCCGCCAGGTAGCCGCGCGCCGCCGATTCGCGTACGCCCTTCTCCACCGCCGGAACATACTGCCGCGGAATCGCGCCGCCGAATATCTCGTTGCCGAATACCACGCCCGTCCCACGCGGTTGCGGCTCAATCCTCAGCTTGCAGTCACCGAACTGTCCGTGGCCTCCGGACTGCTTCTTATGACGTCCCTGCGCCTCCGCCTTGGCCCGCACCGTCTCCCTGTACGGCACCTTCGGTTCATGCAATATCACGTTGGTGTGGTAGCGCCGTTTCAGTTTGGACACCAGCGCCTCGATGTGCGGCTGCCCCGCACCCGCCACCAGAAACTCGTTAGTCTGTAGGTCGCGGTAGAAGCGAAGCATCGGGTCCTCTTCCATCAGCTTATGCAGCGCCGGTGCCAGCTTGTCCTCGTCGCCTCGTGTCTTTGGCTCAATGGCATAGGTCATCGCCGGCTCGGGCATCGACACCGGCTCAATAAACAGTTCATGCGCCTTGTCGCCCAGTGTGTCTCCGGTCAGCGTCACGCGCAGCTTCACCGCCGCGCCCAGAGTCGCCCGCATGCAGCTCCTGCACTTCTACCGGCTTGCGCCCCTGCATGATGTATAGATGTGCCAGGCTCTCAGACTCCGACCGCGTGTAGTTCATCACCGTGCTGTCGGTCTTCATCTTGCCGCTGATCACCTTGAAAAAATTCACCCGTCCGGTGAATGGGTCGGTCATCGTCTTGTAGACATAGAGCGCCAGCGGCTCCTTGTCGTCCACAGCACGCATCACAATCTCGTCCTCTCCCTGCGCGGCAACTCCGTTATTCCCGTGTCCATTGCCCGCTGTCAGCTGGATCTTGCCTCGTGCCGCCACCGGCTCGCGCTCCGTCGAGGCTGGCGCATACGCCTTCATAAAATCCAGCAGATGGTCGGTTCCCACATTCCTCAAGCCGCTCACATACAGCACTGGGAAAATATTGTCTTCGCGGATCGCCTCGTGCAGTGCAGCGATCAGGTGCTCCTCCTGTAGCGACCCCGTATAAGAACTCCTCCATCAGCTCGTCTTTGCCTTCGGCTACCAACTCGACCAAGGCCTCGTGCGCGGCTTTCGCGTCGCTCTGTACCGCCTCGGGAATCTTGACCTCTTCACCGCGCCCGTTGCCATCCTGCTCATACACAAACGCCTTCATCGTCACCAGGTCCACCACCCCGTGAAATCCCTTCTCATCCACAATCGGCAACTGCACCGGGACCACCTGGCGTCCCCACCGCTCCTGCATCTGCTCAATCATGTGCTGCCGTCCCAGGCGGCTGTCCGCCTTGGGATGGTCCAGTTGGTTCACCACCAGGATGCGCGGAAGGTTCACCTCCGTGGCAAACTTCCACACTCGGTCGGTCACCGCCTCGGCGCCATTCTGCGCATTCACCACCACCAGAGCCGCCTCCACCGGCAGCATCGCGGCGCGCGTCTCGTGCAGAAACATGTGAAAGCCCGGAGTGTCCAGCAGGTTAATCTTAACTCCGCTCCACTCCACAAACGCCGCCGCATTGGCCATCGTCGTTCGCCGCGACACCTCTTCTTCGTCGTACGCCGTCACCGCCGAGCCGTCTTCCACCTGTCCCTGCGTCGCGGTCATCTTCGCCGCTTGCAGCAGAGCTGCAATCAAGGTTGTCTTGCCGCTGTGCGCATGACCAACCACCGCCACGTTCCGGACGTCCCGTCCGAGATAGTTCTTCATTCCCTGCCCTCTTTCCTATCTGACCTGGATTCCTTCTTGCATGCTGCTAAAGCTGTCCTGCGCGTTCACAGCGCGCAACCACCCAAACGCTGCGGAAGGGGCATCCTATCACAAACGCAATATGCCTTTCGCGTCGGTAGTCACAATGCATAAAGACCGCCCCCAAAGGGACGGCCTTTCTGTGTTCCTGCCAATATTTTCTGATGCGTGATTCCTGTTCGTTGCGCTTTCTCCAAAGTGATTGCCGGAGGCTATTCGCCCTCGCGTTCCGAGCGCTTCCAGTTGATCAGGTCGCCCAGTGTGGTGCTGCTGCTGGAGGAGGAAGAGCTCTTGTGCTCCTTATGGTCCTTGTTCTCTTTGCGGTCCTTGTGGTCCTTAGTGCTGCCGTGTTCCTTGTAGATCTCCACCTCGGCCCGGCTTGCCTCTTCGCCAACCGCGCGAATGCTCAGCCCAACTTTCTTCTCTTCCTGGTTCATCTTAACGATCTTGAACTCGTGCTCGGTATCCACATCCAGCTTCACTGCCACGTTATTCTGGTCCACTGCTTCGGAGACGTGGCACAGTCCCTCCACTCCCTCAGCAATCTCCACAAACGCTCCAAACTGGGCCGTACGAAGCACCTTGCCCTTGATCACGTCGCCAATCCGGTGCTGGGCGAAGAACGTCTCCCAAACATCCGGCTGCAACTGCTTCACGCCCAGCGACAGACGCCGGTTCTCCGGCTCCACGCCCAGAACGATCGCCCGTACCTTCTCACCCTTCTTCAATACCTCCGACGGGTGCTTGATGCGCTTGGTCCAGCTCAGGTTCGACACATGCACCAGCCCGTCGATGCCATCTTCAATCTCGATGAACGCCCCGAAGTCGGTCAGGTTGCGCACCCGGCCCTCGATGATCGCCCCAATCGGATACTTGTCCTCCAACTGCTCCCACGGATTTTCTTGAAGCTGCTTCATGCCCAGCGAGATGCGCCGGTCATTGGGGTTCACGCTCAGAATGATCGTTTCCACCTCGTCGCCCGGCTTCACCATCTTCGACGGATGCTTCATCCGCTTCGACCATGTCATCTCGGAGACATGTACCAGCCCCTCGATCCCCTGCTCCAGCTCCACGAACGCGCCGTAGTCCGTCACCGACAGCACGCGTCCGCGCACCTGCGCGCCAATCGGGTAACGCTCCGTCGCGTCCAGCCACGGATCGGGCGTCAACTGCTTAAAGCCCAGTGACACGCGCTGCTTCTCCTTATCGAACTTCAGCACCTTCACCTGGATCTCGTCGCCCACATTCACCAAGTCGCGGGGATGCGTCAACCGCCCCCAGCTCATATCGGTGATGTGCAGCAGTCCATCCAGTCCGCCCAGATCGACGAATGCGCCGTAGTCGGTTAGGTTCTTCACTGTCCCGGTCAGCACGCTACCCTCTTCCAGTTGGGCCAGCGTCACCGCCTTTTTGGCGTTCTGCTCCTCTTCCAGTATCTCTTTGCGGCTAATCACAACGTTGCCGCGCTTCTTATTCAACTTGATGACGCGGACCTCAATCTCGCTGCCGAGATACCCGTCCAGGTTGCGCACCGGGCGCACCTCAATCTGCGATCCAGGCAGAAATGCCTTAATCCCGATGTCCACCGTCAACCCGCCCTTGACCCGGCTCACCACCAGGCCCTTCACCGGAATCTTGTCGTTGGCGGCCTTCTCCAGCTTGTCCCATATCTTGTGCCGCAGGGCCTTCTCGTAGCTCACCAGGTAGCCGCCCTCCGGCTCCTCGCGCTCCACCACAACATCCACCGCGTCGCCTGCCTTGAACCTCGGCTTGCCCTCGTGGTCCAGCACCTGATCCAACGGGATCAGTCCTTCGGACTTCAATCCAATGTCGATCACCGCATGTTTGTCGGTAATCTTCACCACCGTACCCGTGACCACTACCTCTTCGGCGGTCAGGTTCTGCGCTGCTGCGGTCTCCGCCGCTTGTTCGCGATCGAAGTTGGCCAGCGCAGCGGCAAAGTCGGCGGCATCGTAGTCCGGCTCGCCCGATGCGGCAGAATCGTCACCGATTGCATCCGGCGGGGATGCTCCATCGCTTGTCGCGGCAACGCTCTCCAGCGCGGATGATGCCTCTGCGACAGGCTCCGCCAGGGTTTGGGTGAGTTCGGATGACAGCTCGGCTTGCTCCGCTGTCGCTTCGGGCGCTAGGGTTTCCAGTTCTGTAGTCAGGGGATTACTCTCGGTTTGGTCAGGATTGTGGACGTCTACGGTCATTGAGGCGTTGCTCCGGGATCCATTCTTCATACTGCATATTCCTTCGCGCGGATAAGTCGGCAGTTCAGGCAACGTCCCTTTGGAAAGGCGCGCTGCTCACTGTCCCGATGCTGATTCGGCAGGGAGGAATTGAACCATCTTGCAGAGGAGCTGCTGCACTGGATCCCACACACAGCGGCTCATATAAAGAATATAGGGCGTGCAGCGCAGAGTCAATGCATTTACGCTCCTCAATCTCCGCCATTCGCGGCCCATCGCGCGTCCGCCGCAGTCCATCTCCCATCCCCCACCCGCAAGCTGTATACTTCGCCCCATGGATCGTCTATGGACCCCATGGCGCTACGACTACGTCAGCCGTGCCGAAGACTCCTCCCGCCCCGGCGTACCCCACGCGCTCGACGCCTGGTCACAATCCGGCGACGAGGACAGCCACTGTGTCTTCTGTAACATGATCGCCGCCGTTGACTATGCGATCGCCCAAGGCATATCTCCCGAGCAGGCCGAAAAGGCCGCCCACATCCTGGCACGCCAACCCTCCTGCTTCCTCTGCCTAAATGCCTTCCCTTACACCACCGGCCACATCCTCATCGTCCCCTACCGCCATATCGACTCGCTCGCCGCCCTACCCCCCGGCGAGGCGCATGAGGTGATCACCATCGCCCAGCGAGTCGAGCGCGTCCTGCGCGAGGTCTACCACCCCTCCGGATTCAACTTTGGCATAAACCTGGGCGAGGCCGGAGGAGCAGGCATCGCTGCCCACATCCACATGCATGTCCTGCCCCGCTGGATCGGCGATACCAACTTCATGACTGTTATCGGAGACAGCCGCGTCCTGCCCGAGGACCTAGACACCACCTGGGAACGCATCCGCCAGGCCTGGCAGGCCTGAGTCCACTCCACTATCATTCTGGCGCAACCCAACAGCCTCACTCCGGCTTGGCAGTCGGTCCAGCCCGACCACCGGGGCCTCTCTCCGGCGGCGGACCCACCCGTGTCGCCTCGAAGTTAGTGATCTGCCACATACCGGAGGGCTGCCGCGAGTACACCCTGGTGTATCGGAAGTTGCCATGCATCGGTTCCCCTTCGTTGCTACCCTCCACCTCAGCCAGCGACTGGACAATAGCCGTCGTCATCCCAATCAGCTTCACGTGTTCGATTCTCAGGTCGAGCTTGCTCAACACCGTGGTTCGCCGGCGCAGCCGATCTAACTGCTGCATCTTGGTCACCACCTGGCCGTTCATGTTAATGCCCACGAAATCGTCCGACAGCAGCTTGTCCATGGTTGCCACATCCGCATTCAACTCCGCGGTGCGCCACACCTGTTCCAGTTGCTCCACCTGGTGCTTGAACTGATCGTTCCGCCTAGGATGCTGCCCTGGGGCCGGCGAGGGCATGGCAAATAGAATCACTGCCAGCGCCAACACTCCGGCACCGGGCCGGAATACACGATGATGGGAGATAAGCTGCGTCATGGGACAATCCGTCTCGCAATCCGTCGTGACGGATACTAGTCTGATTTAACCCATGCAGTCAAAATAAAGTCGCGTGAACGCACTTTTGCCCGTACCCGCCGTGGTTCTCACACAATGGCGTCCAGATATTTGATCTGCTGCGCATGCATCAGCCGGTAGAACCCCTCCGCCCCGTACTCGCGGAAGTGGGGCGAATTCTGGTGCGCATCCAGCGCCGCCTCGTCCACATACTGTTCGTAGATCAGCACCGTCCCCGGCTCGCCCGCCAGGAAGTGCGATACGTAGTTGACGCATCCCGGCTCCTGCCGCGACGCCAGCGTCAGCTTCCGTAGCAACTCCGCCACGGCATCGTGGTCCGCCTCTGCAAACTTCATTCGAACCGTAAAACTTATCATTTGCGCCTTTCCATCGCGGTATCGTCAGATCGCCGACGCGCCCACCGCACGGACGCGACGCCGTCTTTCTACGCCTTCAGCTCCGCCTCAAACGCCGCCAGCGTGATTGTCTGGTCGCGCTCCGGCCCGGTCGAAATCATCCCGATCTTCGCCCCAGACTCACGTTCAATAAACTCAAGATACTCCTGGGCCAGCTTGGGCAGCCTGTCAAACTCCATGATGCCCTCGGTGGAGCAGTGCCAACCCTTCAGCTTCGTATACACCGGCTCGATCGACTCAAATCCGCGCATGTCCGCCGGAATCGTGTCCGTCGCCTTGCCGTCAATCTTGTATCCCGTGCATACGGGAATCTCCGCGCACTCGTCCATCACGTCCATCTTGGTCACCACCAGCCACTGGGTCCCATTGATCATGTTGGAGTAGCGAAGTAGCGGCAGGTCCAGCCATCCGCATCGTCTTGGGCGCCCGGTCACCGCGCCGTACTCCTGCCCGCGTGCCCGCAGCAGCGTGGCAGAGTCGCCCTCGATCTCGGTCGGAAACGGCCCCTCGCCCACACGTGTCACATACGCCTTGGTCACCGCGATCACCGTGCCAATCGAGGTTGGCCCCACCCCCGTCCCCGTCACCGCTCCGCCCGCCGTCGAGCTCGAACTGGTCACAAACGGGTACGTCCCGTGGTCAATGTCCAGCAGCGCCCCCTGCGCCCCCTCGAACATCACCTTCTCGCCGTTCCGGATCGCCTCGTTCAGCAGCACCGCCGTGTCCGTCACAAACGGCGCAATCTGCTCCGCCGCCCGCGCATACTCCTCGTACATCGTCTTCGGGTCCAGCGGAGCAGTCCCAAACAGCGCCGCCGCAATCGTGTTCTTCTCGTCGCATGCGTTCTTGATATGGGTCCGTAGCAGCGCCGGATTCATCAGGTCCACCACCCGCAGCCCGTTGCGATGGATCTTGTCCTCGTACGCCGGCCCAATTCCTCGCCGAGTAGTCCCAATCTTGGTCCGTCCCGGTGCCGTCTCCGCCGCCAGCTCAATCATCCGGTGGTACGGCAGAATCACCTGCGCCCGGTTCGACACAAAAAGCTGCCCATCCACCCCGTCCTTGATCGGCAAGCCCGCGTCACGCAGCTTCTTCACCTCGCTCAGGAAGGCCATCGGGTCCAGCACCACCCCATTGCCGATCACGCCCCGGCACTCCGGCCGCAGTACGCCGCACGGAATCAGTTGCAGCACAAACTTCTTTCCCGCAATGATGACGGTATGTCCCGCGTTGTGTCCGCCCGCATAGCGGGCCACAACCGAGAACCTCTCGCTCAGCACATCCACGATCTTGCCCTTGCCCTCGTCGCCCCATTGCGCTCCAAGGACCACTGCCGATTTACGCTGACTCACGAAAGATTTGCTCCGGAAGGGATGGGTCCGCGCGGCCAGCCTCTCCGCACGCCCATAACCGATTCTATACCGCCGCTTTCCACACCGCCGGTTCGTGGAAGCATTACTCTATCCCCATGCCCGAGCTACCCGAGGTCGAGACCATCGCCGCAGGCGTCCACGCGCGAGTCCACGGCGCTCGCATCATCCTCGTCTGGACAAGTGGCAAGCCGCAGACCTTCAAGTCACCCGAGCCAGAGATCGTTGCCGCCTTAACCTGTGCGCATATCCAATCCGTCCGCCGCGTCGGCAAAACCATCGTCATGACCGTGCAACGCGAAAAAATTTCCACCGAACTCCTCATCCACCTCGGCATGACCGGCCGCCTGCTCGTCTCAGAGCCAGAAGTCCCGCTCCCGCCCCACACCCACGCCGTCCTCACTCTTGCTGACACCCGCGAAATCCGCTTCGTCGATCCTCGCCGCTTCGGCCGCATCTCTCTCCACCGCCCCGAAACCGGGTGCCCCATTCATGCGGCTTCATCGCATGAGTGGGATACCACCACTTCACTCACTTCGAATCCCACTCCCTACTCCGGTCCTGGCCGCGAACCCCTCACCATCTCGCTTGCTGACTTCATCGCTCTCTTCCATCCTCGCCGCACCCCGATCAAGGCTGCTCTGCTCAACCAGTCCCTGCTGCATGGCATCGGCAACATCTACGCCGACGAGTCGCTCTTCCGCGCCTCAATCCGTCCCACTCGCCAGGCCGCTCGCCTCACCCGTGCAGAACTGGCCCGCCTGCGCACCGCTCTGATCAAAGTCCTTCGCCACGCCATCCGCCTCGGCGGCTCTTCCGTCTCCGACTACGTCGACGCTGATGGCGCGCGCGGCTTCTTCCAGCTCCGTCACCGCGTCTACCGGCGCACCGGCCTGCCCTGCCTCGTCTGCGCAACCCCCATCCGCCGCATCACCCTCGCAGGCCGCAGCACCCACTTCTGCCCGCATTGTCAGAGGTAAGAAGCAGTCCGCGCCTACACTAGAACCCATGCTGCGCTACGCCATCACCGACCGCCTCCGCTTCTCCGCAAAACCCTGTGAACAAGCCGAACCCGCCCGTCAATCCGCACTCCTCGCTCAGGCCGAGCGCCTCGCCGCCGCTGGCATCGACTTCCTTCAACTCCGCGAAAACGATCTCTCCGCCGCAGACCTCGCCTCGCTCGCCCGCAAGCTCCTCGCTGCCCTCCGCGCGCACAACCCCGCGCCTAGGCTCCTCATCAACTCCCGCGCAGACGTTGGCCTCGCCACCTGCGCCGACGGAGTTCACCTGACATCTTCGCCCAATGAACTAACCCCCGCTCAGGTTCGCGCCCTCTACGCCGCCGCCAGCCTGCCCGAGCCGGTTATAAGCCTCTCCTGCCACACTCTCGACGAGGTCGCCCGCGCAGTGTCCGCGGCCCCTGACGAACGTCCCACCCACATCCTCTTCGGCCCCGTCTTCGAAAAAGTCGTTGCCGAATCACATCCTTCCCAAAAATCCGTCTCCAATAAAAAAATCGCCGCAGGCACGGGCCTCGACCTACTTCACGCTGCATGTCTCGCCGCCACACCCATCCCCGTCCTCGCCCTCGGAGGCATCACCCGCGCCAACGCCGCCTCCACCCTCGCCGCCGGAGCAGCAGGCATCGCCGCCATCCGCCTCTTTTTATCAGAATCCTCCCAGATACCTCCTCAATCCTCCCATTGACCTCGGCCCCGCATCGCCCTACCCTTAACAACGTGCTCATCACTCCCCTTCAACTCGAAATTGAACCGCTCCTCTTCGATGAATCCATCGCCGAGGGCGCGCTCGACTATGCTCCCGACGTTCATCAATCCGGCCCGCTGCCGGTCGCCGGCCGCGCCGACCTCATCGTGGAGAACCGCGGCCACCGCGAGCAGGTGGCGGACATCCGCCTGCGCGCCGCCTACCACGGCAACTTCGAACTGCTCTGTGCGCGCTGTGTCGAACCGGTCCGCACTCCACTAGCAGGAGAGTTCGACCTTATCTTCCGCCCTCAGGCCGCCGACGCCGATCCCGGTGAGCGCTCCATCACCCCCGACGAGACCGAAATCGGTTACTATGAAGAGAGTGGTCTCTCGCTTGAAGATGTTGTGCGCGAACAGGTGCTTCTCACCCTGCCCTCCCGTACTCTTTGCAAGGAAGACTGCAAGGGACTTTGTCCGCGCTGTGGCCAGAACCTGAACCTCGCATCCTGCTCCTGCAACACCTCCGAATCGTTACAGAATCCTTCGGGGTGGAATGCGCTTGCGGGCCTGGCCGGCACGATCAAACCCGGTTAGCACAGAATTTCAGCCTCACCGGGCCTTCAATCGCCGCCGCAAGCCGTATCGCTGCGGGCACTGGCCACTAGAAAGGGAATAGTAATGCCGAATCCGAAACGCCGCCACTCCAAGCAACGTACCTCCAAACGCCGTAGCCACGACTTCCTCACTCCCACCAGTACCTCAGAGTGTCCCAACTGCCACGAGCGAAAGCTACCCCACCGCATCTGCCAGAAGTGCGGACAGTATAAGGGCCGCGAAGTCCTTGCCGTGAAGGAAGCCAGCTAACCCGCTCCTAGCACCCTCCTCTTCCGATGCCGATCAACATTGTTGTCGATGCAATGGGTTCCGACAAAGCCCCCGAGTCCGAGATTCGCGGGGCCATCCTTGCTGCGCGCCAACTCAATGTGCGCGTCCATTTGGTTGGCCCGCAGGAGATCCTCCGACCCGCGCTCGACCGCGCCCTGCGCCACCGCTTCCCGGTCCACTACGGACGCAAGCGCCCGCAGATCGAGATCGTCCACTCCTCCGAGTGGATCAGCATGGAAGACAAAGCCGCCCAGTCCGTCCGCGCCAAGCGAGACTCCTCCATGCGCGTCGGCCTGCGAATGGTCCGCGAAGGCACAGCTGCCGGGTTTTTCACGGCCGGTAACACCGGTGCGGCCATGGCCACCGCCAAGATGGTTCTGGGAATGTTGGCCGGCGTCCATCGCCCCGGCCTCTCCACCATTCTTCCCACGGCACTTGGCATTCCTTCCATCCTGCTCGACGTCGGAGCCAATGTCGATTGCGATCCTGACAACCTGGTCCAGTTCGCCGTCATGGGCCACATTTACGCCCGCAACGTCCTGCACATCGCACATCCCCGCGTCGGCCTGCTCTCCATCGGCGAAGAGGACAGCAAGGGCAACTCCCTCACCCACGATACCTTCCCTCTGCTGCGTGCCCGCCCCGGCATGAACTTCATCGGCAACGTCGAAGGCCGCGACCTCTTCAACGGTCGCGCCGATGTGATCGTCTGCGACGGCTTTGTCGGCAATGTCGCCATCAAGACCTGCGAGGGCACCGCCCGCCTGGTCCGTGTCCTGCTGCGAGAATCCCTCAAGTCCACCGTCACCTCGCAGGTCGGGGCCCTGCTCTCCCGCCGCGCCTTCAACGACTTCAAGAAGCGCATCGACTACTCCGAATTCGGCGGCGCGCCCCTGCTTGGCGTCCGCGGCGTCTGCATCATCGGCCATGGAGCATCCAACGAGCGCGCCGTCATGAACGGAATCCGCGTCGCCGCTGAGTTCGCTCAGGCCGAGGTCAACTCCGGTATCGAAACCACCCTCCGCTCCGCCTGAATCCGCCAGATGCTCTACACTGCCTCTAGGCGACTGCCATCCCGGCGTCCCGCTTCCAATGGATCATCGCTTTGGTTTCTCCAGGAGACAGTCCCATGCTGACCCCGCAGAACCTCTCCCTCAACCGTCTCGCCCTCGTTCTTCTCCCGTGCCCAGCCCAGGAGGAGGACCCTAGCCTCATCCCGCCCCTCGCCTGCCTCTCAAGCCTTGAGTTCCTGGCCGCCCCCATCGACGAAGACGAGGAGAAGACGAAGACCATGTCGACGAGCAGGAGGAGGAGGAGGACGAGGACGATTTTGACGACGAGGATGACGATGAAGACGAGAAAATAATCGAGGAGGAGGATGGCGAAGAGGATGAAGACGACGACGAGGAAGAGGATGAAGACGAGGACGACCCCGACTCAGGGATCTTCTTCCTACAACGCTCCCGGTATATCCCCCGCAACCCTACTATCCAGTAGCGCTCTCCGCCCTCCATCGCACACGTCCAGGCCAAGCCTTTAGTCATCTCTTGCATAAGCCGTCGCCGGGGGGCAATATGGTGGGTGCCTGTCGTGGTACTAAAGGCTTGTAATACACGCAAGATGAGGAAAAACCATGAAGCGCAGGATTCTGCTTGTAGACGATGAAGTGGCCGTACTGCTCACCCTCAAGGCGGTGCTCGAAATCAACGGGTTCGAGGTGGATACGGCTGCCTCCGGCCGCGAGGGCCGTAGCAAGCTGCGTTCCCATCAGTACCACATGGTCATCACCGACATGCGCATGGAGAGCGACGCCGCGGGTGCCGAAGTCATCGCCGCAGCCCGCTCTGCCAGCTATCACCCGGCCACTGCCCTGCTTACTGCCTTTCCCATCGCGGACGAAGACTGGCAGACTCTCGGCGCAGACAAGATGCTGGTCAAACCCATGCATACGCAGGTCCTGCTGCAGCAGATTGATAAGTTGTTAACGTCCCATCAGGCATCCCTGAGCTTCCGAAGTGTTCCGCCGCCCAATGCGGCAGCGGCAATCAAAGCGGCAAAGCCAGGCGCAAGCAAGCCAGCCGGCAAACGTGGCGCAAGCAAGCCAGTTACCTTGAAACCCCGAGCGAAGAAGGCTGCGGTTAGATTTCCTGTCGCCAAGCGAGCAGCCAAATCAAAGAAGCCGTAGGCAGGTGTGTCCTTAACGCGGCGAATGGGCCTTGATGTAAGTGCGCAGCGCGAGATTGATGTCCATCGCCTTGCGCACCCCGTTTTCCATCATCTGCAGCCATTCGCTCCCCGGCTCCTTCAACTCGACCGTGCCCAGCAGGTAGTTGGTCTGCACCACAATCTCCAGGGCGTTGGACATATCGTGGGAGAGTTTGCGAATCTCCAGGGCAATCTCTTCGGGGATCTCGGAAGGACCAGTTTGCGGCGAAGATTGCATTTCTTCGTTCATAATCGGGTGGAGATGCCTCCCGGCAGATGAATTAGTCTTAAGCCGTTCCAGTGTATGCGAAGCGTCGCGCAATTGACAGCCGACCTCGTGTTTGAAAGACTGAACTCTCACGACTGCCGTGTCCGGCCGCAGGGTTCGCGACATGTACGACCGTGCCGAAGTGGCGGAATTGGCAGACGCGCATGGTTCAGGTCCATGTACTCGCAAGGGTGTGGGGGTTCGAGTCCCCCCTTCGGCACCAAATATTCTCAAGACATACCCATGCCTACCCAGCTTGAGCAGATTCTCGCGCATACGCTGCACGAACTCACGGCCCGCCGCGCCGCAGCCGATACCTCGCTTCTACAGCGCAAAGCCGCCGCCCACTCTCCCGCGCGGATTCGAGGCTGCCCTGCGAAGGCCGCCGAATTCGGTCCAGCCATCATCGCCGAGCTCGAAAAAGGCCTCGCCCTCGCGTGGACTCATTCGTCCTAACTTTGATCCCGCGGCGTTGGCCCGCTCACTCCAGGCAGCAGGAGCTGCCGCGCTCTCGGTACTCACTGACGAAAAATTCTTTCAGGGATCGCTCGGCAATCTTATCCTCGC
>CAWERM010000089.1:0-8980 GCA_963810995.1 uncultured Acidobacteriaceae bacterium | reverse complement strand
GACGTACTGCATAAACAGAGGTGTAGTGTGGAAAGTAAATTGAATCCGGAGTCGCCAATGCCAGCCGATGCCAATCGAGTGATTGCCAACCTGAAGGAGCTTGCCGCGCTCACCGGCGACGCCAATGGCGCGCAGCGCATCGCCTTGACGCCGACGTGGCAGCGGGCGCGCGAGTGGTTCGCGGCGAGCTCGACGGGCTGCCCGACTCGTACGGAATTACTCAGCATCGCGATGCCGCCGGTAACTCGGGGTCACGCTGCCAGGCGAGTCTCCCCGTTCGCTGGTGCTGGGCAGCCATCTGGATTCGGTTCCCAACGGCGGCTGGCTCGACGGCGCGCTCGGCGTTGTCACCGCGCTCGAAGTGCTCTCGCGGCATCGCCCGCGACTTCGACGGCAACCCGCCCTTCACCATCCGCGTGGTCGATTGGGCGGATGAGGAGGGCGCGCGCTTTGGACGCAGCCTCTTCGGCTCCTCCGCCTTTGCCGGCACGCACACCATCGCCAGCCGATCGCGGACGCACCGACCGCGACGGCGTCACACTGGAAGCCGCACTGGCCGCATGCGGCATCGACATCGAGAAGATCGGCGACGCAGCGCAGGAGCGAGAGAACATCGGCGGCATATCTTGAACTGCACATCGAGCAAGGGCCGGTGCTGGAGAGGCTGGGACTGCCGCTGGGCGCGGTCCTCGGCACCAAGGGCGTCGAGCGCCATGCCATTACCTTCCACGGGCAGGAGGCCCACTCCGGCTCAACTCCCATGGCCGACCGCTGTGATGCGCTGGCTGCCGCCGCGCGCCTCGCGCTGGAGATTCGCACCATCGCCATGCGCCATTCCGACTCGGTCTGCACCATGGGCAGCGTCAAGACCTTCCCCGGAATCGTCACCGCGGTGGTTGGCCGATGCGAGGCCACGCTCGATCAGCGCGACCTCGACCCTGCAATTCTTGCAACCATGTACCTCGAGGCGCAGGAGGCCAGTCGCCGATTCGCCGACCAAGAGCGCTGCACCGTGGAGTGGTCGCGCATCTGGAGTATCGAGCCGATCCCCTTCCACCCCGCGCTGATCACACTGTGCCGCGAGGCCATCGCCGAGACGCTGGGCGCGCCGGCCCACAGCCTACCCTCCGGCCCGCTGCACGACGCCGCCGAGGTCGCGCGACTGGGCATTCCCACCACCATGATGTTCGTGCAATCCCTGCGCGGCATCAGCCACAACAAGATCGAAGATACCCGGCTCGACCACCTTCATCTGGCGGTCACCGCCTTCGACCGTCTCGCCGCTAAAACCCTCGGTTGGATGGAATCATCTGCTGCATCTTAGGTTTTCATGCGTTTCTCGGCTGCATCACAGAGCTTATCCAGACGCTTCTGGCGGGCCTCCGGCGTCCGGTAGTAGAAGACCGCCATCAGCTCGCCGCGCCGCTGTGTCGCAGTCATGCGCACCCACCCCGCGCGCGCCTTCGGCCTCAACCTAAATGCGGCCTCTATCACCGGAGACAGCTCTCGTTCGCCCTCCATGGTCGCCAGCAGCCGCTCCGCCATCTGCTCGGCGCGGCGCACGCGGGCCTCGTCGCTCTTCGGCTCCATCACCCATTTACCGATCTCGCGCCGCATATACTCTGTCAGCTCGTCGTACCACTCGCGCAGCCCCGGCTCATCGTCCAGCAGCACGGCCAGCTCATCCGGCAACTCCGCCTCGCGCTCTTGCAGGTCCGGCGCAATGGCAAACTCTACCATCGTACCTACTCCCGCATCTGCCGCCCGCTGCATCTTCTTGTTTACCAGCACAAACTGTCCTGCACGCCGCGCGCCCGCAAATAGCGATGTTCGAAACAGCTCGCCTCCCACCTCAATCGTGACGCGATGCCGCACCATCTTTTTCCACGCCTTCGCCGCATCGAACGGCAGCCATGCTACTACCCACCCCAGGCCATCGCCCAGCGGCTCCAGCACCGCTCGAAATCGTTTCGCACGATCCACCACAGACCCCTCTCGATGCCTCTATCGTACCCCGGAGGCGCAGCGCTGCACGACCGCGATAAACTCATAGCCATCGCCACCATCTCCAATCCGCGCATCTTTCTCTCCGCCGGCGAGGCCTCGGGCGACCACTATGGAGCCGGCGTCATCGCCCATCTGCGCGCGCGCCTGCCCCAGGCCAGCTTTACCGGTCTCGGTGGCACAGAGATGGCCGATGCTGGCCAGCAGCGCGTCGTTCGCGCCGAGGATGTCGCTCACATGGGCTTCACCGAGGTCGTCCGCCACGCGCCGTACATCTATGCGCAGTACCGCAAGCTGGTGGCGTCGATTCGACGTGAGCGGCCCGATGTTGCCATCCTCATCGACTTCCCCGAGGTCAACTTCCGCCTCGCGCGCCAGCTCAAGCGCCTCGGTGTTCCTGTGCTGTGGTTCGTAAGCCCACAGCTGTGGGCGTGGAAGCGCGGCCGCCTGCGGCTGGTGCAGCGCTACATCGATCGCATGATGGTGATCTTCCCCTTCGAGGCCCCGTTCTACCAGGCCCGCGGAGTCGATGCAGAGTTTGTTGGCCACCCGCTGGCCGCTCTCCCGGTGCCGACTATTACACGCGAAGAGTACGCCGCAAAACATGGCCTCGATCCCTTAAAAAACATGGATTGCGCTTCTTCCCGGCAGCCGGCAGAGCGAGATCCACACCAACCTGACGCGAATGATGCAGGCCGCGGCCATCCTCAGTTTGGACGTACAGAGTAGATGCCATTATTTGTTGCCTGTCGCATCCACTATCAACCTGGCTTGGATCAAAGAGGAGATTGCCGCTTGCTATGCTGCCGCCGATAAAGACATGCCAAGGTTTGCGGAGCTACCCAGGATCGTTCTCGTCCCCGATGCCCGCGCCGCCCTGCACCACGCGCGGGCCTCTGTCGTCGCCAGCGGTACAGCGACCGTGCAGGCACTCACTATCGGCACGCCCTTTGTCGTCGTCTACCGCGTCTCCTCGCTAACCTTCGCACTGGCCAAGCGCCTCATCCGCTATCCCGCCGAGTTTCCCGCCCAGCGCGATGCCGACGGCAACCTCCCCATCGCCATGCCCAACCTCATCGCCGGACGGCGAATCGTTCCAGAGCTGCTGAACCGCCGCTTTACCGCCGCCAACGTGGCCACCGCCCTGCGCCCCCTGTTGGACGAGACGCCGCAACGCCGTCAGATGATCGCCGACCTGGCCGAAGCCCTCAGCCGCCTTCTACCCATCTCCGCCCAACCAGATCAAACAACCGACCCGCTACAGCGCGTTGCCGACGCCGCCATTGATCTGCTGCAACTAACCTCTACCGACGTACCCCGAACCCCCGCAACAAACGTCTAACCAATTGGGTCTCCACAAGAGCCAGCCTTATGGCTGTTGCATCCAATCTCCAGAATCGCGCAAACGCTTTAGCATTTCATTTAAGCTTGAAGTGTATCTGAGGAATCACGCACGAATGTCCGCCAGCCCGCATATCAGATCCCGGATCCGGTTTGGAATCCTCCCGCGAGGCTGGATTGCAGTAATCTTCCGCTCTTCCAGCCTGCGCGCCTTCTCCGCCGGGTTGCTGGCGATGTGCGCTCTCTCGCTGCCTGCATCTGCCGCGCCCGTGCGCCCTCTGCTCAACATCACCGGGTATGTCATCAGCGCCGACGTCGATCCCGAGACCGGCAGGCTCATCGCCACGGCCGATGTCACCTTCACAGCTCTGGAAGACCTCACCAGCGCCAGCTTTGAGCTGAACAACGGCCTCAACGTCACATCGCTCACCGACAACGCCGGCACGGCGCTCAACTCCGAGCGGCTGACCTCCAACTTTACCGTGCGCGTTACCCTGCCCACTCCGCTGCCCAAAGGCTCCAGCAACACCTTCCACTTCGCCTACTCCGGCACGCTCACCGGCTCGGACACCAGTCCGGTCGACGGCATCAAGCTGGCCGCTGTAGCCGAACCCATCAGCATCCTGCTCTACCCTGGCCGCTGGTTTCCCATGACCGGCCTCTTCACCGACCGCTTCACCGCGGAAATGCACATCCGCGTGCCCACCGATTACACCGTTGTCGGCAGCGGCGTTTCGTCCAAGAAGGCGCTTCCCGACGGGCGCAACGAGTTCAGCTTCACCTGGTCGAAGCCGGGATTTCCCGGGACCATTGTCGCGGGTAAGTTCCTGCCCCCAATCACCGCATCCGGCATCAGCAACGTCCATGTCTATGTGACCGAAAAGCGCAAGGAAGGCGCGCCGGAGTTCGCCGCACTCGCCGGACGCGAATTCGAGTTTATGACCAACCTCTTCGGCCAGCCCGAGTCCGGCCGCATCAACATCGTTGAGCTGCCCGAGGACGCCGTCTCAGCATCCTGGGCGCCGGAGATGGCCTGCATCGCCGGCAACCGCATCGTCGATCACAACTCGCAGCGGCTGCTGGCCAACACTCTGGCGCACCAGTGGTGGGGGTCGGAGGTCTCGCCCGAAACGCTCAACGACGCATGGATCACCAACGGCATGAGCCGCTACGGTGAGCTGATGTACCTGGAAGACTCCGCCGGCAAGAACGCCTTCCAGACCGCCATCGGCGACGTCTCCGCCGGTGCGCTGGCCTACGATACCGAGCCGCTCAGCACACTTGGCCGCCTCGACCCCTTCTCGCCGCAATTCCAGTCCATGACCCTGGAGAAAGGCGCCATGGTCTTCCACATGCTCCGCTGGCAGATGGGCGACGACGCCTTCCAGAGCTTCCTGCGCTCTCTGCTCACGCAATACACCGATAAGGGCGTTCGCAGCTCCCAGGTCCAGACCGTAGCTGAGGCGCAAACGGTCAAAGGAGCAAACAATGAGGGCTCCCACCTGGAACTCACGCCGTTCTTCTCCCAGTGGATCGACGGTACCGGCGCGCCAGCCTTCACCGATAAATACATGGTCTACCGCTTGGGCAACAACAAGGGCTTCCGCACCGTCGGCTCCATCAGCGAAGACCTCGACCTCTTCCGTATGCCGGTGGAGCTGCGCATCGAGACCGACGGCAAGACCGAAGACCGCCGTATCGATGTGGCAGGCACCGACTCGTCGTATACCATCGAGACCTTCGGCCGCCCGCGGCGCATCTCCATCGACCCGGAGAACTGGCTGCTGAAGAGCACTCCCGACCTGGCCATCCGCGTAGCTGTGCTGCGAGGCCAGCAGTTGGTGGCGCAGGGCGACCTGACCGGTGCGCTGGCCGAGTACCAGAAGGCGCTGGACGAAAATAAATCCAGCTCGCTGGCCGCCTACCGCATCGCCGAGGTCTTCTTTATGCAGCGCAACTTCCAGGCCTCCGCTAACAGCTTCCGCGACGCCCTGCGCGGAGACGACGATCCCAAGTGGACCGAGGTATGGAGCCACATCCACCTGGGATATATCTTCGACTGCACTGGCCAACGGGAGCGCGCCGTCAACGAGTACCGCCTGGCCGTCCAGACCAACGACAATACCCAGGGGGCCATCAACGAAGCTCGCGCCCGCCTTGCTTCCCCTTATAAATGCGTCCGAGCCGATAACTAACCACTATCCCAGCTTGCGCTATACTCGCCCCTGGGATTTTCATCCAAGGAGCCATCATGCTTAAGGGATTTCGCGACTTCATCCTGCGCGGCAATGTGGTCGATCTGGCGGTCGCCGTCATCATCGGCGCGGCCTTCGGCAAGATCATCACTGCCTTCACCACCAACATCATCAGTCCGCTGATCGGCGCCATCGCGGGCAAGCCGGACTTCTCCTATCTCTTCCTCACCCTGCACGGCGGCAAGATCGGATACGGCAGCTTTTTAACCGCGGTCATCGACTTCCTCATTCAAGCTTCCGTGGTCTACTTCCTGCTGGTGCTGCCGGTGAACTATCTTCTGACCAAAATCAGGAAGCCCGTGGCGCCGACCACCAAGACCTGCGCCGAGTGCCTCTCGGAGATTCCTCTGCCGGCCCGCCGCTGCAAGTTCTGCGCACAGCCGGTGGTATAACCCAGCGCCACGATCCGGAAATACAACTTGCGCTGTATCCAGTGGCAGGCAAGTGCTATGGCCTGTCGAGGCTCCAGGGAGAATCATAGGCTTCGGCAGTACTTCACCCGGTTGACCTGGAATAGCGGCACTGCTTTGCCTGTCGCGCCAGGTCGTGCTTTTGTCAGCCATTACGCTGTTGCATCGCCGCATGGACACGCGTACGCACAGGAACGAGAAGGGCCTCCGATGGTTCGATTCCGGATCGTGGGATCGTATGTGGACATGTGCAGCCTGCCGTCGCCGCACCGCGTTCCACGTAGCGTAGCCGGCATGGCATTCAACTTCAGCAAAATCGAGCTCGCTGCTCCATCGGCGCAACGCAACCACGCCAAATCGCCCCACGCCAAACCAGACCAAGCAGCTTCCGCGCTCGCCGATGCCGGCAAGCTCTCCTTCGCGACTCCCCAAATTATGCCTATGCGTTAGGCCCTAGAACGACAGCGCAAGCAGCTTGTCCCAGACTTCAGAATCGACAGGAACTCCCAGGCGAAGGTTTTCTTCGCGCAGGCGCAGCGTCTGCTGGCCGGGGTAGCGCACCGGGCGCGCGGGATCTAGCGGAACCGCCGTTTCTAGCGATTCCAGAATGCCGCTGGCAATACGGTCCAGCTCGGCAGTATCCGCGAAGGTGGAGGGGTCAATGGCCAGGAATATCTGGCTCTGGCCGGATTCGCGCAACGAATCGCGCGCAAGCTGGTGGGTGGCGCGGCCTCCGGAGAGCATCGCAGCAAGCATGTCCAACACCAGCGACAGGCCGGAGCCCTTCCAGTAGCCGATAGGCAGTGCGCGCTGCGAGACTTCCAGGACAGCGGCGTCGGTGGTCGGATTGCCCGCGGCATCGTATCCACCGGGAACGGGCAGTTGCTGCCCACGCGCTGCGTAGGCGGAGATGGAACCGTAGGAGAACTGCGAGATCGCCATGTCGAGGACTACGTGCACTCCGTCCGGGCGGGGAATGGCAATCACCAGCGGGTTGTTGCCCAGCGTGGGAGTGGCTGTGCCCCAGGCCGGCAGGTTGGGCAGCGTGTTGGTCCAGCAAATGGCGAAGACGCCAGCCTCCGCTGCCAGCCAACCATAGCTGCCTCCGCGCATCCAGTGGTTGGTGTTGGCCAGGGCGACTCCGCCCAGGCCGTGCAGTCGCGCAAGCTCGATGGCGCGCTCCATGGCCGTGCAGGCGTTCAAGTTGCCGGGGCCAAGATGCCCGTCCCAGCGCTCCAGCGCACCGGTACCAGCGATGCGCGTCGGCTCGGCAGTTACGTCGATGCAGCCGTTGGCCACCATCGCGGCGAAGCGCGGGAAGCGGTTGAGGCCGTGGGTGTAGACGCCGTCGCGCGTGGTCTCTGCAAAGAGCCGGGCGCAGAGCGAGGCGCGCTCGCCCTTGAGTCCAAGGTGCAGCACTGCTCGGTGGAGAGCGTTGTAGAGGTCGGCGTAGGGGACTCGCGGCATGGAGTTCAGTCTATCGTGGCCAGCTAGGCAACCAAAACATCGGTCTAGCTGAAGCCCTACCTCCGAAGCATGTCATTCTGACGAGGCTCAGAATCTCCGTCGTTCGCCTTTGTCATTCCCTTCGAGTGAAAAGCCAAAGTCTCCATCGGTATCCACACCCCAGCCTCCATGATCACTCGTTCGACCACAGCATTCGCAGGCAATTGGAACCGCGTCATCAGCGCTTCGATCTCATCGATAGTTTCCTGATTTTCGAGTACTATCGTCATCCTGGTCATCCCGCGATTCTACTCTGTCGCCATAAAGAAACACGCGTTCATGGAGACTATTCACGCCCTTATTCCGCCGCGGCTTCTTCTTCCTCTTCCACCTTATCGCCTTCGCCAGGGGCCAAAAACAGGTTTGTCTCCAGGCCGTGCTGGCGTGTGTACAGGTCGTAGTAGCGGCCACCCATCCGGTACAGCGACTCATGAGTGCCGCGTTCGAGGATCAGGCCGGCCTCGATCACCAGAATCTGGTCGGCACGGCGAATGGTCGATAGGCGGTGCGCAATCACAAACGTCGTGCGCCCCTGCATCAGATGGTTCAGTCCGCTCTGGATCATCGCCTCGGATTCGGAGTCCAGTGAGCTGGTCGCCTCATCCAGAATCAGAATGCGCGGGTCGGCCAGGATGGCGCGCGCAATCGAGATGCGCTGCCTCTGTCCCCCGGACAATTTCACGCCGCGCTCACCCACCACCGTCTCGTAGGCATCGGGAAATTTCTCGGTAAACTCATCCACGCGCGCGATCCTACAGGCTTCCATCCACTGCTCCTCGGTTGCAGCCGGACGAGAAAACATCACATTCTCGCGGATGGTGCCGTCGAACAGGAAGGTCTCCTGCAGCACCACGCCGAGCTGCTCGCGATAGCTGCTCAACCGGATCGTCGCCAGGTCTACACCGTCGATCAGCACCTGCCCCGAAGTCGCCGTGTGGAATCCGCAGATCAGGCTGATGATGGTCGATTTGCCCGATCCCGACGATCCCACCAGAGCGGTCACCGTCCCCGGCTTCGACTCGAAGCTGATGTCGTGCAGCACAGGCTTGTTCTTCTCGTATTCGAAGACCACATTCTTGAACTCGACATCGCCGTTTACATCGAACGAATGGGTCCGCGAAGGCTCTGAGTCCTCCTCGCGCTCATTCATAATCTCTGTGGTGCGGTCCAGCCCCGCCAACGCCTCGGTCAACTGTGTGCCGATATTCACCAACTGTGCGATGGGCGCAATCATGAACGCCAGCAACATGGTGAAGGAGACGTACCCACCCGTATCCAGACGGTGCGCCGCGGTTTCGTGCGCTCCCAGATACATGATCAGTCCGCCCACCACGCCCAGTACCATGGTCGAGGATAAAGTCATCAGCGACTGCGCCGTCAGCGAGCTGATCACATTGTTCAGAAGCCGCTTCACGCCTGCCGCGAAGACCTGTTCTTCGCTCGCCTCCGCGTGATAGCCCTTCA
>CAWERM010000088.1:0-32638 GCA_963810995.1 uncultured Acidobacteriaceae bacterium | reverse complement strand
AGCGGCGACGAGTCGCCCGCACTCCGAAAGGCCGGTTCGCATCGCCGCGGAGAGCATTTCGGGCTACCTTGCCTTTTAACGAAAGGAATTCGCTCCTAAAGTCTACCATTCACGCCGCCGGAAGTCGGGGCACCACTTGCAGTTGCACGCTGTGTTTCTGCGCGTCGACGACGGCGATGGCGGCCATGTTGACGATTTCTTCCACCGTGGCGCCGCGCTGGAGCACGTGGACGGATTTCGAAAGCCCCATGAGGATGGGTCCCAAGGACTCCGCCCCGCCGATGCGCATCATCATCTTGTAAGCGATGTTGGCGGCCGCGAGATCGGGGAAGACCAGCACGGTGGCGCCGCCCTTGAGCTTGGAGAAGGCAATCAGCGCAATCCCGCGGCAGAAACAGCGCGAAGATCAGGAACCACAGCGGCAGTGCATGGATCACCATCAGGATTTGCAAGTTCATTCCGCACGCCCTCCCAATCTCTGTGTTCTCTCTGTTCCTCTGCGTTCTCTGGATTCGTTTTGTTACGCCGTACTCATCGCCGCAATCACCGCATCGGCGAAGGCAGTTGTACCGCTGCTTCCGCCCACGTCTTTGGTCAGCACCCTGCCCTCGGCGTAAACCTTTTCCAGCCCGGTCTGAATCCTCTCCGCCGTGGCCGGCTCGTGGATGTGGTACAGCATCAGCACCGCGCTCTGCAGCATCGCTGTTGGGTTGGCGAGGTCCTTGCCGGCGATGTCGGGCGCCGAGCCATGCACCGCCTCGAAGATGGCGCACTCCGTCCCCAGGTTCGCGCCGGGAACCAGTCCCAGCCCGCCCACAAACGCGCTGCACAGGTCGCTCAGAATGTCACCGTACAAATTCTCTGTCAGCAGAATGTCGTACTGATATGGGTTCATCACCAGCTGCATGCATGTGTTGTCGACGATATGTTCGGCGTAGGCCACATCGGGAAAGGTAGCCGCAACCTTCGCGCAGCAGCGCAGAAACAGTCCGTCCGACAGCTTCATGATGTTGGCTTTGTGGATGGCGTGGATCTTCTTGCGGCCGTGCTTGCGCGCGTACTCGAAGGCAAACTGGGCGATCCGGGTCGACGATTTTTCCGTGATGATCTTGAGCGACTGCACCACGCCGGGCACGATCACATGCTCCAGCCCCGCGTACAGGTCCTCGGTATTCTCGCGCACGATGATCAGGTCGATGTTGGGATAGCGAGTTTTCAACCCGGGCAGGTTTTTCGACCGGGCGGAAGTTGGCGAACAGCTCGAACCGCTGGCGCAGCGCCACGTTGATAGACGAGAAGCCTTCGCCGATGGGCGTCGTCACCGGCCCCTTCAGCGCCACCTTGTTCTCCTCGATCGACCGGTACAGCGCCTTCGGGATGTACTCGCCAAAGCGCTCGAACGCATCGGCCCCGGCGGCAAAGCTGTGCCAGTCGAACTTCACTCCGGTGGCCTCCCGCATGCGCACCACCGCCGCGCGACCTCCGGCCCGATCCCATCGCCGGGAATCAGCGTAATCGCATGTGTAATTGCCATCGTGCCCTGCGCTCCTCGAACCTAGGCCTTTGAACCCTTCGCCTTCTTGGTGTCCCGTCCGCCCAGCAGCTCTTCCAACTCGGCCTTGAACTCACGCACATCCTTGAAGTCACGATAGACGCTGGCGAAGCGGATGTACGCCACCGTATCGATCTCCTTCAGCCGCGTCATAATCAGTTCGCCTACCGCGCTGGTGGAGCGCTCGCGCTCCGGCGAATCGACTACAAAGGCCTCAGTCTCGTCCACAATCCGCTCCAGCGCCGCGCCCGATACGGGCCGCTTCTCGCACGCGTGCAGCAACCCGCTCAGCACCTTCTGCCGCTCGAACTTCTCACGCCGCCCGTCCTTCTTCACCACCATGTAGGGGATCTCGTCGATGCGCTCGTAGGTAGTAAAGCGCTTATTGCATCCCTCGCACTCGCGCCGCCGACGGATGGCGTCCGCTTCTTTGCTCTCGCGCGAATCCACCACGCGGTCCTGCGCGAAGCCGCAGTACGGGCACCTCATCGGTCACACATCGCAGGGAACAAGATAAACCTCATTGGTTGAATGATTTTACCAGCGTGAATGATTTCATAGCGCAGCACCGGTTCGTGAAGACGGTGTGGCCGGTCGAAACACACGATAGACTGCCACAATAGCAAACGCGAGAGCGGCGTAAAGGATCGCATTAGTCATGCACGTAATGAGCTAAAGCACACTGTTAGGCAACCAGCCAGGACCGTCTATTGCGAAAGCCACGGCCACAATCGAGGGAGGACACAGATAAAACACCAGCATAGCCTTCGCGTGAAATTCCAAGAGCAGCAGTGGTATAACAAATCCCGCAATAGTAAATCCAATCACGACCTTCGTACTTTTACGCATGGCCTCACCTCAAACAATCCACCCGCCACCGACCACCTCGTCGCCGTCGTAGAAGACCGCCGCCTGGCCGGGCGTAATCGCGCGCTGCGGATCATCGAACTCCGCGCGCACGCAATCCTCGCCATCCGCGCGCAACGTCACCCAGGCCGGTTCGTGGCGATGGCGAATCTTGACCCGCACGCGCATCTCGCCGTTCAGTTCCGCCACACTGATCCAGTTCAGCCGGTTGGCCAGCAGCTCCCTCGACATCAACTCGTCATCGCCACCCACGATCACGCGGTGCGAGTCGGGATGGATGGCCAGCACATAGCGCGGCCCGGAATTCGGCGCAACCGCCAGTGCTCCTCCCAGCCCCTTGCGCTGCCCCACGGTGAAGCTGTGTATGCCATGGTGCCGTCCCAGCACCTCACCCGCTGCCGTCACCAGCTCACCTGTCGAATCCGGCAGCAACTCGCCCTGCTCGTCGAGATACGCCGCCAGAAACGCAGAGTAGTCGCCACCGGGAATGAAGCATATCTCCTGCGAGTCGGGCTTCTCGGCCAGCGCGAGGCCGGCTTCGGCGGCCATGTGACGGACGGCTGGCTTCTGCATCTCGCCCAGCGGGAAGAGTGTGCGCGAGAGCTGCTCCTGCGTAAGGCCGAAGAGGAAGTACGTCTGGTCCTTCGACTTGTCCTCCGGCCTGGAGAGGATCCATCGTCCGCGCTCGGCATCATACCGGTTACGCGCATAGTGACCCGTGGCAATGCGGTCCGCGCCAATCTGCCGCGCGGTGGTAATCAGCGCGTCGAACTTCAGATGGTTGTTGCACAACGTGCATGGAATGGGAGTGCGCCCAGCCAGGTACTCATCCACAAACGGGCGCACCACCTCGGTCTCGAAGCGCTCTTCCTGATTGACCAGGTAATACGGAATGCCCAGATGCTCTGCCACGCGGCGCGCGTCGTAGACATCGTCGATGGAGCAGCAACGCCCCTGCACCGCTTCGGGCATGCCATCGTGCCCGGCCAGCCGCCGCTGGTTCCATAGTTGCAGCGTCAGCCCGACGAGAGTGTACCCTTCAGCGCGCAGCAACGCAGCGACAGCAGAGGAGTCCACCCCGCCAGACATGGCAACGGCAATCGTCTCGGGATGTGCGATCGTACTCACACAACCATTATCGCGTAGTAGGCAATGGATTGCCCCGAAAGAGCGCGTTCAGAAGTGTAAAACCTCACATCTCTTCGAAGAGTTCATGGAACAGTTCCTTCACCTTATCCTTTGCCTGCACAAGCGCCTTGCGGCCAGTGGGCGTTGCCCTGTATGAGCGTTGCATACGCCCGTCCTTCTTCACCGCCTTCGACCGCAGCATGCCGCTCTTCTCCATCGCATGAAGCATCGGATAGATCGTGCCCGGCCCAATCCGGTAGCCGTGCCGCCGCAGCTCCTGCATAATACCGAAGCCGAAGATCGCCTCATTCCAGGCATGATAAAGAACATGCAGACGGATCAGCCCGGAGTAGAGCCGCCGCACCTCAACGGATTGGGTAGATTCAGCCAAAGTCGTTCACCCTTACCCATATGTACCATACCGGAGGGCATCACAAAGCCTAATCTCCGCACTTGCCTTTAGTATCGAACTTCGATACATTGTCCCTATGTTCAAGGCCAGCAAGGCTCCGGATCAAGTGACCTGCCTCCGTCGAGTCGCATCGGCAGGCATATGGTTGACCGTGTTATTGGTCGCTACAGCCGCCCACGCCGGCCCTCCGTTCCAGACCGACGATCCCGACCCGGTTGAATTCCGCCACTTCGAGATGTACGCCTTTGAGCTCTCTGACGGTACGGGCAAGAACGCCGGTGGCACGTCCCTCGAAGTTCCCGCCTACGAGGTCAACTACGGCGTTGTGCCCAACGTGCAACTCCATCTTGTCCTGCCGCTCACCATCAGCTTTGCGCCCTCCGGCGGCCCAACCAACTATGGCATGGGCGACAGCGAACTCGGGGCAAAGATCCGCTTCGTCAAGGAGACCAAGCGCATGCCCGAGGTTGGAATCTTTCCCTTTTTCGAACTTCCCAGCGGCAACGCGGATAAGGGCCTCGGCGTGGGTGCAACCTGGTATCGCATGCCGCTCTGGCTGCAAAAAAGCTGGGGCCCGGAAGACCGCCAGTGGACCAGCTATGGCGGCGGCGGCGAAGTGGTCAACTCATCCGCCGGATACGCCAACGGCTACAAGGACTACCCCTTCTCTGGGCTTCTGGTGCAGCGCCAGCTCTCGAAGAAGGTCACCCTGGGCACGGAACTCTTCGGCCACGGCGCGGAAGGCCCAGCCGCTACCAGCACACGCGCAGCCACCATGCTCGACCTCGGCGGAATCTACGAGTTCAAGCCGGGCTTCGACCTGCTCTTCGCCGCGGGACGCAGCGTCTATGGGCAGCCGGAGACCTACACCTACCTCTCGCTCTACTGGACCTGGGGTCCGGGTGGAGCGGGAGACGATGGCGATTCAGCCAAGCCAAGCAACGGAACAGGCTCCAAGATGCTTGCTGCCCTGACCAGGCTGCGACTGCATTAAAGGTGCGGAGGTTGCTATGGAAGTTACTCAGCGTGAATTAGTGACGATGATTCACGGGATGCTATTCGGCGGATTCTTCCTATTGGCCCTCTTCGGGGTGCTCGTTCTGCTACTGGAGCGGAGCAGTACAGACGAAGGAAATTCAGACCCTGAATCGATGCAGCCCGAGCAATGCTGGCAGAGGGTGTATCTCTTCCTTGTGGTCGCCACTGGCTGGGCGGCCGTGCTCTCCGGTGCATACATTATCTATCCGTGGTACCGCGCCGTCGCCCCGCCGGGCGCAGACCTTGTGCTCTATCCCAAGTATTTGCTTACCGCGCATTCCTCCACCGCCGGATGGCATAACTTCGGCATGGAGTGGAAGGAGCACGTTGCGTGGATCGCACCCATGAGCAGCACCATGGTGGTCTGGGTCCTGATGAAACAACGAGCCGCATGGAATGCCCACCGATCCGTCCGTAGCACCGTACTCGGATTCGCCGCTATAGCATTTCTCGCAGCCGCAATCGCAGGAGGCTGGGGAGCGATGATCGACAAAAAAGCGCCTGTTGAGGGTGGAGCGGCCATACAACTGATGGGGAGTACACGATGACCGAGAGGAAGCTCGTCCCACAGAATCCCGCGAATGGCCCCGTCGCAGCCGCGGTCCTCGCATGTGGATTCGGCTGCTTCATACTGGGTGTCCTCGCCGTCGCAGGCGATGGTTCCAAGAGCTTCGCTGCCGCGCTGAACTTCTACAATCCCACTGGCCCGCTCTCCGGTGTCACGACCACCGCTGTCGCCCTTTGGTTGGTCTGCTGGGTCCTGCTTGCCGTGCGCTGGAGAGGCAAGAGTCTCGCCTTTGGCAGGGTTAGCGCTTTCGCATTTCTCTTCCTTGCGCTCGGCCTGCTGCTCACTTTCCCACCCTTCGGCGACATGATGCTCGGCCGCTGACAGAGGCAGACACCGCGCCCCCGCGCATCAGTTGGCGAGAGCGGCCTGGATAGCAGCGACGATCGCCGGATCGTCCGGCACCACCTCTGGAGAGAAACGCGCAATCACCTTGCCTGTGCGGTCGATGAGGAACTTCTCGAAGTTCCACAGGATTCCCGGCTCTGGATTCGGCACAGCACCGGTCTTGCCCAAAAATCCTGCCAGCTTTGTGCGGAACGCCTCGCGCGTCGCGCCTGTAGCTTTAGGCTCGGCGGCGATCAACGCCGCATACAGCGGATGCGTATCCGCACCCGTCACTGCGATCTTAGCGAACATCGGAAAGTTGACCCCAAAGGTGGAGCGGCAGAAGGTGGCAATCTCATCGTTGTTGCCCGGCTCCTGTGCCCCGAAGTCATTGGCCGGAAACCCTGCACCACCAGCCCCTGGGCCTTGTATTGCGCATACAGCTTCTCCAGAGCGTCGTATTGCGGTGTCAGCCCACATTTGGATGCTACGTTGACCACCAGCAGCACCTTGCCGCGATACGCCCCGAGCGAGGTTGGCTCCCCTGTGATGGTATGTACGGGAATATCGTAGATGGGCGTAGACATCGGTCTCTCCTGGTTGTTCTCAAGGATTATAGTTGTGTCTGTTGGGTGGGGCGGCAAGTTACCGCAGATGCGTTGGGTTTGCTCATGCCTTACAAATACCCAAGAATTAGATGCGCGCGCGGAAGATCCGGTGCATTATCTTTCAAATTAAACACACTCATCAACAGGTTGTCCGCTGCACGATCTATTATTAAACTCACATGTCCCTAGCTGATTCCTTGTTTGGCAGGCCCTTGGCCACCAGCGAAGAACGCGCCGAGCACATTGGCGTGTACGCCGGAATTCCCATCTTTGGCCTGGATGCGCTGACCTCCGCCGCATACGGGCCGGAGACGGCGCTATCGCTTTTGATTCCGCTGGGCCTGATGGGCGTTCACTACATTGTCCCCATCATTACGGCGATCCTTATCCTGCTGGTCATCGTCTACTTCAGCTATCGCCAGACGATTGCGGCCTATCCCGGCGGCGGCGGCTCGTATACCGTAGCCACGGAAAATCTGGGAACCGGAGCCGGCCTGCTGGCTGCGGCCGCCCTGATGATCGACTACATCCTGACCGCCGCGGTTGGCGTCTCCGCCGGCATCGAGGCCGTGGTCAGCGCTCAACCGTGGCTTTTTCCCCATACATTGCTGCTTTGTCTGATTGTGCTTGCTCTGCTGGCCATCGTCAACATGCGCGGCGTAAAGGATACGGGTGCGGCGTTCATCATCCCAACCTTCCTCTTCGTTGGCACCCTGACAGTCACCATCATCATCGGTGTGATGCACGTCTTCCTCGCGCACGGCCATCCGGTGGCTGCGGCACAGATGCCTGCGCCATCGCCGCAACTCATCAGCACCCTGAGCCTGTGGCTCCTGATGAAGGCATTCTCCAACGGCTGCGCCGCAATGACCGGCGTGGAAGCTGTCTCCAACGGTGTGATGGCATTCCGCGATCCAAGATCGAAGAATGCGCAGCGCACCCTCACGGTCATCATCGGCATCCTGATCGTTCTGCTCTTTGGCACGGCATGGCTGGCCAAGCAATACGGCATCATGGCCATGGACCAGGACCTGCCCGGCTATCAGAGTCTGCTCAGCCTCATCGTCATGGCCGTCTTCGGACGAGGCGTGTTCTTCCAGTTCACCATGTGGTCCGTCTTTCTTGCGCTCTGCCTCAGCGCCAACACGGCCTTCGCCGATTTCCCTCGCCTCACCCGCGCCATCGCCTTGAACGATTACCTTCCGCATGTCTTCGTGCTGCGCGGACGGCGTCTCTTATTTTCCTACGGCATCTACGCACTCACCTTCATGACGGCGGTCCTTCTCATCGCCTTCCGAGGCCGTGTCGACCAGCTCATCTCGCTATACGCCATCGGCGCATTCCTCGCCTTCACCTTGTCGCAGGCAGGAATGGTCGTCCACTGGAAGAAACAGGGCGACGAGCACAAGGGCCGCCACTGGCACATGCTGGTCAACGGAACCGGCGCGGTCGCCACCGGCATCACCACGGTCATCGTACTGATCGCGAAGTTTACCTCGGGTGCATGGATCACCGCTTTATTGGTGCCGACACTGATTGTGCTGATGGTGACTATCAAGAAGCACTATAAGAGGGTCAAGGGCGAAGTGGTCGAAATGGCCCCCATCAACCTCACCAACATGCAGCAGCCAATGGTCGTCATCCCCATGGCGCGCTGGGACCGCATGACCGAGAAGGCCCTGCGCTTCGGCCTGCTGCTCTCCAAGGAGATCAAGGTCCTCAACGTCATCGGCTGCGACGGCGAGGAGACGCTCGATCCAATCTGGGAGACGAACGTTCTCAAGCCAATCCGCGCACAAGGCCTGGCCGAGCCCGAGCTTATCACCCTGCACTCCAACATACGGCTCATCATCTCACCGCTGATGGATTACATCCTGGAACTGGAGCAACAGAACCCTGACCGCAAGATCACTGTACTACTACCCGAACTCGTGGTCCGCCACTGGTGGGAGTACTTCCTGCACAACCAGCGTGTGCAGATGCTTAAGCTGCTGCTGCTGATCAAGGGAAAACAACGCATCATCGTTGTCAATATCCCCTGGTATCTGTGAGTATGCGGCCACGGAACATGGTTCAAGAGACCAGCAGCTTGAACCTGGGACCTATCAGCTAACTTGCTAATCGCTGATTTTTCGGCGCCAGCCTGCGTAGCCGCGCCACAGCGTCAGGGACCAGCGCCAGCGCGCACTCCACTTCATCGTCAGATGTCATCCGGTTCAGCGAAAATCGCACACTGGCTCTCGCTCGCGCCGGGCTCAGCCCCATCGCCGTCAACACATGCGACGGTTCGGTCGCTCCCGACTGGCAGGCCGATCCGCCCGAAACGGCCAAGCCCTTAAGGTCGAGCGCGATCACCAGCGCCTCAGCCTCCACATGGTCGAAGAACATGTTACTGGTGTTACAAACGCGCGCCGCGCCCGCGCCGTTGACTCCTGCCTCCTCCACCTGCGTCTGGATGCCCTGCTCCAGGTGGTCGCGCAATGCCGCAAGCGATTGTTGCTCGCCGTTGGCCAGCCACTCGCGCGCCAACTCCGCGGCCTTGCCCAGCCCCACAATCCCCGCAACGTTCTCCGTACCGGCGCGCCGCCCGCGCTCGTGGTTGCCGCCAAAGAAGATCGGTCGCAGACGCACGTTGCGCCGAACGAAGAGAGCGCCCACACCTTGCGGTGCGTACATCTTATGCCCCGACAGACTCAGCAGATCGCAGCCCAGGGCTTTGACATCGAGCGCCAGCTTGCCCGCCGCCTGCACAGCGTCGGCATGAAATAGCACGCCCGCCGCATGTGTCAGGTCCGCCAACTCGCGGATGGGTTGGATCACACCCGTCTCATTGTTGGCCAGCATCACGCTCACCAGCTTTGTGTTGGGCCGCAAAGCACTTTCCAGTGCGGACACCTCAACCACACCCTCCGGTGACGAAGGCAGGAAGGTGACTTCAATTCCGCGCCTTGCCAGCGCATGAGCGGCATGTAGTACCGCTGAGTGCTCCATACTGCTGGTGACTAGATGGTCGCCCGGCGCGAGTATCCCGAACAGAGCTAGGTTGTCGCTCTCCGTGCCTCCCGAAGTGAAGACCACCTCGGCCGCGCGGCAGCCCAGCATCCCGGCGACCGACTCGCGCGCCCGTTCCACCGCAGCCCTCGCCTGCTGGCCCGGCTGATGGATGGAGCTGGCGTTGCCGAACGCCTCCGTCCAGAATGGGCGCATCGCCTCCACCACCTCCGGCAACACAGGCGTGGTGGCGTTGGCGTCCATGTAAATTCTTCGCACAACTGAAGTTTACTTGGCGCTCTCACCTTCTGACCAACCAGGTGTGGCCCCTGCCACGAAAAGTCTCCCGGTAAGTCCGTGAAAACCTAACCGGAATTATGCTAGGCTTGCATCGTTGTGCAGGAGGAACCGGCGATGACGATGAAACGAATTGCAGCAGTGGTCGTACTGGCAATGTGTAGCGTTATGGCAGTTCAGGCGCAAATGGGCGGCATGGGAGGAGCCCCGGCGGCTGCGGCTGGTTCGGCGGTCGATCCCGCGAAGACCTTCGACGCCGCTGTGTCCGGTATTGAACGCAACTGGATGGGCATAGCACAGGCGATGCCCGCGGATAAATACAATTTTGCGCCAAGCTCCGCTATCTTCGTTGCCGGCCAAAAGGTGCAGTATGACAACGTGCGCACCTTCGCCCAGATCATCACCCACACCATCCAGGCCAACTACAACGCGTTCGCCAACATTGGCGGCATCAAGCCGGACGTAGACACCGCGGCCATCGGCAAACTTACTTCCAAGGACGACATTGTGAAAGCGCTGGCTGACACATTCGCCTTCGCGCACAAAGCGGTCGCTAACGTAACTGCCGCCAACGCCTTTCTGAGTGTCCGCGGCACGCAAACCCCTGTCAGCATGTTGGCCGGGGCCGTCGGTCACGCCAATGACGAGTACGGCCAAGCAGTCGAGTATCTGCGCATGAACGGCCTTGTTCCTCCGGCCAGCTCAGGCGGTGGTAGACGGGGGATGTAGCCGCATCCCCTTGCTTCGTTTTAGAACGCGACCTTCGGCGGCTGAGGCGGAGCTTTCAGCAAAAATGTAAATGAGAAGCCGCCAACATCATCGTGGTCGCGCAGGCTCCTGTTGTAAAACGCAGACATCGTGACGTTACGCGTGAGCGGAATGTCCAGCGACGTCAGGAAGCCGTTGTCCTCGGCAGGATCTGTATTGGTCGCAGTCGTCACCTTCTTCTTGCCCTTGCCGGTGCTTGAGTACACCAGGTTTTTATCCAGCGGCAGTTCTTCGTATGCCTCCGCCTCGAAGCTCGTGTTCCGTGGCAGATCCACCGATGTCCCGGCCTGAAAATGGGCCATCGGTCCCACCGCGACATAGCTCTTCAGGATGCGCTGGTCCACTAGCGCGCTGGTGTCGCCGAATCCAAACTCGATGTCGGGTGTGAACAGGCCGGCACTCGTTTCAAAATGATTGTTGATGTTGTAGGTGACCTGTCCCGCGCCCAGGCCGTAGTCCGTATTGCCGGACGGCAGGCCCAGCGAGGCCGTCCCGTTATAGTCGATCGACCCTATAGTGGCATCCCCATGGAGAGAGAGCGAAGTATCCCCAAAGGCCTTTTGCCTGGCAATGTAGGCGTAGACCGGTTTGGCCTTTGTGCCGACGTTTGCGTCGATGTTGATGTACATGTACACCGGTACTCCGGCGTCCACGCTGAAGTATCGATCCAGCCGGTAGGCGACGTTCGGCGTTAGGATGGAAGACCATCCATTGCTGGAGTCGTGCTGCGAACTGGTGCCAAGCGAAACATTGAAGCCCTTCTGAACAGGAATAATGCCCGCAGGCCCACTGTCGTTGCTCATCGCCTCCGCGCTCAGCCCGCCCAACACGTCTTCCACATCGCCCGATTGGCTCCCCTGCGACTGAGTTGCGGGCGTCTGGGTCGCTTGCGCTCGGCACACGGGAGCAATAGCGATAAAGAATGCGATGGCTATGGAGCAATCAATTGCAGTGGTGGGCAGACTTCGACGAGCCAGGGAGAAGAACAAGGCGGCGCTCCTCTGAGTTACATACACAAATGTATACGAAGAATTCTCCCTTTAATCACCGGGCAAGAACAGCAAAAGCCTCGCAGTCTGTGGACGGATCGGGCACCCACTGCCGATGAGACCCGTTTCATCGCATCGCTACACTAGCGCTTCTCCATCGGAGTGTATGCCTGCGGATACGGCGGTCCTACATAATCCGCGCGTGGACGAATCAACCGGTTGTCGTCCAACTGCTCGATCACATGCGCGGTCCATCCGGCAATGCGGCTGATGGCGAAGATCGGTGTGAACAGATCGATCTCTACTCCCAACGCGGTGTATGTGGAGGCCGAATAGAAGTCCACGTTGGCGTTCAGCTTCTTCTCCTGGTTTACGAACAGCTCGATCTTGCGCGACATGTCGAACCACTTGGAATTGCCTCCCGAGCGGCCCAGGTCCTCCGACATCTTGCGCAGGTGGGTGGCTCGCGGATCTTCGGTCAGGTACACGCGGTGGCCGAAGCCGGAAATCTTCTTCTTCTCCGCGAACATCTGTTTGACATACTCCACCGGGTCCGCGCCCGACTCATCGATGGCATACAGGATCTTCATCGTCTCGGCGTTGGCCCCGCCATGCAGTGGCCCTTTGAGCGCGCCGATCGCGCCCACGATGGCCGAGTGAATATCAGAGAGCGTCGACGCAATCACACGGGCCGCAAAAGTGCTGGCATTCAACTCATGGTCGGCTTGCAGGATCAGGGCAACGTCCAGCGCGCGGGTCGCCGTCTCCGTCGGATTTACCCCGTTCAACATGCGTAGAAAATTGGCCGAGTGAGACAACGAGCGGTCCGGGTCGATGATTGTCTTGCCCTTGCGAATGCGGTCGAAGATGGCCACGATCATCGCAATCTGCGAGGTCAACCGGTAGCTTTTGCGCACATTGCTGTCATGGGACGAGTCTTTCTCGTCGGGATCGTAGAGCGATAGCAGGCTGACCGCCGTGCGCAGCACCTCCATGGGCGTGGCATCGGTGGGCACGTTGCGCAGGAACTCATAGATGCGCCAGTTCAGCGCGCGGGCAAAAGCCAACTCCTTGCTGAAGTCCGCCAGTTGTGACGGAGTCGGAAGAACTCCAAACCAAAGAAGATAGGTGGTCTCCTCGAAATTTGAGTGTTTGGCCAGTTCGTGAATATCGATACCGCGATAGGACAGAACGCCCGCTGCTCCGTCGATCCAACAGATAGATGATTTCGTGGCGATAATGCCTTCAAGACCCTTCAACGGGAGAGCAGTGGACATGAGCCTACCTTCTTGACAACCGGGGATATAGTCTACATACGTTTATATCGCAGCGGCGAAACGATTGTCACGAAGCAGGCGAATCATACTCCTTTGCCGCATAATCGGCGAAGCGAAGCCTCCCGCCGTGCAAGATGTGATCGGCTCGGTTGGCGATCGTTGTTTGTATCCAGGTGCTCTTTTTCACACGGATCTCGGCTGACGGCCTCTGGTGAGCTATAGTTGCAATAGGGGCTGCCGCATTTGCAGTGCGTCATCACCCTGCAACTATTTGGCCTTTGTCTGGCGTCCCAATCAATGCACACGCCTGCCTGCGGCCGGAGTGCGAGGAGGAAAGATCATGAGCGATACACAATCAGTCGAAACGGGGCGCACCATCTCGGGGGCATTCATCGCAGCGGTCATCGTTGCAGCTCTTTTGGGAATTGGTGCGCTGGGGTGGTGCTACAGCTTGCAGAATCGCCTCGGCACATCCGAGCAAAAACTGATCGACGCCGACAAGAAGAACACGGACCTCGCCGACCGCCTCGACGCCACCAATGCCCGTCTGCGCGCTACCGCCGATACCCTGGGCCAGAACGTGGGCGCCACCCAGAAACAGATCGACGCCCGTACCGCGGCCATCATCGCTGAACAGAAGGAACAGAAAAAGGAGCAGGACGCAGCGACGGCCAAGCTCACCCAGCAGCAGCAGGCCGCTGAGCAGCAGATCGGCGCCGTCTCCAACGATGTTGCCGGCGTTAAGACGGATGTGGGCGGGGTCAAGACAGACGTCGCCACCACGCGCAGCGACCTGGAGGCTACCAAAGCTCAGATGCAGAGCATGAAGGGAGACGAAGGTGTGATGAGCGGCCTGATCGCCACCAACCACGATCAGCTCGAGGAGCTGAAACACAAAGGCGACCGCACCTACGTCGAGTTCACTTTGCAGAAGGGCGCCAAGCCCACCCTGCTGTCCCCCATCAAGTTGAAACTCGTGAAGGTGGACAACAAACACGCGCGCTTCAGCCTCGTCGTCAGCTCCGACGATCGCGACATCGAGAAGAAAGATAAAACCCTGGACGAGCCCGTGCAGTTCTACTCCGGCAAAGACCCGGCCCTCTTTGAGATCGTCGTCAATAACATTTCGAAGAACTCTGTATCAGGCTATCTCTCCATGCCCAAGAATACCCAGCAGGCGAGTACGGCAACGCCATAATCATCTTGATCGATGCAGCAAAAGCAGAACGGGGGACGCTTATCGCGTCCCCCGTTCTGCTTTTGCCTTGGGTTGGATTACTTCTTCTTGGCTGCCTTCTTGGCTGCCTTCTTGACGACCTTCTTGGCTGCTTTCTTAGTTGCCATGTGTCTATTCTCCCTATCGATATGACATCGATGCTGCAAGACCTTAACATGCAGCTATCGAATGTATAGATTTGATGAAATTCTGTGTCAAGAAAAATCGTTACGTCAGCGAATTTTTTTTGTGCAAAAGGAAGACAGTTGGATGCGTGCATGCGAGGACGAACGGCACGCAATGAATCCCTCTGACGTTCAGAAGCATCGCATTGGACCGCTCACAGCCCCATCTGACGCGCGAAATTCCGCACCCCATCCTCGTGGCGCACTACGCAGCACCAACATTAACACCTGCCGCTACGCGCAAAGATTCGTTTCAGCCGCATATCCATTGAACCTTGATTGTCAACAGCTATGCGATGCGCAGTCCTATTCAACACGGCTTCTTGGGGCTGAAGAATTTCAATTCATGTAGTGACGACCACTCGCAATGAATCATTGGGAGTGCGTTCGGTACGATCAGAGTCAGAAGATATTGAGGAGTACGATGGCTCCCATTCAACAGAGGCACTGAACGATGGAGTGCGGGAATCAGCGCAGGTCGGCCATGGAGGATGGAACAGGCGGACCGGCAGGATTCATCTTGAGGCCGACGATCTTGAGCGTCCATGCATAGTTGCACGGCTTGTCGGTCGGTAGTGTGACCTTGAGTCCATCGGCGTCCTGGGTGAACTTCAGTTTGCCGGGGCTGCCCAACATCGTCACGCTCTTGATCTTTCCTTTAGGGAACCTCGCCGACGAGGGCTTTTCCCTTGGCCAGCGAGGTAATGATGGCGGTGTCGCCGGGCCAGCTCTGCGCGATGGCGTAGAGATTCTCTCCCTTCACAGTGAAGCGATACTCCACCGGCTTAGATCCGGCGGTTGCAGCGTCCGCAGTGGGAGGGCGGGGCGGCCTTGGCGCGGGTGTCGCAGGTGCGGCTCCCTGTGCGACACCGGCGTTTAGACCTGCTTCCGTTGCCGTGGCCAGCGCTGCTTCAGGACGGCGCATCTGTGCGCTGCGTGGAGGCAGAGGAGTAAAGCCTTCGCCATCGACAACCCAGTTATGCGAGCCGTAGACAGCCTCGCCATTCACCGCCAGCCACTTGCCGACCTCTTTCAGCGTGCTGCGCTGCTGCTCGTTGATGGCTCCCTGGCCAGTTGGCGACAAGTTGAGCAGGAGACTGCCATTCATGCTCAGGACGGTGCATAGTTCGTTGATGACGGACCTAGGGTTGCGAAATGTCTCCACTGGATTGGCGGCGGTGTAGCCCCAGGTGCTGCCCAGTGTATCCTCGGCGTCCCAGATGCCCTTGAGTATCTGGGTCGGCCCGCGCGGGTTCAGCCTTTCAAACTCCAGCACGCTTCCCGCGGGAAAGGCCGTGCTCTTGGTCAAGAAGGTGACCTGCTTCTTCCACTGGATGGCGCGGTTGTAATAGTACGCTGCTACCTTTAGTTTCAGCGGATCGAAGTCGCGCCCATCGATGCCATTATCGAACCAGAAGAGATCGGGCTGATACTGGTCGATCAGCTCCATGCACTTCAGCACCCAGTCCTGCAGGAACTCCTGCAAGCGCGCATCGCTGTGGTCGGTCCAGTAGAAGTTGGCGTACTTGGGGTCGTCCAGATCGGTCTTCAATCCGGGCGTTGGGTGGATGAAGGTGTAGTGCTCCATATTATGGCTGGCCACGCCAAACTTCAGCCCGGCCTTGCGCGTGGCAACGGCCATCTCGCCCACCAGGTCGCGGTGCGGGCCCATGTTATATGCGTTGAATGGATTGGTGGCGCTGTTCCATAGCGAGAAGCCGTCGTGGTGCTCCACGGTGGGGGCGAAGTACTTTGCGCCCGATTCTTTTATAAGTTCGGCGAGGTCATCGGCGTTGAAGTCCTTCGCCTGGAAGAGTGGGATAAAGTCCTTGTAGCCGAACTTATCCGGCGGACCAAAGTTCTGCGTGTGCCATGCGGAGAAGCCAGCGTACATGTACTTCTCGTACCACTCGTTGTGATAGGCCGCGACGGAAAAGAGCCCCCAGTGCATGGTGATGCCGAACTTGGCGTCGATGAACCATTGCGGCACGGTGTAGTGGTCGCGCACCGAGTCCCATGTGGGCTGCACAGGACCAGGCGCGGCTGGAGTTTTGGCTGCGACCGCAGCGGCGACAATCTCCGGTGTGACTTGCGGCCCGGACTGCGCGAGTGCAAGGCGAGGTAGTGATAGCAACAACAGGGTGGTGATGGCGGCAATGTGTGTTTTGGTGGTTCTCATGGCAATTACTCCGGGGTCTATGGGGCTTGCGTGGGCGCGGGTGAGGGAGCAGGCGGTCGAGGCGTTGCCACCGGCTCATCCATTTTGTTGGTGCGGAAGGGAAATGCGGGAAGGCCCGCGGAGTTGTAGAGATTCGCGCCGTAGGGATAGTTGTCCCAGGCGTAGCGGACCTCCGTGGGCGCCGGAACATCGGGGCTGCGGACGACCACCGTACTGCCGTCGATGGATGCCTGCGCGTCCACATATTTGCCGTCGGCGCCGGCGATCTGGAACCATTTCAGCGGGCCATCGTTGGTCGCTGCAACCTCCGCGGTCGAAGGCGGATTGGGTGGCGACGAGACATGTGCATACAACCCGTCCGGATAATGCGTGGTCAGTCCCTGTGCGTGGGTGAAGCTGATGCGAATCGCGTTACCCTCCACCTTCATCCCCTCGTACATCGGCCCGGAGAACTCCATCTTGCGTCCGTAGACGTTGACCAGTGCGATGCGGGCGAGACGGTCGCACAGCGGCTCTTTATTCTTGGGATGTACGTTGGCGGAATCGCCGATGTCTATGGCGGTGGCCACGCCGGTGTTGGGTACAGAGAGAATGTCGGCCTGCTGCTCACGTACCCGCGGATTGTTGCTGTTGTTCTTCAGCGGGCCAAGCTGCACCGCGTAGAACGGGAAGTTACCCTCGCCCCATAGCTGACGCCAAGTAGTGACCAGTGTCGCCATGACATGCCCATACCCTGGGATGCCCGGATTGCCCAGGATCGATTCGCCCTGATACCAGATCGCCCCGCGGATGGCGTAGGGAAGAATGGGATTGATCATGCCGTTGTAGAGCACGGTGGGCTGGTGCTGGTCGTTCGCCGGATCGCCTCCGCCGCCACGCGCACGTCGGGCCGCGGGTGCAGCGCCTGGCACTGGAGGTGCGCCAGGTGCTCCGGGAGCAATAGTTGCCAGGGCAGGTGGTGCTGCGGGTCGCGGAGCAGGCGGCGTTGGAGGCGTGGGGTTCGCCTTCCAGGCTGCCTCGCGGGTATCGAAGCCTTCGACGACGGGCTTCATGATCGGATCTGCCAGCAACGCCTCGCGCGGCACCCACGCCTCCGCTGTGCTTGAACCGGAGGCCGACAACACGATGCCGACCGGCAACTTCAGTGCCTGATTCAGATCGCGAGCAAACAGGTATCCCATGGCGGAGAAGTCCGCAACCGTATCCGGGCTGCATACCTTCCATACAGCCTTGACGTCAGTCAGCGGCGTGGCCGATTTCTTGTCCGGTACGGTGAACATGCGCACCTGCGGGTAGTTTGCCGCCGCGATCTCCTTTGCGTCGTCCAGCAAGCCGTAAGGGCCGGCGCGGCCCTTCATAGAGACCGGGAAGACCATGTTGGACTGGCCCGAGCCGAGCCACACTTCGCCCACCAGCACGTCGTTGATGGTGATGGGAGTACTGCCTTTTCCGCCGGCGATGGTCATAGTGTACGGGCCGCCGGACTTGAGCTTCGACAGCTTTACCATCCACTTGCCGTCGGCGCCGGTAGTGGCGGACTTTGTTTGGCCATGCAGCTTAACGGTGACTTTTTCACCGGGCGCAGCAGTGCCCCAGATGGGCACCGCCATGCCGTTTTGCAGCACCATGTGGTCGCTGAACAAGGCGTTGGGGACAATCTGCGGGCCCGGTTGGCCGGACTGCGCCTGAGCAAGGCAGGGCATAGTCGCAAGCAGCAGGACCGCGAAGAACGCAGCAAGTAAGGAGGTGCGCAAATGTGAGGGCGTAGACATAGAAAGTCTCCAGATGGATTTCCGTCGAGGGTTTGGCCTGATGTTCCCTACAGAGCAAGGATGATTCACGGTACTCCCGCCGCAACGCGAGAGGCAAGAGCGGAGCTTGAGCACTGTCTGCCGGGAGTCCTGAACTTGAGTCTGTGCGAACAGGCCGGAGTGCAGTACTCTTACCCGTGGAGAAAATCCGATGAAAACAAGTTGCGTTCTGCTGGCTGCATCCCTGTTGTGCGTCTCATCCCCTTGCCGCGCCGCCGATCCCGCACCGGCGCCATACCGCTTCCAAAACGTCACCTTCATTGCGGGCGGGTTCATCACCGGCTTTGTGGCGCATCCATCGCAGCGTGGACTCTACTATGTCCGTACGGACATTGGTGGCGCATATCGATGGGACAACGCCGTCAAACGCTGGTCCCCGTTGCAGGATTGGCTGCCATTCTCCGATCGCAACCTGCTGGGCGCGGAGAGCATTGCCATCGACCCGACGGATGCGAAAAAGCTATATATCGCCGCAGGCACGTACACCAACAACGGCACGCCCAATGGGGCGATCCTGCGGTCCGATGACCAGGGCCGCCACTTCAGCATCGCGCGCGTTCCGTTCAAGATGGGCGGCAACGAGGATGGCCGTTTCGCCGGAGAACGGCTGCAGGTAGACCCGAACCATCCGCAAACGCTTCTGATGGCCACGCGCCTGGCGGGCCTGTGGCGCTCCGATGACAGTGGAGCGACCTGGGCACGGGTCGCGCACTTTCCCGATCCGCCATCCAACCGCATCGGTCTGACGTTTGTCGTTTTCGACAAGTCGAGCGGCCATGCGGGGCAACCCACGCCCGTTATCTACGTCGGTGTCGATGATCCGGTCAACAACCTGCTGCGCTCCGCAGATGCAGGAAAGACATGGCAGCAGGTGACCGGATCACCGCAGGGACTCTTTCCCAATCATGGCGTCTTCAGCTCCGATGGGACCATGTATCTGAGCTTCACCGACCGTCCCGGCCCCAACGGCACCGGCAACGGCGCGGTGTGGGCTTTCTCCCCTACCGCAAACACATGGAAGGACATCACACCGCAAAAGCCAATCAGTGGGGAACAGAAGGACCATGCCAACGACGCCAAGGCCTCGCAGGACGCGCAGGGCTTCGGATACGGCATTGTCACCGCCGATCCACGGCATCCGCAGACGCTGCTTGCGTCCACCATCGACCGCTGGCATCCCGGCGACACCATCTTTCGCTCGGAGGACGGCGGAGCGCACTGGCAGTCGTTGAAGGAGGGCGCAGTACGCGATGCAAGTCTGGCGCCGTGGGCCGATCACGTCGCCGGTGCGCCCTTCGGCCATTGGATTGGCGCGGTCATGATCGATCCATTCGATTCGGCCCATGTTCTGTACGGCACGGGAGAGACAATCTGGGAGTCGCATGACGTGAATGGCGGCACTACGACTCACTGGGCGGTTGGTGCGCCGGGCCTGGAGGAGACAGCGGACATCATGCTGCTCAGCCCGCTGTTGCCCACTGCGACCGGCCCGCACCTCTTCACCGGCCTCGGCGACATCGGCTGCTTCCGCAACGACGACTTTTCCCGCTCGCCCGCTGGCGGAGCCATGAAGAATCCCGAGCTATCCAACTGCGACACCATTGCTCTGGCTGCGCAGAAGCCCGAGGAGATGGTGCGTGTAGGCCGTTCGTGGAACCCAGGGCCGCATGGAGCAGTCTCGCACGATGGCGGAGTGCATTGGACGCCTTTTGCCACCGAGCCCGCGCAAGGCGCACAAGGTGGCGACGCGGCAATCTCCGCCGATGGGTCCCTGCTTCTGTGGGCCGTGCGCGGAGGCCCGCTGCAGACTGAGCAAAGACAGCGGCACAAGTTGGCAGCCGCTCTCGCTTCAAGCGGGTGGGCGAGGCGGGCTACAGGTGCTGGCCGATCCCGCCAGTGCAAAAGCCTTCTGGGTCTACGACTCCGCTGGCGGCGTTCTTTACACGTTGAACGGCGACGGGGCCTCATCCGTGGTGAACTCGACCGCACCTAAGGGCGGCAGGCTGCGCATCCCTGCGACCGCGCCCAATGCGCTTTGGATTGGAGGCTCGTCCGGTCTGTGGCGATCGGCCAACCGCGGCATTGAGTTCCATCTACTGAGCAGCGTTGCAGCGGTATATGCAGTTGGCTTCGGCAAGGCTGCGCCCGGTAAGTCTTCGCCGGCAATCTATCTGGCGGGAGCGATCGCAGGCACTCCCGAAGCAGCACCTCCTACAGAGGGTGAGGGGCGTGGAGGAGGGATCTACCGCTCACTGGACGACGGAGCGACCTGGCAGCGCATCGACGATACCGAACACAGGTATGCCTGGATCGAGCAGATTACCGGCGACCCGCGCGTCTTCGGCAGGGTGTACATGGGAACCAACGGACGAGGCGTGCTCTGGGGCGACCCGGCGAAGTAGTGACCTCAGTTCTTGCACATCACCCGCTGAGATTGACTAAAGCGAAACAGGGTGCGGAGGTCTGGAGTGCTCGCCAGACAACCTATCCTGAGATTAGCCATCCTATGGTATATGCACTCTTTCAGCCGGATGGTTGAGACGAGTGAAGACGGGACACCGCAGTATCCAGCGCATCTACCAGGAGCCGCAGACACCGTAAATGAGGCTCTAAATGCGTGGATCGAAAGTTCTTCTTTATGCAGCAGTGTTGTTCACCTTCCTGACTCTACCTTCAACACCGGCGGCAAAAGCACAGATCGTAGTCGGCGTCCGTGTTCCATCTATTGGTATTGGCATCGGGGTTCAGCCAGTCTGTTCCTATGGCTACTACGGCTATGCACCCTATGCCTGCGCGCCCTACGGTTATTATGGGTCGGGCTACTTCTATAACGGCATCTTCCTGGGTATGGGCCCATGGGCCAACTGGGGCTATGGCCACGGCTGGGGTGACCATCGCTTCGTTGGCTACGGTGGAGGACGTTACTTCGGCGGTGACGGCAGAGGACGCTATGCTCGTGGCCCCGGCGGTGGCGGTCGCGGATATGCCAACTCGCGTCGCGTCGCTTCAGACAATCGCGGACGTTCCTGGCGACGGGCCAGTTGTCCGTAACAGTGGTGGCGCAGCACGTGGCGGTGGCGCAGCACGCGGCGGTGGCGCAGCACGCGGTGGTGGAGCAGCACATGGCGGCGGCGGCCAACGTCGCTAATCGAATGCACGTCGCGTGAAACAGCGCTGAAATCAATTTGCAATCAACAACGGCGGGGCAAACCAGCTCCGCCGTTTACATTTGAATCTCGACCATCCAGCCATGTGTGTTCGTCGAACATCCTAGCTGAAGAAACCGAGTCATTCTCTTATGGCTTCCAATCCTTCAGCCTCTGCAACAACTTCCTCCGACTCCGGTGCGCCGGGAACTTGAGCGCGACCACGATTCGCTGGTGTACGATGGATTGGAACCGGGTAGTGTGGCGCCCGGTTGGCCCGCTCGGCCCTTCGTTTTTGATTTGATGCGTCCCTATCGTCTAGTGGCCCAGGACTCCGCCTGTTCCCGGCGGCGACACAGGTTCGAATCCCGTTGGGGACGCCAATTTCGCTATTGCGGCTCTCATCGCACTCAACGTGCTGAACTGAAAACTTGGTGGGTTCAATAACGATTGATCTACAGAGTACTCCAATCCCTTCCTCGAACAACAGAGTTTGAACCCGGTGCCGCTACTCGGGCGTTGCCGGGTGTCACACACTCACCACGTCTATTCCGTGCATTCAAATTGTCACCGGGTTAACGAAGGAAATCCTCCCGGCACTGTAATCAGTCCGTTGCTCTTCGCTTATCGCTTCTACCTAGTCAAACGGATGTACCGTCAACCATTTGGCCAGCACCAAGCTCAGAAGAGAGATCAGAGAACCTAGCCCGGCGAGGCTTACAATCTCCCAACGCGTCCACCGGATAAGGCGCACACGCCGTTTACTGCTTCGACCCCATTTAGGAACTCCGGACACAACCTCCTCCTTTCGAAGGGCCCACCCGGAGGAGCTTTTGCTCCACCGGGCATTGCATGGTTGAGTTAAGTGCTGGCTAAAAGTGGAAGCCGAGTTCAGCTGTCATCGCACGTGGCGTCAAATAGTGTGTGCCCGAGAACGTAGAGAGGAAGTTGTACAACGCATACTTGTTGGTAAAGTTGACGGCGGTCAGATGGAGGCTCCACTTGTACTTATCGCCATTGAAAAGATTGTCCTGGCCAAGCGATGCGTCGAAGACGTTGCGCGGGGCGATGCGTTGCGGGTTGTGATCGTTGTCGCCTGTGTTGGGCGCGGGGATGGAGATGAGGCTTGAGGTGAACTGCGAGGCTAGGCAGGTGGTGGGCAGGAGATTGGTTGGGGTCGCCTTGTTGCTGCCGCAGGCAAAGCCGGCCTGAAACTCCTGGTCGGCCGTGAAAGGCACACCGAAGGCGTTAACCATGAGGATGGCAGGCTGTCCACCAAGCGTCGTCGAAGAGAGGATGCATGGGCTGTTGGGATCGACCGAGGCCGGACCATAACAAGGGGCTGAACCGGCGACCAGACCGCTATCGTAGCGCCAATTGAACCCTAACCAAGGCGCGAATTTGCTCGGAATCTTGTATTGCAGGTGCGTGGTCTGGTTGAACTTTTCGTCGTGGTCGATGCGGAAGGGATACCCGCTCTGTCCGACGGTTGCGCCCGCCCCGGCCACCTGCGGCGGATAGAAGCGCGCGGCCACCGAGGACATGACGACGAAGGCGGAGATGTTGTGGAAGTGGGGCACATCCGCGCGCAGGTCGAAGCCCGGGATTTTAGAGTTGTGCCAGTCGATAGGGAAGGTTATTGGCGTATTGCCCAGGACGGAGAAGTCGAAGGCATTGTGGGTGTACTTCCAGATGTAGTCGCCGGAAAGGACGAAGTTGTTGCCGATGGCCTGTTGTAGGCCAGCGTGGAACTCGTTGCGAAAACCCGGCTGTAGCGTAGTAGAGACACCCGGAGTGCAGAGGAGCAGCGGCGAAAGGACAGCGCTTCCGCAGCCCTGGCTGGAGAGGACCAGGTTCTCGTTGAAGGGGGACTCAAGGGTACGCGCGTAGGAGGCGCGCAGGACTGTGCTGGTTGACTTGATGGTGTAGGCAGCGCCTAGGCGGGGCTCCGCCTGACGCTGGATGGCGAGGCCGTTATAGAGATCGCCGCGAACGCCGAGGTTGATAGTCCAGTCGCCGGCGGTGATCTGGTCCTCAGCGTAGAGTGCCAGCTCCTTCACATCAGTGTGGCCGTTGAATGTATAGTAGCCGCCTCCGCGGGTAAGGTCGTACGGCAGAAGAGCGGAGTTATATGTGCCTCCAACCGAGGGATCGTTGGAAACGTCGCCATGGGCAGCGCACTGGGTTGGGCTGGTAAAGCCGGGCAGTGGATTGCCGCTGGTGTTCACACAGGGTGAATTGAAGGTTGCATTGACGATGGCGAGTGGATCGTTCTCCCGCAGGAAGGTCTGCGTGTACTCGGCTCCAACCTTGACGTTGTTGACGCCCTTCGCATAGGAGATGGTGGTGTGGAGACCGGAGTTGGTGAGTGAGCGCGCCTGGCTGATGGTCTGGTTTTGAATCGGCCCCAGGTCGGCCAGAGGATTTCCGCTGGCATAGTAGTCGTATGCGTCGCGACGGACATATCCGGTGAAGTTGAAGACTGAATTGACATTGATGGTGTGCGTATATGTAGGGGCGATGTTGAAGGTAACAATCTTGGAGCGCTGGTCGGTGTTGCCAACGCTGCCGAACACGGGGTTCGCACTGGTGCCGCCGCTGATCACGTTCTGGACGTTGAGGTTGTCGTAAGCATTGGGAGTCTGGAACCAGGATCGGCTGAGGCCGAGATTGAGATGCAACGAGTCGCCGAGTGTGAGCTGGCGGTCGACACGGTCGAAGATGTTGAGCTCGTTGCCTTTGTCGTGGAATACGGAGAACTCCGGCGGGTCGAGGAAACGGCCGCTTTTGAGGCCATCCACTTCAATGAAGTTGCCCCAGTCCTTGCCGCCATAGCTGAGATCGATGGAGCCGGTGGCAGTGCCGAAGGTGCCGTAGGATGTGGTGATAGAGCCGGTAGGAGTTGTGACGCCCTGGCCAGAGCGGGTAGTGGCAACGATGACGACACTCGTCTTGCCGCCATACTCGGCGGTAGGCGCGCCGTCGATGACCGAGAGGGACTGGACGGAGTTGGAGGGGAGCTGGTTAGAGAAGACCTTGGACTGCTGGTCTGTAATGGGCTGGTTGTCCACAGAGAAGGAGTTGGAAGCGTGGTCGCCAAGGCCGTGAAAGAGGCCGTTCGAATCTGCCGCGATGCCGGGCGAGGCGAGCGTGACGAGGGAACTGAGGGAAGAGGACGCGCTCTCCAGCGGGAGCTTCTCAAATAGATCGCGGTCAACGTCAGTGTGGCCGACTGGATCGTTCTCGATCAGGTCGCCACCCGTTGTCGTCACCTCGACCACCGTAGAGGTAGTGCCCGGTTGTAGGGTGGTTGTCAGGGTCATCGGGACCGTGGAGCGTACGTCGATGTCCTCGTATGTGGAGCTAAAGGTGGCGGCGGAGAAGCTCAGATGGTAGGGATTGAGCGGCAGATTGGAGAACTGATAATGGCCGGCGTTATCCGTTTTGGTCTGTCTGCTGTATCCGCTCACCGGGTTCGCAACGGAGACTGTGGCTCCCCGAATCACGGCCCCGGTGACATCGGAGACAGTTCCGTAAATTGTGCCTGAATTGCCTGCTGATTGCGCCAGGATGCTTGAAAAGCCGAAGAAAATACAGATCAAAAACGCCGCGAAAAACGCGCGCTGAATTAGCGTGTGCATGCACTGCCTCCGTTGCCTTAGGTTTTAGCCGTGGTTTACTTGTGCCATCTAGGAGAGATTGGCGACGGCAGGCGGGGGGCGTGAAAATAGCGCAAATTGTGGAGCAAATTGAAGTAAGGCAATCGGGCTCGATGCCTCAACTCTTGTGAATACCTGGGCGATGCATACCTGGGTAACAGTGACGGCGATCTGGATCGCCATATGAGCGGTTACGCAGAGGCCGCAGTCCTGGTGAGAGACCTCGCCATGTGAATGACTGTGCGTCGCGGTGACAACGCCGCCCAGCATAACCAGTGCGATACACAACACACCAAGAAAGATTCTCCAAGGCGATCGCATGTGCGATGTTGTGTATTTACCCAACATCCCAAAAATGTAGCATGGATAGGGGAAATATGGGAAGTGCTTCCTCGCAACCGGCACGTAATATCATGTCACTTCTCCTGCTTCATGAGGTCGAAGTACTGGCGCCGATCACCGCCGCATTGACGGTAATCCAGCAGGACTACTATGCTTCTCACACTACAGAAAGCTCAAGCCCATTTATTCCCAAGCTCGTTTGAAAGGTTGGCGTCATGACCAAAGTACGGCTCCTCTGCGTATCCACGTTTCTTGCCCTGGCAGTTGCCCAGACACACGGTGCAGTTGCGCAGCAGGCCACCCAGGCGAAGCCTACAGCCCAAACTATACCTTCCGCGCAAACCGCGCCTGCCGCGCACATGATGCCGGCAATCGAAAAAGTTAAAGTTTAACGCACCGGTCACTCTCGCCGACGACGGCGACACCTGGACGCTGGACAACGGCATCGTCAAGGTCAGCATCCGCAAGCGCGACGGCAATCTGACATCGCTGGTCTATCACGGCGTCGAGATCTTGACCAAGGGTAATTACAGTTACTGGGAGCAGAGACCTGCGGGCACCGTCACGGCCAGGGTGACCATCGATCCGTCGACCAACGGAGGCGAACGCGCTGAGGTCTCCGTGCTGGGAGTCAATCCAGGCGGTGGTGCGGGTGGTGGCGGTATCGCTCGCGGCGGCGGTGCTCCCGTTGCGGGCGCGCCCGTCGCAGGCGGCCCTGGTGCAGGCGGAGCCGGTGCGGGCACTCCCGGTGCTACTGCTGCAGGTGGTCGTGGTGCGCGCGGCGGCGGAGCACCTGGCGCTCTCGGTGCTCCCGGCTCAGGGGCTGGCCGTGGAGGAGGCGGCGGTGGCCGCGGCGGAGGGATGGACATTGAGACGCGCTACACATTGGAGCGAGGGGTCAGCGGCTTCTATACCTACAGCGAGTACACTCATCGCGCCTCGTATCCACAGGCCGGCGAGGGCGAGAGCCGATTCATCCTGCAAGACATGAACCCAACCTTCGACTGGCGCTCGGTGGACAAGGACCGCAACCAACTTGAAAGCAATGCGCCGGAGGACCACGAGGTCCACGCCAAGGAGCAGAGCATCTACGCGACTGGCTTGTATAAGAACTCCGTCGAGCATAAATACAGCTACAACGCCCCGATGTATAAGTTGCAGGCCTGGGGATGGTCCAGCACCAAGGACCATATTGGCGTGTATTTCATCAACCCATCGAACGAGTACATTACCGGCGGCCCGGAGAGGCTGGACCTGATCGACCACTTTTCCGCTCCCGGTTCGCCTGCCTATCTACCCATCGTGCTCGACTACTGGACATCCGGCCACTATGGTGGCGGCTCGATCACAAGCATCCCCGCCGGCCAGGAGTGGAAGCACGTGGTCGGTCCAATCTTCGTCTACTTTAATTCTCTGGCCGATCCAAAGGAGCCAACCAAAGCCGATCTGGATAAGTTGACGGCCAGCTACGGCAGCGGCATGCCGGCAGTACCCAAGGTTTGGCACGATAACTCGCTTGCTCTGTGGAACGACGCGGTTGCCAAGTCGAAGCAGGTGAAGGCCGCATGGCCGTATGAGTGGGTGCAGGGCATGGACTACCCGCACAAGGCGGAACGCGGCGCCGTCACCGGACAACTCGTCCTCGACGATCCGCAGGCCGCTTCCAAGCTGCTGCCAAATCTGAACATTGGCCTGGCGCATCCGAACTATAAGGGAGCGGGGACCGGGTTCCAATCGCGCGCAGGGAATGGCGACATCATCACCTGGCCGCACGACGGGAACTACTATGAGTTCTGGGTCGACGGCTCGGCGGACGGCAGATTCACCATCCCCAATGTGCGTCCCGGCTCCTATACGCTGCACGCATTCGCCAATGGAGTGCTGGGCGAGTACGCCAAGACCAACATTACAGTGGAAGCAGGCAAGACCTTGAACTTGGGCAAGCTCGTCTGGCAGCCTGTCCGCTATGGCAAGCAAGTATGGGAAATTGGCTATCCCGATCGTACCGGAGACAAGTTCTTCAAGGGCGACGCAGACAACTATTGGCTATGGGGCTGGGGTCTGCGCTATGCCGGACTCTTCCCCAACGACATCACCTATACCATCGGCAAGAGCAATCCTGCCAAGGACTGGTTCTTCCAGGAGACACCGCATTCCACCACCACTGCGTGGATGAATCCTGACGCCAAGGACCCGTACAACCAGCGCTTCGGATGGGTTGCAATTCCAACCACTCCGGGAGACCCGTGGCCTCAGTGGGGACGCGGGAGGGCCACCACATGGACGGTCAAATTCAACGTGGCGAAGGCCGCGACAGGCACGGCGTACCTGCGTATTGCGCTGGCTGGGGCGGATAGTACGACCCTGGACATAGGTGTTAACGGACAGACCGTTGGCACTCTGCGTCCCGTCTCCACCAACGCGTTGCGCTACAACACGAATAAGGGCGTGTGGAACCAGTACATCCAGAAGTTCGACGCTGCATTGATGAAGCCGGGCGAGAACACTGTCACGTTCACCGTTCCCGCTGGGGACGTCACCAACGGCGTGGTATGGGATTACGTCCGTCTTGAACTGAATGACGGCAGCAAGGCCTATCCCACTCCTCCCGACAATCCAAGGCCGGATTATCCGACTCTGGAATAGGTTGGACCACTTTAGAGTGGCGCAGCTGATTGAATGGAATCTGCGAAGAAGGCTGGCCGTGTGGGAACCCATGGACGCGGGTTAAAGTGAACGGCTTGACAGGCGCGCTCGATCTCCGTAGACCTTGGGAAGATACCCGTTTAAACTCTCACCGAGGCACTGAAGACATGAATCGAACTCTTTGCAGGTGTGTGCCCGTACTCTGCGCTGGCCTTGTCCTTATCCTCTCCGCATCCGCGCAGACCGCACCGACGGCGCCCGCCGCACCCCGCGCGCAAGAAGCATTCAAGAACCTGAAGGTGCTGCCGGACAACATCTCTCGCGACGACCTGCGCAAGCTGATGCGCCAGTTCACCGGTGATCTCGGTGTCGAGTGCGAATTCTGCCACGCCGCAGCAGACCCGGTTACCAAGCGCGAGGACAGGGCCTCCGACGCCAACCCGACTAAGGATACAGCGCGGTACATGATCCAGATGACCGACGACCTGAACACCCGTTACCTGGAACAGATGCCTGACCGCCGCTACGCCGATCCCATCACCTGCGGCACCTGCCATCGCGGAGAGAAGCATCCGTCCGTCTTCGTTGCGCCGCCACGGCAGCAGGGCAACCGTCCGGCTCCCCCATCTGTCCAGGCATCACCCACGGCAGCGCCTCCCTCTGCACCGCCTGCGGCGAAATAGATGCATTACTGGGTGGAACCTGTGACGAAAGTCTGGTCGGCGCGCGCTCCGATGACGCGGTAAAGCGCAAACTGGCGTGAGTTTTGGGCGCGCAGCTCAAAGAGCAGGCTGGCACGGTTGGAGGCTTCGGCGTCGACTGCGTCCACCAGCTTCATGCGCGGCGTGCGATCCAGGTGGGCAGCGTCGGTGGCACTCTTGATGGCAATCTCCGGCTCTCCATTCATGTCGACCTGCGCTACCACGGTGACAAAGCGCAGTGCAGCGCCCAGGCCATCGGTGTGAGCGGAGTAGACGTAGGTAGGCGCGCCGCCGTAGCTGAGCGTGTAGCCAGTCAGTTGCTCATCGAGTAGCGGTTCGGGCGGGGGCGGCGTAGCCGGTGGAGTTGGTGACGGGGGAGCAGCATTGCGCGACAGTTTGCCGCTGGTCTTGCGTGGGGCAGGCGGCGTAGGCGCTGCGGGCGCGACAGCAGGAGTGGGCGGCGCAGTGGTGGCCTCGTAAGCAGCGAGTTGCGCACGTGCCGCGGTCTGCATTTTGGCGAGAATGGCCTGATGTTCGTTCTCATCCTGCCAAGCGCGCGAGAAGTCGTGCGGTGGGCGGTTCGTAGCGTCAGATACGGCGACCATCTGATGCAGGTCCTGGTCGCCGGGAAGTCCGGAGAGCTTGGGAATGTCCGCATCGGTGAGTGCTGCGGCGGGCTTGCCGCGATGCAGCAGAGGACGGTTAGGGTCGTCGTTCAACGAGGCGACGTCGTTATTGTTGGCCGTCTGGTCGGCGGCAGTTATATCAGGGCTGTGGCGTCGCAGGGTTGGCCGGTCGGGGTCGTTTCCGGGTGTGTCGCCGAGATTCGACGAATCTGTCTTGTCGGGCGTGCTGGTTGAGCGGTGCAGAGTAGGGCGATTGGGATCGTCGGCAGGAGTGTCGGAAGGCGTGGACGTTCCCGTCGTTGGTGTTGCCGCGTCACCGGAACCGGGTTGGGCGGAGCGCGCGGAGAAGTGCGGACTGTCGTCGTCTTCGTCAAAGCCGTTGATGACTCCAAGAGTCTTGGAGGGCCTGAGTGTGGAGACCTTCGGTGGGGCTGGAGGAACGAACTTGCCGTAACCAAACCAGCCGTCGTCATATGTGCTAGACGCCGTGGTGGAGGCCACTAGGTGGCGGGCAAAGGCCAGGTCGAGAGTGCCCAGAGCAACGCCGGCCCGGTCAATCTCGTAGACATTGCCCGTGTCGAGCGCGAAGGGGACGGGGCGGGCGAGGTAGACATCGGCATCTTCGAATTTGTTGTCGATAAACAACGAGACCGGGATAAGGCGGCTTGCGGTGGGCTTGGCCATCTCCCCGGTCCACTCGTAGATGGCTACGGCGCGCACCACCTTCTCCGGCGCCGCGACCTTGTGAGTCTGGGCGCGGAGTAGAGTCCCAGCGGCAACGCAGAGCAGCAGTCCGCCCATGGTTCGTGCGAGGGAACGCAGACCGCGCTGGGGGCGAGGGAAGGACATCATGCTCTCTTTAGACGCAGTCGGGGCGCGTGTCGTCTCATCCCAGAGTAACTTGAGCGGGACACCGTGCGCTCGCGGAGCCGTTTCAAGGCCATGGGTTACGAGAGATGCTCTACCATCTACAAAGTGAACTCAAGGTCCTTTTCCGGCAACGGTACAACGCAAGCCAGCGGCGCGTCGGCCATTCTGCGAGTGGAGGACCTGTCGATCGCGTTCAACGGTCGCGAAGTGGTGCATGGGATTTCGTTTGAGATTGCCGCCGGACAAACGCTGGGCGTGGTGGGCGAGTCGGGTTCTGGCAAGTCGGCCACTGCGCTGGCTGTGATGCGTCTGCTGCCGGCGAGAGCGAACGTGAGTGGGAGGATTTTGTTCCGCGTTGAACCCACATCTGAAAATCCAGATGTGGGGCACCCGTCGGATGCGGTGGACCTGCTGGCGCTGCCTGAAGGGGAGATGCGGCGGCTGCGGGGCAGCGACGTAGCCATCATCTTTCAGGAGCCGATGACCGCGCTGAACCCGGTGATGCGGGTGGGCGCGCAGATTGCCGAAGCTGTACGTGCGCACCAGCCGAAGTTGTCCTCAAAGGCTGTCGAACGTCTCGTTCTCGATGCGATGCACGAAGTGGCTTTGCCGGAACCGGAGCGACGCGTGCGCGATTACCCACACCAGTTCTCGGGCGGGCAGAGGCAGAGGATCCTGATTGCCATGGCGATTGTTAATCGGCCACGTTTGCTGATTGCCGACGAGCCGACGACGGCGCTGGATGTGACGGTGCAGGCGCAGATTCTGGCTCTGTTGAAGGATCTGCGCCGAACCCATGGCCTCTCCATGTTGTTTATCTCGCACGACCTGGCGGTGGTGGCGCAGGCCTGCGACCAGCCCGGTGATCGCGTTGCGGTACTGCAACAGGGATGCATTGTGGAGCAGGCGAGCCGGAGTGATCTCTTCGCCAACCCGCAGCACGCGTATACGCGACGGCTTTTGGCTTCGGCACCGACCATGGCGACCGACCGCACGCGTCCGCTGGCCTGGCTGGCCAAAGAAGGTTGAGAGACTGTTGCGATAAACTGAAGGTTCGTGCTTAGCTGCACGAATCGATCTCCTCTATGCGCGCTCTTGTTCTCTCCGACATTCATGGAAGCCTGGAGGCCCTGACCGCGGTTCTGGATGCGGCGGGCCAGTGGGACGCGCTATGGAACCTGGGCGATATGGTGGGCTACGGGGCCAGCCCAAACCAGGTTGTGGAGACAATCCGGCCGCTGGCAACGCTGACGGTGCGCGGCAATCACGACCGCATCTGCTGTGGACTGACGTCTACACGTAACTTCAATCCATTGGCGAGGGCATCGGCGAAGTGGACGATGCAGGCCCTGAGCGCGGAGAACCTGGAGTGGCTGCGCGGACTGCCCCAGGGGCCTCTACAGACGGAGCCGCGAACGGCGGACGAGGTGCGCGTGACCCTTGCGCACGGGTCGCCTCTGAATGAGGACCACTATATCCAGAACATGCGCGATGCATGGGCCCCACTGCAGCAGATGGCGACGGCGATTGCGTTTGTGGGGCACACCCACATCCAGTGCGGGTTTGCCCAAAAGGAGCACGACTGGCACGAACTAAGGCCGCGCTACGCTGGCCGCGCGGGCAGCGTGATGTGGACTCTGCCGATAGTCGCGGGAGTACGCTACCTGATCAATCCTGGATCGGTGGGGCAGCCACGCGATGCTGACTGGCGAGCGGCGTTTGCCATATACGATAGCGAGGCGTGCGAGGTGCTATACCACCGCGTGTCCTATGATCTGGCGGCGGCACAGGAGCGGCTGCGGATGGCTGGGCTGCCCAGGCATCTGGCGGCGCGCCTGAGCGAAGGGCGCTGAAGCGGCCCTCACAGCGGCGGTATTATTGGCTCTAAACTCCATAATCGATGATTGAGCGAGGGAGGCGTCGCTACATGTCTGTTCAAGGGCCGTTGCTCGAGTGGCTCTACCACAAACGAGGGATTCCTTCCGCCGCTGGGCGAAATTAGCGTATATGGGTCGCCTCTATAACTGCTTCCAACATATCCGTTCCAAGCTCATCGATATTCAAACGCAATGAGGCGCCCGAAAGACGACAGCCTGTGAATACACTTGAGCTTAGCCCGCACAGAGAGCTGCTGCCGTCGATCACCGCTTTTGAACTGCGCGTGACGAGCTTCGATCGCTGCATGGGGCTGTTGTTGATTGCACTTATCTCGGTAGAGATTGTGCTGGGGAGAGTGGTTGAGCTTGGCGGCCCGGAGCATCCCCTCAGCTTATTGCCGTGGCGTGAGATTGCGATTTTGTGTGCTGCCGTGGCCTTTTCTTATTGGCGACCGATACCGCGTTTGATCGATGCCGCTGGATTGCTGCTGTGGGGCGCGTTATTCGGGTGTCCGCTTGCATTTCTCGTACAGCTCGCGGGACGCTCGCATGGCTTCTACT